>NZ_JBFBHK010000003.1:0-325480 GCF_040685235.1 Curtobacterium sp. NPDC089185 | reverse complement strand
CCAACCGCAAACGGGCCCCCGGCCTGCACCCCCCCCCCCCCCCCGCCGCGGGCGGGGGGGGGGGGGGCCCGCCGGCACCGCGCCTCCCGTCCGTCGCCCGATCGCGTCGCGTCAGCGGCGCAGCGTCGCCCGCGCCAGCCGGTTCCCGACGAACTGCCCGAGCTGCACGATCACCACGATCGCCGCCACCGACACGTAGACGATCCACCAGTCGTACCGCTGCGAGCCGTACACGATCGCGTACTCGCCGAGCCCGCCGCCGCCGATGAGCGCCCCCTGCGCGGTCATGTCGACGATGCCCACGAAGATGAACGTGTAGCCGAGGATGAGCGGCCCCACGCCCTCGGGGATGAGCACCGTCAGCAGGATCGACACCGGGTGCGCACCGGATGCCCGCGCGGCCTCGACCACGCCGGGGTCGACCGCGAGCAGGTTCTGCTCGACGATCCGCGACACCGCGAACGACGCCGCGAGCGAGATCGCGAAGGTCACCGCGGGCACGCCGATCGTGGTCTGCACGGCGACGCGCGACAGCGGCGCGATCGCGGCCAGGAAGATCACGAACGGGATCGGCCGGACGATGTTCACGAGGACGTTGACGATCGTGTACACCGCGCGGTTGCCGAGCAGGTTGCCCGGACGGGTCGCGTACAGGACGAGCCCGAGGGCGAGCCCGATGACGCCCGCGAACACGAGGGACACCAGCGTCATCACGAGGGTGTCGCGGATCGCGGCGAAGAACACGTCGGACGTGTCGATCACGCTCTGGAAGCCGTTCACGCCGCCACCTCCTCGTCGACGGTCACCCGTCCGTCGCGCAGGGCTCCGATCGCCCGGTCCACCGCCGCCGGGTCGTCGGCGGTCAACTCGTAGGTGAGCGAGCCGATGCGCCGCTCGCGGATCTCGCCGACCCCGCCGAAGACGAGCTCGGCGCTGACGCCGGCCGCGCGGAAGGCGGCGTCGATCCGGTTCTGCAGCCCGACCTCGTCGGTGATCTGCACCGTGACGAGCCGCCCGTGGTGGTGCTCGCGCAGCCGCGCGAGCTGCTCGGCGGAGGGGCGGTCGTGCAGGGCGGTCCGGACGAACCGCTGCGAGGCGCCCGTCCCCGGGTTGGCGAAGACGTCGTAGACGTCACCGACCTCGACGACGCGGCCCTGCTCCATCACGGCGACCCGGTCGGCGATCTGCCGGACCGCGTCCATCTCGTGCGTGATGACGATGATCGTGACGCCGAGCTCCCGGTTGACGCGGCGGAGGAGCGCGAGGACCTCGGACGTGGTGTCCGGGTCGAGGGCACTCGTCGCCTCGTCGGCGAGCAGCAGCTCGGGGTTCGACGCGAGCGCGCGGGCGATGCCGACGCGCTGCTTCTGGCCGCCGGACAGCTGCTCCGGGTAGGCGTACGCACGGTCGAGCAGACCGACGAAGTCCAGGAGCTCGGCCACGCGACGGTCGCGCTCCTCCTTGCCGACGCCCGCGACCTTGAGCGGGTACGCGACGTTGCCCGCGATCGTGCGCGACCGGAAGAGGTTGAACTGCTGGAAGATCATGCCGATCTTTCGGCGGGCGAGCCGACGGTCCCGCTCGGGGATCGCGGTGAGCTCCTGGCCGCCGACGGTGACGCTGCCCGAGGTGGGCAGCTCGAGGGCGTTGACGAGCCGGACGAGCGTGGACTTGCCGGCACCGGAGTACCCGATGACGCCGAGGACCTCTCCCTGGTGCACGTCCAGGGAGACGTCCTCGACGGCCACCACGGTCTCGCCGGTGTCGGCGCGGCGGTAGTGCTTCGAGACGCCGCGGAGTTCGACGAGGACCGGCACTACTGCTTGGCCGCCTTCGCGTCCTGCTCGACCTCGGCGAGCTCGCTCTGGAGCTTCGTGGCGCTCTCGTCGCGGGCGACCGCCTCGGGCAGGTCCTTCTTGAAGGCCTGCTGCACGGCGCTGTCCTGGAACAGCTCGGCGAGCTTCAGGTAGGTCTCGTTGTCCTTGTCGGCGTTCCGCACGGCGAAGACGTTGACGTAGGGGGCGGCGCTCGCGCTGGCGGGGTCGTCCTGGAAGATGATGTCGCTCGTCGGCAGCTTCGCAGCGGTGGCGAAGTTGTTGTTCACCACGGCGGCGGCGACGGAGCCCTGCTGCAGGGCGTTCGCGGTCTGCGACGCGTCGAGCGGCTGGACGTCGACCTTCGACGACTCGATGTCGGTCGTGGTCGAGAAGGCGTTGCCACCGTCCTTGAGCTCGAGGAGCTTCGCGGACTGCAGGATGAGCAGCGCGCGGGCCTGGTTGATCGAGTCGTTCGGGATCGCGACCTTCGCGTTCGCCGGCAGCTCGCTCGGCTCCTTGTAGTCGGTTGCGTAGAGCGGCAGCGGGTAGACGGCCGTCGAGCCGATCGGCTGCAGGTCGTCGTCCGAGGTGACGTTGTAGTCCGCGAGGTACTGGATGTGCTGGAACTGGTTGATGTCCAGCTGGCCGTCCTTGAGCGCCGGGTTCGGCAGCGAGTAGTCGGAGAAGTTCGTGAGCTTCACCGTGACGCCGAGCTCGTCCTTCGCCAGCTTCGTGTACGTGCTCCAGTAGCCGAGCGACTTGTCGGCGACCCCGATCGTCACGGTCTCCTGCGTGCCACTGCCGGCGGCGCTCCCACCGGACCCGCCCGAGCGGACGGCGGCCACGACGACGGCGACGACGATCGCCACGACGACCACCGTCGCGGCGATGATCCAGCCGACGGGGCGCTTGCCCTTCGGCTTCTGGGGCAGGACGGGTGCTGCGGACATGGGTGCTCCTCGTGGGCCGTGCTGTGGGGTCGCGGTGGTCCGCGGCCTGTCATCGAGTGTGTCGGGCGTCGGCCCCGGGCGACGAGTCCGTTCCGCCGTGTTACATCACGGCGGGTTCTCCACAGCCGCTGACGGGGAAGGTCCGGACGCAGCACGGCTTGGTTGACTCGGACCGTGCGCAGCATCGAACTCGTCCTCGACCCCGACTCCGACGACGCCGTGCGCGCCGCGTGGCAGGCCCTCACCGCGGCGGACCTGCCGAGCCTCGGGCGTTCCGGGACGAACAGTCCGCACGTGACCCTCGCGGCCGGGAACGACCTGCCCGTGCCCGAGGGGTTCGACGTGCCGGTCCCGACGACCCTGCGGCTCGGCGGCGTGCTGCTGTTCCCTGCCGGCCCGGACCGGTCGGTGCTCGTGCGCGCGGTGGTCGTCGACCCGGCGCTCGCCGCGTTCCACGCCGCGGTGCACCGCGGTGCGCCGGGCGCGGTCGAGACGTCCCTGCCCGGCGCGTGGTCGCCGCACCTCACGTTCGCGCGGCGGGTGCGCGACGTCGACCTGCCCGCGGCGGTCGCCGCGCTCCGGTCCGCACCGCTGCCGGAGACCCTGGCGGTCGGCGGGGTGCGCCACTGGGACGGGGAGACGAAGACCGTCACCCCCGTCGCGTGAGCGGCGTCGGCCGGGAGGCCCGGCTCAGGTCCGCAGGACCCGCTCGCCGAACGCGGACGCGAACGTCCGGTCCGGGTCGGCCGCCGCGACGAGCCGGCGGAAGTCCGGCAGCCGCGGCCAGAGCGCCTCGACCGCGTCGGCGTCGAGCGAGCTCATCTTGCCCCAGTGCGGGCGCCCGCCGAACGGGGCGAGCCGTGCCTCCAGGTCGGGCAGCAGCGCCGCGACCGCGTCCGGGTGCTTCTTCCACGTGAACGCGATGCACAGCACGTCCTCGCCCTGCGTCGGGCTGAGCCACGCCGGGTCCGCGGCCATCGTCCGGAGCTCCGAGACGTGCAGGTGCGGCTGGATCCGGTCGGCGAGCCCGCGGACGGCTTCGAGCGCCGCGGCCGCGTGCCGCAGGGGGACGAAGTGCTCGCTCTGCACCTCGGACCCGACGCTCGGCACCGAGTCGATGGGGAAGTGCGGCAGCCGGTCCCACCAGGGGCCCACCGAGCCGTCCCGTGCGGTGTGGTGTCCGTCCGCGGGGCGCCCGGGCAACCGGGGTGCGCCGAGCAGGGCGTCGGGGACGGCGACGTCCTCGGCGCCGTCGGGGACGCGGGACTTCAGCAGGACCTCGCTGACCTCGTCCCCGAAGACGGTGTACGAGCAGACCGAGTAGGCGGCGGCGTGCACGTCGGCGACGTTCGCGACGAAGCGGTCCCAGGGGATCGGGCCGTAGGTGTCCTGGCGCATCCGGTAGGCGGGTTCGACGTCCACCTCGACGCGGGTGACGATGCCGAGCAGCCCGAGGTGCAGGACGGCACCGTCGAAGCCCTCGTCGCCGCGCGCGACCGAGCGTCGCTCACCGTCGCCCCCGAGCACCTCGAGGGACCGCACCGCCGTGCTGAGCGACCCGAGCCGCGTGCCGGAACCGTGCGTCCCGGTGGCGATCGCGCCGCCGATCGAGATGTGCGGGAGCGAACCCGTGTTGTGCAGGGCGACCCCGGCGGCGTCCAGGTCGGGCGCGACGACGCCGTACCGGGTGCCGGCGCCCATCGTCGCGGTGCCGGCGGCGGTGTCGACCACGAGGTCGGTGGGGATGCCGGTCAGGTCGAGCAGCACGCCGGTGGTGTCGGCGACGTCGTTGAACGAGTGCCGGGTGCCGAGGCCGTGCACCCTGCGGGATCGCGCGACGAGCTCCGCGGCCTCGTCGACGGTGCGCGGTCGTACGACCCGTTCCGCCGAGTAGGTGACCGTACCGGACCAGTTCAGCTCAGGCATCGTCGACCGCATGCGGCCCACGATGCCACGTCGTCGACGACGGGGCACCGTGGGCCGCGCGTGGTCGGGCTGTGCCGGTGCGCAGCCCTGCTCGTGGTCTCAGTGCATCGCGGGAGCGCCGGCGGGCGCGCCCTCGGGCGTCGCCGGGCGGCGCACCAGCGACGAGGTCAGGATGCCGAACAGCGAGATGACGGCGCCCACCAGGAACGCGGTCTGCACGCCGGAGGCTGTCGCCGCCGTGACCCCGGCCGCGTCGGCGTCCGCTCCGGCCGTCGCCGCACCGACGGTGAGGAGTGTGACGAACAGCGCGGTCCCGGCCGCGCCGGCGAGCTGCTGGGTGGTGCCGAGCACCGCGCTGCCGTGCGAGTACAGGCGGGGCGGCAGGCCGCCGAGCGCGGCGGTGAACAGCGGCGTGAAGGTCAGCGCGAGGCCGATGCTCAGCACGACGTGGGCACCGAGGACGAACCACACGCTCGTGTCCGTGCCGACGGTGGAGAGTGCCCAGAGCACCGCGCTGATGATGATCGAGCCCGGGACGAGCAGGACCCGCGGGCCGCGGCGGTCGTAGATCCGGCCGACGACGGGGGAGAGCAGCCCCATGATCAGACCGCCCGGCAGCAGCAGGAGCCCGACCTGCAGGACCTCGAGCCCGAGGACGCGCTCGAGGTAGATCGGCAGCAGGATGAGCGTGCCGAACATCGCCATGAAGCTCAGGCCCATCGCCACGATCGGCACCGTGAAGCCCTTGGTGCGGAAGGTGCGGAGGTCGAGCAGGGCGCTGTCGGTGCGCTGCAGGCGCGTCTGGCGCAGGACGAAGACCGCCAGCGCGGCGAAGCCGACGACGAGCGCCAGGACCGGCACGAGCGGCCCGGTCGACCCGGCCTCGCCGAAGCTGGACAGGCCGAAGACGATCCCGCCGAACGCGACGGCGGACAGCACGACGGACAGGACGTCGAGCGGCGCGCGCCGCGGCGTCGTGACGTTGCGGACCTTCAGGGCACCGAGCAGCAGCGCCGCGACGGCGATCGGCAGGACGAAGCCGAACAGCCACCGCCACGAGAACGCGTTGAGGATCAGGCCGGAGATCGTCGGACCGATGGCCGGCGCCACCGAGATGACGATCGAGATGTTGCCCATGATGCGGCCGCGGTGGGCGGGCTCGACGAGGTTGAGCACGGTCGTCATGAGGAGCGGCATCATGATCGCGGTGCCGCTGGCCTGCACGATCCGGCCGACCAGGAGCATGCCGAACCCGGGGGCCAGGAGCGCGACGAGCGTGCCGGCCGAGAAGAGGGCCATGGCCGCGATGAAGACCTGCCGCGTGCTGAAGCGCTGCAGCAGGAAGCCGGTCACGGGGATGACGACCGCCATCGTCAGCAGGAAGCCCGTCGTGAGCCACTGGCCGGTGGCGGCCGAGATGCCGAGGTCCTCCATCAGGCGCGGCAGGGCCACACCCATGATCGTCTCGTTGAGGATGACGACGAACGCCGAGACGAGCAGCAGCCCGATCACGAGTCGGGTCTCGCCGGCGGAGGGCTGCGAGACGCTCCCCGTGCGGGGTGCGGAATCGACGGCCTGGGTCATGCGGGGCTCCTGGTGGATCGGGGTGCAGCTGACGAGGGGCGCGCGTGGCGCAGACAGGGCAACCACCTGAACGGATGCGAGTATTCCGCTTCCGGGTGTCGGGTTCGTGAACGCCCGTCAGCGCAGGATCGCGAACCCGTCGCCGTCCCCGTGCGGGACGACGCTCCGCAGGGCGACGTCGGTGACCTCGGCGGACGGCGGCCCGGTGCGGAGGAACGCCATGAGGGCGTCGACCGCCTCGGACGGACCCTCCGCCTCGACCTCGACCGTCCCGTCGAACAGGTTCCTCGCGTAGCCGACGAGCTCGAGCCCGTCCGCCTTCCGGGCCGTCCAGTACCGGAACCCGACCCCCTGGACCGATCCCGACACCACGGCGTGCACCCTCGTCACCGTCGTCATGTCGCCGATGCTAGGCGTGCTGCTGTCCCCGGAGTTTGCCGTCCTGTTTCGTCCTCGTGAAACCGGTGATAGTGTCGCAGCAACCCGAAGACTTCGGGTCAGCATGACCTGAACACGGGACGAGCTCCGCATGACGACCACCGCCGACGCGCACACCGACGACGGCGCCACCGCCGGGATCCGCGTCGCTGTGTCCACCGTGATCGTCGCCCTCCGCCCGCACCCCGACACCGGCGAGCCCGCGCTCTGGATGCCGCTCGTGCGCCGCGTCGCGGAGCCGTTCGACGGGTCGTGGGCGCTCCCGGGCGGCTGGGTGCGACCGGACGAGGGCCTCGAGGACAGCGCGGCGGCACGCCTCCGGGAGACCACGAACGTCCAGCCGCGCTACCTCGAGCAGCTCTACGCCTTCGGCGACGTCGACCGGTCGCCGTCGCGCGTCGTGTCCGTCGTCTACTGGGCCCTCGTGCACCCGGACGAGGCCGACTCCGTGCCCGACGACTGGAACGTGCGCTGGTTCCTCGCCGACGAGCACCCGCCCCTCGCCTTCGACCACGACCGCATCGTCGCGTACGCCCTCTGGCGCCTGCGCAACAAGGTGTCGTACTCGCGGATCGCCCAGGCGTTCCTCGGCGACCGCTTCACCCTGGCCGAGCTCCGCGGCGTGTACGAGGCGGTGCTCGGGCGAACGCTCGACCCGGCGAACTTCCGGCGGCAGGTCGCTCAGGGCGACGCCGTGCTGCCCACCGACGAGACGACGAGCGGCGGTCGGCACCGACCCGCACGGCTCTACCGCTCGAACCCCGACCTGGCGTACGCCGACAACGGTCCGCTGACGACCCCGCTCCCCGCGGGTTCCCCGACCCGATAGGAACCACCGTGTCCATCGCGACCACCATCGACCGCATCTCGAACGGCCGGGCCGCCGGCAGCACCTGCACGCCCGACCTCGCGATGCCGACCTGGGACGTCGACGCCCGGCCCGGCTACGGCCCGGGCTCGTCGATGTCCGACGTCATCCCGACCACCGCGCCCCGCCAGGGCGTCATCCCCGACGAGTACCGCCGGGCGAGCGACGAGGAGCTGCACGAGCGGATCGAGCGGGCGAAGGCGACGCTCGGCGACCGGGTCGTCGTGCTCGGGCACTTCTACCAGCGCGACGAGGTGGTGCGGCACGCCGACTTCCTCGGCGACTCCTTCCAGCTCGCGAACGCGGCCCTGACGAAGCCCGACGCCGAGACCATCGTGTTCTGCGGCGTCCACTTCATGGCGGAGACGGCCGACATCCTCGCGCGCGACGACCAGCGGGTCGTGCTGCCGAACCTCGCCGCGGGCTGCTCGATGGCCGACATGGCCGACATCGACAGCGTCGAGGCCGCGTGGGCCGAGCTCACCGCGCTCTACGGCACGGAACCCGACGCCGACGGTCGCGTCCCCGTCGTCCCGGTGACGTACATGAACTCCGCCGCCGACCTCAAGGCCTTCTGCGGTCGCAACGGCGGGATCGTGTGCACGTCGTCGAACGCGGCCACCGTGCTCGAGTGGGCGTTCGAGCGGGGCCAGCGGGTCCTCTTCTTCCCCGACCAGCACCTCGGCCGGAACACCGCCAAGGCCATGGGGATCAGCACCGACCGGATGCCGATGTGGAACCCGCGCCTGCCCGGGGGTGGGAACGAGGCCGCCGGGCTGCTCGACGCGCAGGTGATCCTCTGGCACGGCTTCTGCTCGGTCCACCGCCGCTTCACCGTCGACCAGATCGAGCAGGCGCGGCGCGAGCACCCGGGCGTCCGGGTCGTCGTGCACCCGGAGTGCCCGATGGCCGTCGTCGACGCGGCGGACGTCGCCGGCAGCACCGACCTGATCCGGAAGACCGTCGCCGCGGCCACCGAGCCGACGACCTTCGCGATCGGCACCGAGGTCAACATGGTGAACCGGCTCGCCGCCGAGTTCCCGCAGCACACGATCTTCTGCCTCGACCCCGTCGTGTGCCCGTGCTCGACGATGTACCGCATCCACCCGGGCTACCTCGCCTGGGTGCTCGAGGGGCTCGTGCGGGGCGAGGTCCTCAACGAGATCGTCGTGCCGGCCGACGTGCAGGCGGACGCCCGGGTGGCGCTCGAACGCATGCTCGCCGCGAAGCCGCGCGGCTAGGGCCACCGTGCACGTCGTCATCGTCGGGTCCGGCATCGCCGGGCTCACCGCCGCGATCCGCGCGAGCGTCCGCCACGACGTCACCGTGGTGACGAAGGGCCTGCTCGCGGACGGTGCGACCCGGTACGCGCAGGGCGGGGTCGCCGTGGCCCTCGGGGCCGACGACTCGGTCGCGCTGCACGCCGCGGACACGCACGTCGCGGCCGCAGCCTCGGCGGACCGGCGCGCGGTCGACGTCCTGTGCGCCGACGGTCCGGCGCGGGTCCGCGACCTGCTGTCCCTCGGCGTGCCGTTCGACCGCACGGACGACCCCGCGAGCCTGGACCGCCACGGCGACGACCTGGCCCGCGGGCGCGAGGCGGCGCACGGGCGCTGGCGCGTCGTGCACGCCGACGGCGACGCCACCGGGGCCGCGATCGAACGGACGCTCGTCGCCGCGCTCCACCGGCAGCACGTCACCGTCCTCGAGCGCACGTGCCTGACCGACCTGGTCGTCCGCGACGGAGCGGTCGTCGGGGTCGACGTCCTCGACCTGTTCGGCGAGCTGCAGCGCATCGCCGCCGACGCCGTCGTGGTGGCGTCCGGGGGAGCAGGGCACCTGTACCGCGAGACGACCAACCCGCTCGTCGCGACCGGGGACGGCACGGCCGCGGCCTGGCGTGCCGGTGCGCTCGTCGCGGACCTCGAGTTCGTGCAGTTCCACCCGACGCGCCTCGCGGTGCCGGGCGGTGGGCTCGTGTCCGAGGCGGTCCGCGGCGAGGGTGCCGTGCTCCGCGACGCGAGCGGCCGACGGTTCATGACCGCGGTGCACCCCGACGCCGAGCTCGCCCCGCGGGACGTCGTCGCCCGCGGGATCGCGGCCGCCGTGCGCGACCAGGGCGGCGCGCCCGTGCTCCTCGACGCCACCGGGATCGACGCCGACCACCTGGTCGCGCGCTTCCCGGGCCTCACACGCGCCGTCCGCGAAGCGGGCTGGGACTGGACGCGGGAGGGCGTCCCGGTCGCACCCGCCGCGCACTACGCCATGGGCGGGATCGTGACCGACGCCGAGGGACGGACGAGCCTGCCCGGGCTCCTCGCCGTCGGGGAGGCCGCGTGCACCGGCGTCCACGGCGCCAACCGGCTCGCGTCGAACTCCCTGCTCGAGGGACTGGTCTTCGGCGTCCGAGCGGCGGACGCGCTCGGCGCACCGCGTCCGGCCCGCCTGCGCCTGCGCGGTGACGCGGCGCTGCCCGTGCAGCGGGTGCAGGTCGACGCGACGGACGGGGCGGGCGTGCCCCGTGCCTCCCGTCCGGCACACCGTCTGCCGGGAGGCGCGGCGCGCGGCACCGACGACACCGACGTCCGCCGGGTGGTCCAGACCGAGATGACGGAGCGGGTCGGCCTGCTCCGTGACGCCGCGGGACTGGCGGCCGCGCGACGCGCGCTCGAGGCGCTCGTCACGCCCGCTCCGCGCACCGTCCGCGACCACGAGGACCGGGCGCTGCTCGACCTGGCGCGGCTCACCGCCCTGGCCGCCGAGGCACGAACCGAGTCGCGCGGGGCGCACGCCCGCACCGACCACCCCGACACCGAACCGTCGGCGCCGGTCAGCACCGCCTGGGTCCGGGCGCAGCGCCCGGGCGGGCGGGCGCGACGGGCCGCCACCACCACGACCACCCCGCAGGGAGTCCCCGCATGACCAGCACCGCACCCGACACCGTCTCGGCGACCGTCACCACCACCGACCCCGGGACCGTCCCGCCGCACGCCCTGCGCCGGGTCATCGAGACGGCGCTCGAGGAGGACGCGCCCTGGGGTGACGTCACCAGCGAGACGCTCATCCCGGCCGATGCCACCGCGACCGCGGTGCTCGCGGCACGGGAGCCCGGCGTGCTGTCCGGCGGCGGGGTGTTCGCGGCGGTCGTCCAGGCCGTCGACCCGACGGTCCGGACGGAGCTGCACGTCGCCGACGGCACGGCGTTCGCCGCAGGTCAGGTCCTGGCGACGGTGCACGGCTCGGCGCGCTCCGTGCTCCGCGCGGAACGGGTGGCGCTCAACCTCGTCCAGCGACTGTCCGGGATCGCGACCGTGACCGCGCGCCACGTCGACGCCGTGGCCGGCACGGGCGTGCGCATCGCCGACACCCGGAAGACCACGCCGGGGCTCCGCGCCCTGGAGCGCTACGCGGTGCGGTGCGGCGGCGGGCACAACCACCGGAACTCGCTGTCCGACGCGGTTCTCGCCAAGGACAACCACCTGGCGGTCCTGCTCGCAGGCGGGACGGCGATCGGCGACGCGATCACCGAGGCTCGACGTCGACTCGGGCACACGGTGCACCTCGAGGTCGAGGTCGACCGGCTCGACCAGGTCGAGGCAGTGGTCGCCGCCGGCGTCGACACGATCATGCTCGACAACTTCACGCCGGAGCAGCTGGTCGAGGGCGTGCGGCTCGTGGCCGGGCGGGCGCTCGTCGAGGCCTCGGGCGGGGTGTCGCTCGAGACCGTGGGGCGCATCGCCCGGACCGGCGTCGACGTCGTCTCCGTCGGGGCGCTGACGCACTCGGCACGGGCGCTCGACCTCGGGCTCGACGTCCGGGTGGACGCCGCTGCCCCCGTCGACCCCGCCTGACCCGCACGTGTTCTACCTGGACCGTGCCGCTACCACGCCGGTGCGCCGCGAGGTGCTCGAGGCGGCGTGGCCGTACCTGACCGGGGTGTTCGGCAACCCGTCGTCGACCCACGGCGTGGGCGACGCCGCGGCACGCGGGCTCGCCGACGCCCGGGCCGCGGTCGCGGCGTTCCTCGGCTGCCGTCCCGGCGAGGTCGTCTTCACCACCGGCGGCACCGAGGGCGCGAACACCGCCGTGAAGGGCATCGCCCTCGCCGCACCCCGTGGCCGACACGTCGTCACGAGCGCGATCGAGCACGAGGCGGTGCTCGAGAGCTGCCGGTACCTCGAGCGGTACCACGGCTTCAGCGTCACGGTCCTACCGGTCGACCGCGACGGACTCGTCGCGCCGGCGGTGCTGGCGGCCGCACTCCGTGCCGACACCACCCTCGTGTCGATCGCGCACGCCGACAACGAGATCGGGACCGTGCAGGACCTCCCCGCGCTCGCCGCCGTGGCGCACGACGTCGGCGCCCGCTTCCACACCGACGCCGTGCAGAGCGCCCCGTGGCTGCCGATCGGGCTCGACCGGCTCGGCGTCGACGCGCTCTCGTTCTCGGGGCACAAGCTCGGGGCCCCGAAGGGCACGGGCGTGCTCGCGCTCCGCGGCGGGGTCCCGCTCGAGCCGCTCCTGCACGGCGGCGGACAGGAACGGGGGAGGCGGTCCGGCACCGAGGACGTCGCGGGTGCCGTCGCCCTCGCGACCGCGGTGACGCTCGCGGCGACCGAGCGCGACACGGCGTCCGCCCGCGCGACGGCCACCCGGGACGCGATCGTCGACGGGGTCACCGGGACCGTCCCGGGCGCGGTGCTCACCGGCTCGCCCGTACGGCGGCTGCCCGGACACGCGTCGTTCTGCTTCCCGGGGGTGCCCGGGGGTCCGGCGGCGGTGAACGGCGAGACCGTGCTGCTCGAACTCGAACAGCGCGACGTCGTCTCCTCGTCGGGGAGCGCCTGCGCCGCCGGCAGCGCGGAGGCGTCCCACGTCCTCACGGCGATCGGCCTCGACGACGAGACCGCGCGCACCGCGCTCCGGCTCACGTTCGACGCGGAGCTCACGGACGACGACGTCCCGGTCGTCGTCGCCGCGGTCGCGGACGCGGTCCACACCGTCCGAGCGCTCGGCGGGGCGTACTAGACGTTCTACTCCACAGTTGGGGGCGTGTCCCCCCTTCTGCCGACAAGTCGTGTCCGCAAGGATGGGGACATGGCAGACGTGATCGTGACCCGGACCGGGCAGGAGGACCACTTCCGGGTGGTCCAGCTCCTGCCGGCACCCGCGACCGTCGTCGCGCTCGCCCTCGCTGCGCAGCACGACCTCGGCGCCGCTCCGCTGGGGGTCGTCGCGGCCGTCGGCGCGCTCGCGACCGTCGCCAGCGCACTGCTCCCGATGCTCCGACCGACGGCGCCCCGACGGCCGATGGCCGCGCCGATCGAGTCGGACCGCTACCGAGGGGACACCGGACACCCCCGAGGGTAGGACACCCCCGAAGGTAGGACACCCGAGACCAGCACCGGACGGCCCCGACCCCCGAGGGGCCCACGGTGCTGCTGACCGGACGCGGTTCCCCTGACCGCGTCCGGCGCGCGGGGCGCGACGTTCCCCTGTCGTCGCGCCCCGTCGCGGACGCCGCGCCCGTCGTGGACGCTGCGCCGGACCCTGACCGGCGCCGCACCCCCCTGTCAGTCCACGACGGGCCGCGGTGCCGCGGACGCACCCGACGGCGGCACGGGCGTCCCCGGCCAGAGGTAGTCGAGGTCGTCGGGCACGTCCGGGAACAGCGGCCGGTAGTGCTCCGGTGCCTTCTGCACGAGCTTCGACCGGTGCGACCGGTGCACGGCCGGGTCGGCGTTCCACGGCGGCACGGCGTAGTCGCCACGTTCGTACGCCGCCAGGTCCTCCGGGATGCGCCCGAGGTCGAGCAGCGTCTTCTCCAGGCAGGTGTCGACGTGGCCGCGCTCGAGCCAGACCCGGCAGGTCGCGTCCTGGTACGCCATGAGCGCCGGCCGGTAGCCGCGCCACATCGCGGTCACGGGGTGGTGCTGCCACCCGTAGCCCGGCAGGGTCAGGGCGCGCATCACCTGCAGCGTCTCGACGCGTTGCTTCCCCAACCGCTTGTCGTCGAGCACCTCGGCGGAGGCGCGGAAGTCGGCGTACGGCAGGAAGGTCTGCATCTCCCGGACGCTACCCGCGGCCGCTGGCACGCGACACAAGTCGTCACACCCGGGCACGCTCCCGATCGCCGTGTGAGCATCGGACGCATGATCGGAGCACGCGTCGTCGGAGTCAGCGGCAGCCCCTCGGACCCCTCGCGGACGTCGACCCTCGTGGCGGCGACCGTGGCGCGGCTGGCGGAGGACCTGCCGGACGCCCGCACCGAGACCGTGGAGATCGGACCGCTGCTCGCCGACCTCGGTGCCGCCTGGTCGCGTGAGGCGATGTCCGAGCGCACCCGTCGCGCGCTCGAGGCGGTCGAGGCGGCGGACGTCCTGGTCGTCGGCAGCCCCGCGTTCCGCGCCGCGTACTCCGGCGCGTTCAAGCTCTTCTTCGACTGGGTGGGGCAGTACGACCTCGTCGACACCCCGGTGCTCCTGACCGCGACGGGCGGCAGCGACCGGCACGCGCTGCTCGTCGAGCACCAGATGCGTCCCTTGTTCGGCTTCTTCCAGTCGACGACGCTGCCGCTCGGCGTGTTCGGCAACGAGCGGGACTTCACCAAGCACGAGGGCGGCTACGACATCACGAGCGTCGACCTCGAGCTGCGGATCGACCAGGCCGTGCGTCGCGCGCTGCCGATCGTGCGCGGGGGCTTCGCGGCGGTCGGCGCCGACGACGTGCGCCGCCCCGCCGACTTCTAGCCGCCGACTCCTCGCCGCCCGGGGGCCGGACGCCACCAGCCGTTCGCCACCGGCCCGCCTGCGCGAGCGGGCAGGACACGCCGCCGGTCGGTCGCGGTGCGGTCGGTTCCCGTCGCCGACGGGCGTCGAGCGTGACGGATCGTGCCCGCTCACGGCACGCGGGCCGGCCGCTGCGCGGCGGCGGACGGGAGGCGCGTGGCGGGGCCGCCACGCGCCTCCCGTCCGGCGCGGCTCACTCCGGCTGCGCGTCCGTGCTGACGAGCGACGCCACGTGCGCGACCGCCAGGCGGTAGCCGTCGGCGCCCGCGCCGACGATCACGGCCGTCGCGGCCGTCGCCACGTGGTCGACGTGCCGGAACGGCTCGCGCTTCCACGTGTTCGACAGGTGCACCTCGACGACGGGGACGTCGAGGGCCTCGACCGCGTCGTGCAGCGCCACCGAGGTGTGGGCGTAGGCCGCCGGGTTGATCACGACGCCGGCGAAGTGGTCGAGCGCCTCGTGCAGCCACTCGACGAGCTCGCCCTCGCGGTTGGTCTGGCGGAAGTCGGCCTCGAGCTCGTGCACCGCCGCCTCGGTGTGCACGATCGCCTCGAGCTCGGCGAGCGTCACGGTGCCGTACTGCGCGGGATCGCGCCGCCCGAGGACGTCGAGGTTCGGCCCGTTCAGGACGAGGATCCGCCGCGGGCGTGTCGTGGTGTCGGTGGCCGGCTCGCTCATGGGGGAGAGCCTACCGAGCGCGCCGGACGCGGGACGGCGGGCGACGGCCGAGGTGTGTGAACGGTCACATCGCGTGTAACGTCTCCGTCCGGGTCGGCGCAGTTGCCGACTGCAACACACTGATGTGGAGATCGCATGGTTCTCGCTGCGGCGACCAACGGGATCCGGCTCGAACTGGGCTGGGTCGACTACCTGATGATCATCGTGTACTTCGCGGTGGTCATCGGCATCGGGTTCACGGCCAGGCGCCAGGTGCGCACGAGCATGGACTTCTTCCTGTCCGGCAGGTCGATGCCCGCCTGGATCACGGGCCTGGCGTTCGTGTCCGCGAACCTCGGCGCGACCGAGATCCTCGGCATGGCCGCCAACGGCGCGCAGATCGGCATGGCGACGCTGCACTACTACCTCATCGGCGCCGTGCCGGCGATGGTGTTCCTCGGCCTCGTGATGATGCCGTTCTACTACGGGTCGAAGGTGCGCTCGGTGCCGGAGTTCATGCTCCGCCGCTTCGGCAAGGCGCCGCACCTGGTGAACGCGATCGCGTTCGCAGTGTCGAACGTGCTCATCGCGGGCATCAACCTCTACGCCATGGCGATCGTCATCGAGGCGATGCTCGGCTGGCCGGAGTGGCTCGCCATCCTCGTGTCGGCGGCCTTCGTGCTCGCCTACATCACCCTCGGCGGGCTCTCGAGCGCGATCTACAACGAGGTCATGCAGTTCTTCGTGATCATCGCGGGCCTCGTGCCGCTGACGATCGTCGGCCTGCACCGCGTCGGCGGCTGGGGTGGCCTCACCGAGGCGATCAAGGAGACCCAGGGCGTGCAGCACCTGCAGACCTGGGCCGGCACCGGCATCGGCGACGTCACGAACCCGATCGGCGCGAACTGGCTCGCCATCGTGCTCGGCCTCGGCTTCGTGCTGTCCTTCGGCTACTGGACGACGAACTTCACCGAGGTGCAGCGGGCGTTCTCGGCGAAGAACATGTCCGCCGCCCGACGGACGCCGCTCATCGCCGCGATCCCGAAGCTGTTCATCCCGTTCATCGTCGTCATCCCCGGCCTCATCGCCGCGGCGGTCGTCGGCAACCAGTTCGCCTCGGGGGAGCTGACCTACAACGACGCCATCCCGAAGCTCATCCAGATGTACCTGCCGACCGGTGTGCTCGGCATCGCCGTGACGGGCCTCCTCGCCTCGTTCATGGCGGGCATGGCGGCGAACGTGTCCTCGTTCAACACCGTCTTCACGTACGACATCTGGCAGCGCTACATCAAGCCGAACATGCCCGACGTGCACTACCTGACGACCGGCCGCTGGGTCACCGTCGTCGGCGTGGTGATCGGCATCGGCACGGCGTTCCTCGCCGCACAGGCCGGCAACATCATGACCTACATGCAGACCCTGTTCTCGTTCTTCAACGCGCCGCTCTTCGGCGTATTCATCCTCGGCCTGCTCTGGAAGCGGATGACCACGCAGGGCGCACTGTGGGGCTACGTGCTCGGCATCGTGACGCCGACCATCACCTGGATCGCGTACCTGGTGAACCCGTCGCTCTTCTCGACGGCGACCGCCGAGACGATGTACGGCGCGATCATCTCGTTCGTCACGGTGCTCGTCGTCGGGGTCCTCGTCTCGCTCGCGACCAAGCCGAAGGACGTGTCGGAGCTCGGCGGTCTGGTCTACGGCGTCGGCAAGATCGACATGACCGCCGGGGCCGTCGCGACCGACACCGCCTGGTACCGCTCGCCCGCCCTGCTCGGCACCGTCGCCCTGGTGCTGTGCGTCGCCCTCTACCTGCCGTTCCTCTAGGCCCGGACCCGAAGGAGAACCACCGTGCGTGAGAACACCACCGCGCTGACCGAGGAGCAGGCAGCCCTCGTCCGCTCCACCCGACGACTCGACCTGCGCCGCATCCTCGGCGGCCTGTTCGTGCTCTACGGCGTCATCACCACCATCGTCGGCATCGTCCACTGGGACACTGACCCGCAGAAGACCGGCGGCATCCACATCAACCTGTGGGTGGGACTGTCGCTGCTCGTCGGCGGCCTGCTGTTCTTCCTCTGGGACCGGCTGAACCCGGTACCGGCGGAGGACATCATCGGCCAGGCCGAGGCCGAAGCCGATCAGCGCGCCGCCGGCGAGGGGCGCGACCCCGCCTGACAGCAGGTCGGACGGGAGGCGCGGTGCGGGTCCGCAGCGCGCCTCACGTCCGCCGCGGTGTGGGTTGACGGCCGCGGCTGACCGTCAGTAGCATTGACATGTCGGCGGAGTGTTCTCCGTCGGAAGTGATCCCCGGATTACCTGCAGCCAGCGCGGGGCCCGGGGATCTGCGCTGTCCGGGGGTCTGCGCTGTCCGGCCTCGTTCGCCCCGCTGGCACGCTCGGCTTGCAGGCCTCAGCTGACGGTGATCTCCCGGAAGTCGTGTCCGGTGCCCGTCGTGCCGGTCGCGTGCGCGCCGCAGACGACGTCCGCGAGCGCCAGGAGGGGTTCGTCGATCCCTCGGCGATGTCCGTGACGGACCGAGCGACCGAGACCACGGGTGCGGAACGCATCGAACACCTTCCGATCGTTCCGATCCAGCTGCGGGCCGCGCGATTCGAGGACCAGTTCGGTGACCCCGCGGACGTCGAGTTCGTGGACGAGCCGCTCGAGGCACCGACGCCGTCGTCGCTCGGGATGGGCGGGAGCGCCGTCGTACCGGATGACCAGGACCTCCACGGCGTGGCGGAGGAGGTCGAGCCACGAGATCCGCTGCGTGGTGAGGGCCTCGTACCAGTGCAACTTGCGCATCCGCGGCGGTCGGGCCGTCTCGACGTCACGGCGAGCATCGTCGAGCGCTTCGTGCAGCAGGAGGACGGCGGCGAGGACGTAGGTGGTGTGATCGAGGCCGCCGCCCGGTTCCGACTCGTCGACGAACGCGTGGAGCATCCCGGTAGCGTACGACATTCCAGTCCCCGAGCGAGCCCGAACAGTTGCACACCGGGCACTGCAGGGCCAGGTTGGTGGTGACGAAGGGAACCACCGTGGACCAGATGGTGTTCATCAACCTGCCCGTTGCCGACCTCGACCGGGCCGTCGCCTTCTACGAGGCGCTCGGCTACGCGACGAACCCCGAGTTCACCGACGAGACCGCCGCGTGCATGGTCGTGAGCGACACGGTGTACGTGATGCTCCTCACCCATGCGAAGTTCCAGGAGTTCACCGACAAGGCCATCGCCGACCCGGGCACGATCGAGGTCATCAACTCGCTGAGCGCCGCGTCGAAGGACGAGGTGCACCGCATCGTCGACGCGGCCGTGATGAACGGCGGGGACGAGGACCGGCCGGAGGTCGACCTCGGGGTCATGTACCAGCGCAGCTTCACCGACCCGGACGGCCACCGGTGGGAGTACGTCTGGATGGACCAGCAGGCGATGGGCGGAGCGGCGGGCCAGGGCGGCACGGAGGACGAGTAGCGCCGCGTCGGCGGTCACCGCCAGGATGGAGCGGTGAGCACCGACCCCGCGACCGCCCCGTCCGACCTGGTGACCGGGCCCGACGGACTCGCGCGCCCCGTCTGGGCGGCGGCCGACCCGATGCTCCGCGACTACTACGACACCGAGTGGGGCATGCCCGTCCACGACGAACGGGGCGTGTTCGAACGGCTCTCCCTCGAGGCGTTCCAGTCCGGCCTGTCCTGGCGCACGATCCTCGCGAAGCGCCCGGCGTTCCGCGCGGCCTTCGCCGACTTCGACCCGGACGTCGTGGCGCGGTTCGACGGGCACGACGTCGAGCGCCTGCTGGGCGACGCCGGCATCGTCCGGAACCGGGCGAAGATCCGCGCGACGATCACGAACGCGGCGGCGACGGTGGCGCTCCGCGCGGACGGCGGTCTGGCCGACCTCGTGTGGTCGTTCCGGCCCGATGCCACACCCGCACCCCGCACGGCCGCCGAGGTGCCGACCACGAGCGACGCGTCGACGGCGCTCTCGAAGGCACTCCGCGCGCGGGGGTTCGCCTTCGTGGGGCCGACGACGATGCACGCGCTCATGGAGGCGCTGGGGATCGTCGACACGCACCTCGTCGGCAGTCACCGGCGCGGCACCTCCGGCGTCTGGCACTGACGCGGTCCGGATGCCCGGAGGCGGTCGGGGTGCCCGGAGGCGGTCCGGGTGCCTCGCGCGATCAGGTCAGCGGCAGCTGCATCTGCGTCGAGGTGACGCGGTAGCCGAGCTGCTCGTACAGGTCCTGCGCGCCCGTGTTGTAGCCGAACACGTTGAGCCCGATGCTCGTCGCGCCGTGCTCGCGAGCGACCCGCTGTCCGGCCTCGAGCGCTCGTCGGGCGTGTCCGTTCCGGCGGTGGGCGGCGTCGATCTCGACGTCGAACACCCACCACTCCGTGGCGGCCTCGGCCGAGAACGGGCCGATCCACAGGTACCCGACGACCGCGTCGTCGTCGTCGAGCACGTCCCAGACGAAGTGGTCCGGCAGGGGAGCGCCACCCGGGAACCAGCGGTCGCGGGACCCCTGGGCATTGGCCTCGGCCCGCGTGCGGCTCTCGCCGGACCGCATCCGCGAGGCGACGTACTCGGTCATCGTCCGGTCGAGCCAGGCGGGGACCCGCTCGGCCGGCATCGGGACGAGCCGAGTGCCGGTCACCGGTTGCCCTTTGAGCCGCGCTTCGGCTTGCCGTTGCCGAGTCGCTGCGTGCCGGGACGGCCGGAGCCGCGGGGCTTGCGCGCGCCCTTGCCGCCGGCCTTGCCACCGGACGCCTGCTTCGCGGTGGCCTTGCCGCCGGCGCCGGTCGCGCGGCCGGCACCGGCGCCGGAACCGGCACGCTGCCCGCGTGCGCCGTCGTCGTCGGCGCGGGACGGGCCTCCCGGCCGGTCCTGGGCTGCCCGCGAGCTGTTCGCGGTCCGCCCGCGCACCACGCCGATGAACTCCTCCGTCGTGTCGGAGGCGTCGGTGTCCCGCCAGACCAGCGCGACCCGCGTGCCGGCCGAGCCCTGCAGCGGGCGGGCGACCAGGTCCTTGCGGCTCGCGGCGCGGAAGAGCGATTGGGGGAGCACCACGACGCCGACGTTCGCCTCGACCAGGTCGAGTGCGGCGGGGACGTCCGCGGGGACGGGGCCGGCGTCGACGACGTGCACCGTTGCCAGGTCGGCGTCGGTGACCGTCTCGGCGTCGGCGAGGGGGGAGTCCTTCGGCATCGCGACGACCGCGGTCTCGGTCCAGAGCGGGATGCTGTTGAGGTGCGCGCCGACGGGCATCCGCGCGAAGGCCATGTCGGCCTCCCCGGTCAGGGCCTCGTCGACCTCGTCCGGACCGATCGGGAGCAGGCCGAGGGTGGTGTCCGGGAAGCGGTCCCGCCAGACCCGGACCCACTTCGCGGGGGAGACCCCCGGGACGAAGGCGATGGTGAGGGCCGCGGTCATGCAACCGAGTGTAGGGGCCGTACCCTGGTACCCATGGCGCAGGAACAGACGATGAAGGCCGAGACGGCTGCGAAGAAGCTCGGCATCCTGCTGGCGGCCGCCCCGGAGTCGTTCCGCGAGGGCCCCGTCACGCGGACGGCCTTCGACGAGCTCCGCACCGAGCCGCCGGCATGGCTCGAGGAGCTCCGCCGCGAGGGACCGCACCCCCGTCCCGTCGTCGCGCAGAAGCTCGGCATCTCCATCTCGGGCCTCACCCGCGCCGGGGTCGACGAGCCGCTGACGACCGCGGAGATCAAGGCGCTGCTGCAGGAGATGCCCGAGTGGCTCGTCCGCGAGCGCGCCACCCAGGCCGAGGTGCACAGCGAGAACGCCCGCGTGAAGCAGCAGCGAGCCGACAAGGCCGCCGCTCGCGCCCAGGACTGACCGAGCGGGACCACCGTGCACGAGACCGTCGCCGACGCGATGCTCGTCGTGCCGCAGTTCGCCTCGGTGTGCTGCATCGTCGGTGACCGCTACCGTCCCCGTCCCGGCGTCATCGTCCCCGCCGCGGTGATGCTCGTGGCGATGCTCATGCCGGTCGTGGACGCCGGGGCGTCCTGGACCCTGCTCGCCGCCGCGGTGCTCCTCCTGCTGGCCCCGCTGCCGGTCGTGCGTCGTCGACGTGCGGACGGGCGCCGTGCCGAGCCGATGGACGTCCACCGTGCGCTGTCGTCGGTCGTGATGGCGGGCATGCTCCTGATGGGGCACGCCACCGGGCTGACCGACGGTCACGCCGGGCACGGGATCGCGCTCTCGGCGGTGCTCGGCGCCGGGGTGGTCGGGTACTGCGCGTTCAGCGGGTGGCTGCTGCGCCACGAGTGGGGACGCGAGGACCGTCGCGCCGTCCGGAGCGGCGAGGTGTTCGCCATGACCGTCGCGGTGATCGGCATGACGCTGGCGATGTAGCGGGAGCGGCGTCCCTTGCAGCGGCGTCCCGCGCAGCCACGTCCCGCGGTACCGTCGGGACGTGTCCGATCGTCCCGTCCGCCGCCCTGATGCCGTGCCACGGCCCGCCGCGCCGCGCCTCGACGAGGTCGACGAGCGCATCCTCTGGACGCTCGCGGCCGACGCCCGCATGCCGAACAACCGCCTGGCGGCCGCGGTCGGGGTCGCGCCCTCCACGTGCCTGACGCGGGTCCGGGCGCTCGAGGACGCCGGGCTCATCCGCGGGTACCGGGCGGACGTCGACGTCGCGAAGCTCGGCTTCGCGATCGAGGCCATGGTGTCCGTGCGGGTGCACGCGGCCGCGCGACACGAGCTGCGTGACTTCGCGAAGCGCCTGCTGCGGGTCCCCGTGGTGCAGGACGTGTCGTTCCTGGCGGGCGACAAGGACTTCCTCGTGCACATCGCGTGCACGTCGACCGAGCAGCTGCGGGACTTCGTCGCCGACGAGCTGAGCGGCGACCCGGCCGTCGCGACGACGCAGACGAACATCGTCTTCGAACGGCTCGTCGCCGACCGCGCGCACCAGGGACGGTCGTTCGACGAGCTCCGGCGCTGGCGGGCCTGAGCGCCGCCCGCGCACGTCCGGTCGTCTAGCGCGTGCGGGTCATCGGCACGTGCGGGATGGCGTCCTCGAGGAAGTCGTCGCCGGACCGGACGAAGCCGAACCGGGCGTACCACTGCTCGAGGTGCGCCTGCGCGTTGATCGCGATCGACCCGGAGCGCGACTCGGCGATCGCGGCCTCCATGAGCTGCGCGCCGAGGCCCTGCGACCGGGCGTGCCGTGCGGTGGCGACGCGACCGATGCGCTCGGTGCCGTCCTCCTCGCGCAGGAGTCGCAGGGTGGCGTCGACCGAGCCCTGACCGGCCCAGAACTGCAGCGTGCCCGGCTCGAGGTCGCGGCCGTCGATGTCCGCGTACGCGCACTCCTGCTCGACGACGAAGACGTCCTGCCGCAGGCGGAGGATCTCGTGCAGCGTCACGATGTCGAGGTTGCGTGTCGGGGCGTTGAAGATCGAGACCACGTCCGGCCTTTCCTGAGAGTTCCTCCCGAGACCGGGTGCGGTCCGGTGGGGTTCGGCGTACAGTGCCGGTCAACCACTCTACGTGCGCAGCCGAGATCAGGAGGTGAGCGCATGGACCAGCCGTTGCGCGACCCCTGGCGCGCGCTGCTCCGGACCGCCTTCGTCGGCGTCGGGGTCGCCGCTGCGCTCGTGCTGCTGTCGCTGCTCTTCGGTGCCCGTCCCGCGTCCGCCGCGGAGGGCCCGGCCCAGCACCGCGGGCTCGTGGGCGGGCTCGTGCAGGACGTCGGCGGCACCGTGCAGGGCGCGGCCGACGGCGTCGGGACGACCCTCGGGTCGGCCGTGGCACCGGTCCGCGGGGTCGTCGCACCACCGGCACCCGCTCCGGCTCCGGCACCGGCTGCCTCGGCACCGGCCGCACCGCCGGTCGCGGTCCACGCTCCGAGCGCACCAGCACCCGCACCAGCCGCGGCACCGGCTCCGTCGCACACCGTCCCGGTCCGTCCGGCCCCCGTGCACGCCACGCCGACCGTCCCCGCGCCGGCACCCGCCGTCGACCACGCGCCGACCGCGACGCAGCCGGCCGTCCCCGCGACGGGGACCGGCGCGACGGGCGGGGGCAGTGCCTCCCGGCCGCTCACCGACGCCGTCACCGGCGTGGTCCGTCCCGTCACCGACGCCGTCCGCGGGGTCACCGACGGACGGCCCGTCAGCGGCGTCATCGCGACCGTCGACGAGGTCGTCGGCGCCCTGCCGGTGACCGGCGACCTGCTCGGCGACGACACGGTCGGTGCCGTCACCGCCCCGGTGACGGACCTCGTCGACGACGTGGTCGGCGGTGTCGGCGGCACCGTCGGCGACCTCCCCGGCACGGTCGAGCAGGTGCTGCCGCCCGTCGAGGCGGTCCTGCCCGTCCCGGTCGGGCCGGTCCTGCCCGGGACGCTGCCGCCGGTCCTGCCCGGGTCGCCCTCGCCCGTCCTGCCGGGAGGCGCGACCGGCGTCCCCGACGTCGCCCCGACCCCGGTGGGCGGCCCGGTGACACCACCCGTGGCAGCTCCTGCCGGACCCACCGGTCCGGCTGCCGGCGACGTCGCGCTGCCGCGAGCCGCCTCCTCCGAGGCGCACCCGGCAGCCCCGCAGGAACGTGCGACCGCCGTGCGGACGGGCGGCGTGGCGACCGTCGTCGCGGCACCGGCCGCGAGCGCCGTCACCGGCTCCGCGGCGACCTTCGGCGGGCGTGCCCTGCTCGTGCCGGCGGACGGTGACGGCCACCACGGCCTCCCGGTCGGCCCCGAAGCCTCCGGCACCGCCGGCGGGTCGTCCTCCGGCTCGGCGGGCGCTGCGCCCGTCGGCGTCGACGGCACCGCCGTGGTCCGGTTCTCCCTCGCCGCGGGGTCGCGCGGCACCCTCGCCGACGACGTGGTCCCCGCGTCGGTCGTCGGCGACCACGACGTCGCTCCTGACTGAGGTCGGTGCGCCTGTCCGTCACGGCAGGCACGCACCACCCGACCGCCATCGCGGTCGGACCAGATCTCGATCAGTGAGGAACGACCATGAACAAGTACGTCTCGAGAGGGCTGTGGTTCACCCTCTTCGTCGGAGGCCTGACGCTCGGAGGGACAGCGGCCGCGAACGCCGCGACCACCTCCGGTGCGGACGGCATCCTGTCCGGCACCCAGGTGGCTCCGGCCGTCAGCGTGCCGGTGTCCGTCACCGGGAACGCCCTCGGGGTGCTCGGTGACGCCGTGTCCGGGACCGCTGCTCCGGCGGCTGCCCCCGCCCCTGCCCCGGCTCCGGCCGCGTCCGCCGCACCGGTGACGTCCGGTGCGGGCGGCGTCGCCTCGGGGACGCAGGTCGCGCCCGTCGCGACCGCTCCCGTCCAGGCGACGGGCAACGCGGTCGCCGTCGCCGGCGACGCCGCGGCGACGGCTCCGGCCGCTGCTCCTGCTGCTCCGGCTGCAGCCCCCGCTCCTGCTCCTGCTCCTGCTCCTGCGACGTCCGGCACGGACGCCGTGGCCTCCGGGACGCAGGTGGTCGGTGCCGTGACCGCTCCGGTGACGGCCACGGGCAACGCGGTCGCCGTCGCAGGTGACGCCGGCGCCACGTCGACGCCGCCCGCGACCGACGCCGGTGCGGGGTCCTCGGCCTCGTCGACCGGTGGGACGACGTCGGGTTCGGACGGTGTGGCCTCGGGGACGCAGGTCTCGCCGGTGGTGTCGGTTCCGGTGACGATCGGTGGCAACGGCATCGGGCTGCTCGGTGACGGTACGGCGACGGGTACGGCGCCGACGTCCGGTGCGCGGTCCTCGGCCCCGTCTGCGGGTGGTACGACGTCGGGTTCGGACGGTGTGGCCTCGGGGACGCAGGTCTCGCCGGTGGTGTCGGTGCCGGTGACGATCGGTGGCAACGGCATCGGGCTGCTCGGTGACGGTACGGCGACGGGTACGGCGCCGACGGCCGGTGCGGGGTCCTCGGCCCCGTCGGCCGGTGGTACGACGTCGGGTTCGGACGGTGTGGGCTCCGGCACGCAGGTGACCCCGGTCATCAGCGTCCCGATCTCGGTCGGCGGCAACGGCATCGGCGTCGTCGGTGACGGCACGGCGACGGGTACGGCGCCGACGGTCGGTGCGGGGTCCTCGGCCCCGTCTGCGGGTGGCACGACGTCGGGTTCGGGCGGTGTGGGCTCCGGCACGCAGGTGACCCCGGTCGTCAGCGTCCCGATCTCGGTCGGCGGCAACGGCATCGGCATCGTCGGTGACGGCACGAGCACCACGGACCCGGGTACGGGCACGACCCCGGGTACCGGCACGGACCCGGGCACGGACCCCGGCTCGGACCCCGGGACCGGCACGGACCCGGGCACGGGCACGGACCCCGGTACGGGCACGGACCCGGGCACGGGCACTGACCCCGAGACCGGCACGGACCCGGTGACGGACCCCACCACCACGACGCCCGGTGACGCCACCGTCGGCGGCGACACCCCCACGCCGGCGACCACGACACCCGTGGTGAGCTCCGGCGGTGCAGCGGCCACCGGCGCAGCGACGACCACCGGCGTCACCGGCACCGGCGCGGTCGTGGCGACCAGTGCCTCCCGGCCGGCCGCGGTGGACACCGTCGCCGTCGCCACCTCGGGGGCGCCGTCGGCACTCGCGTACACCGGTAGCGGCTCGCCCGCGGTCCCCGCGGCCGCGGCGCTCCTGCTGCTGCTCCTCGGGGCGGCCGCGCTGGTCCTCCGCCGTCGCACCGTCTGACGGCCTGACCGGTCGGAGGGGCACCGTCCGCGGTGCCCCTCCGACCCGTGCGTGCGCCGCCGGTCCGCTTGAGGACCTGCTGGGCCCTGCCTGGGAGCACTCGGTGTCCAACCTGTGCGCAGTGGAAGCGCTTCCGAGGGTCTCCGGCAGTGGTGCAGCGCCACGATGAGAGCGTGCTCCACGAACTCCTGCGCATCCCGATCACCGGCCTCCGGCTGCTCGTCCCCGTGTACGTCCTGGCCGCGGTCCTCGCGCTATGGGTGCTCGTCGGTCCGACCCGCGAGCGGCACCGGAGTCGACGCGCGGCGTTCCGGGTCGGCGGTGCCGTGGTCGGTGCGGCCATCGGTCTCGTCACGGTCTGGTGGACGGGTGACGTGCAGGACGACTTCGGTGTGGCCTTCACCCCGGTCACGCGCATGTGGGTGGCGTTCGCCTTCGCCGGCGTCGCCCTCCTGGTCGTGGTCGCGGTGCAGGGCCGTTGGCTCGCACGGGTGCTCGCGGTCGGCGCGGCCGCAGCCCTGCTGCTCTCCGCCGGTCTCGGGGTGAACGTCGACTTCGGCTTCTACAAGAACGTGGAGCAGGCCGTCGCCACGGATCCGTACCGGTCGGTCACGATCCCGGTGTCCACGCACGGCACCGCCGGCCAGCCGGTGGACCTGGCGGACTGGCACGCGCCGGCCGGCATGCCGCGAGCGGGCGAGACCGTCAGCGTCAAGATCCCGGGCACCGTGTCGCACTTCCGGGCGCGGAAGGCCGTCGTCTGGCTGCCTCCGGCCGCCCGGGTCGCGCACCCGCCGGAGCTGCCCGTCCTGATCGCCCTGTCCGGGCAGCCCGGGCAGCCGGCGGACATGTTCCAGACGGGCGACCTCGGTTCCTTCCTCGACCGCTACGCCGCCGCCCACCACGGCCTCGGGCCGATCGTGGTGTCGCCGGACCAGCTCGCCGCTCCGAACCGGAACCCGATGTGCGTCGACTCCCGGCGCCTCGGGCGCAGCGCCACCTACGTGATGACGGACACGGTGCAGTGGATCGAGCACCACCTCCCCGTGGAGAGCGGCCCCAACGCCTGGGGCATCCTCGGGTTCTCGCAGGGGGCGACCTGTGCGATGCAGTTCTCGACCGCCCACCCCGACGTGTTCGGCAGCGCCCTGGCCATCTCGAGCGAGCTCGCCCCGATCACGGGCAACGCGCAGCTGAGCACCCAGCTGGCCTTCGGCGGCTCGTCGGCTGCGTACCGGGCGGCGGCCCCCGTCGCGATCATGGCGGCGCACGCGCCGTACCACGACCACCTCACCGTCTTCGGCTACGGTCAGGACGACGCCCCGTACCGGGCGTCGACCGAGACGCTCCGCGCCGCCGCGGAGCGCGCTGGCCAGCAGACGCAGCTCATCGTCTCGCCGGGCTCGGCCCACGACTGGAACACCGTGCGGTACGTGCTCGCCAACGGGCTGCCCGCCGTGCTGGCACACCTCGGTCTGCCGCAGCAGGAGGGGGCACTGTGAGCACGGACACACCGACTCCGACGAGGACCTGGACCCGCGCCCTGCGCGCCGTCCGCGGGTACCCGGTCACGGCGGTGGTCGCGGTCCTCGTGCTCGTGACCTCGATCGCCGGCCTCGTCATCCGCGTCGTCGGGCACACCGGGTCCGTCGACGCCGTCCACTTCGGACCGTTCCGGGTCTTCGCCGTGACCACCGGGGCGCTCGCCCTGGTCCTCACGCTCGCCGGTGTCGTCGCCTTCGTCGGTGCCGCCGAGCGGCTGATGGGGTACCGCCGGACCGTCCTGGCCTTCGTCGCCACGACGGTCGTCGGGACGGGCCTGGCGGCGCTGACCGCCCTGTTCGACCGGGACGGCCACCAGGTCGGTGCGCTCCTCGTCGGCCGCGCGACCAGCTTCGACCCGTGGACGGCGATCCTCGGGACGATCGTCACGGCGAGCGCCTTCGCGGGGCCGCTCTGGCGCCGACGCATCCGGGTCAACGCCGTGGCGGTCGTCGCCGCGCTGCTCCTCTACGCGGGACACGTGGCGGACCTCTCCGCCGCGCTCGCGGTGGCCGCCGGGTGGCTCCTCGGCGACCTCCTCCGCCGGGGGCCCGCACGGCTCGGGTGGACGCGCAGTTCGCACCGCGAGACCCGGGTGCTGCTCGGGACCGTCGTCCTCGTGTCGGCGATCGGTCCCGTCATCGCACTCCTCTCCCGCGCCCGCGTCGGCCTGCTCGCACCGCTCGCCGCGGTCGTCGGCACGGGACCGGTGACGCCGGTGCGCGGCTGCTCGGAGAACGGTGTGACGGGGGAGTGCCTGCGTGGTCTGCTGGCCTACCGCGCCACCGACCCGTGGACGCTCGTGCTCGCCGTCGCGCCGCTCCTCGTGCTCGTCGTCGCCGGGCTCGGACTGTTCCGCGGGAGCCGCTTCGCCGTGTGGCTCGCGGTCGTCGTCGACACCGTGCTGGCGGTCGCGGCCGCCGTGACCTACAGCGTCCTGCCGTCGCGGATGGCCGAGCTGCACGGCACGGAGAACCGCTTCGTCGTCTCGGTCTCGGTGGTCGCATCCGTCGTCGTCCCGCTGGCCACAGCGCTCGTCCTCGTGCTGCTCCGCCGGTCCTTCACCGTCCTGCCGGCGCGGCGCCGCGTGGTGACCTTCCTGGTCGTGGTGGTCGCCGCACTCGTGATCGTCACGACCGTCGTGCTCGTCACGACGGCCTCGTCGCCGCGCGCCGTCGCCGACCCCCTGCGGCTCGTGGTCGCCGCCCTCGGGCCGCTCTCCCCGGTCGTGACCTGGGACCGACTGCCCGCGCTCGACCCCGCCCTCCGGTTCGTGCTCGGCGCCGCCGGGCCGGTGCTGTGGCTGGTCGTCGCCGCCGCGGCGGTCCGGCCCACCGGTGCGGTCGACGCCGACGCCGACGCCGACGGCCTGCACGAGAGCCGACTCCGCGCCCGGACGCTGCTCGAGGCGGCGGGCGGGGACACCTTCGGCTGGATGACGACGTGGCAGGGCAACGCGTACTGGTTCTCCGACGACGGTCGCGCCGGTGTCGCGTTCCGGCGCAACGGACGCGTCGCGGTGACCGTCGGCGGGCCGTTCGGGTGGCCGGACGCGCGTGACGCGGCCATGACGGCGTTCGCCCGGTGGTGCGACGACCACGGCTGGACGGCGGTCTTCTACGGCATCGGTGCCGAGTCCGCGGCAACCCTGACCGCGCAGGGCTGGGGCACGCTGCCGGTCGCGGAGGACGCCGACCTGGACCCCCGCACCTGGACGACGACCGGGAAGAAGAAGCAGGACGTCCGCACCGCGGTGAACAAGGCCGGGCGCGAGGGCACCACCGCCCTCTGGTCGTCGTGGCAGGACCTGCCCGTGTCGACGGTCCGGCAGATCGAGGCGATCTCCGAGGAGTGGGTGTCGGAGCGGGAGCTGCCCGAGATGGGCTTCACGCTCGGCGGCGTCGACGAGATGCGGGACCCGGCGGTGCGGACGCTCGTGGCGCTCGACCCCGAGGGCACCGTGCTCGCGGTGACCAGCTGGCTGCCGAGCCACCGGGCCGGCCGGGTCGTCGGATGGACGCTCGACGTGATGCGCCGGACGAACGCGGCACCGAACGGCGTCATGGAGTTCCTCGTCGCGAGCGCGGCGGACCGGATGCGCGAGGACGGGGTGGAACGCCTCAGCCTGTCCGCCGCGCCGCTCGCGCAGTCGGCCGAGGGCGCGCCGACCGCCGACGGCGTGCAGGACCTGCTCGACCTGGTGGGCGGCGTCCTCGAGCCGGTCTACGGCTTCCGGTCGCTGCTCCGGTTCAAGGCGAAGTTCGGCCCGGACCTGCACCCCCTCGTGCTGGCGTACCCGGACCCGGTGGCGCTGCCCGCGATCGGCGTCGCGGTGGTGCGGGCGTACCTGCCGGACCTGTCCCTGCGGCAGGCCGTCGCGCTGGTGCGCGGGCGGGGCTGAGCCGGGCTGCGGTCGCGCGGGACGCCGGCGTCCGACCGGCACGCCTCGTGGCGCGAGACGCCGCCTCATCCGGGGGCGTCCCGCCGCGTGCGCGGCGTCTCGCTGCCGGTGCGGCATCCCGGTACGGGTGCGGCGCCGGGGCGGGAGCGACGGACGGGAGGCGCGGGGCGGGCCCGCCCCGCGCCTCCCGTCCGCCACGCGGTCCGTGTCACCCGACGCAACGCCCGCGGACGCGCCCCGGGGGTGTGGGGTATCATTTCAGTCACGCAAGCGCTCCGGGGTCGGTGCAAGTCCGAACCGGTGGTGACAGTCCACGAGCTGACGACGGGTTCCGACCCGACCGATGCTGACCCGGTGGGATCCCGGGACCGACGGTGAGAGTCCGGATGAGAGGTGGCGCTGGCGGGCAGGGACGATCCGTCGTCCCCGTCCGCTGTTGCCGACGACCGTCGAGCGCCCCGGAGTCCCGTTGAGAGGACACCAGTGTTCACCGGCATCATCGAGGAACTCGGCACCGTCACCGCCGTCGAGCAGCAGGGCGACTCCGTCGCGCTCACCGTGCACGGCCCGAAGGTCGTCGCCGACGCCCGTCACGGCGACTCCATCGCCACGAGCGGGGTCTGCCTGACCGTGGTCGAGCAGACCGCCGACACCTTCACCGCCTTCGTCATGAAGCAGACGCTCGACATGAGCGCGCACGGCACGCTCACGGTCGGGGACCGCCTGAACCTCGAGCGCGCCGCGTCCGTCGGCGACCGGCTCGGCGGGCACATCGTGCAGGGGCACGTGGACGGTACCGCGACCGTGCTCGCCACCGCCGACGGCGACGGGTGGCGCCGCGTGCGCTTCTCGTTGGCGCCGGACCTCAGCCCGCTCGTCGTCGACAAGGGCTCCGTGGCGATCGACGGCGTCTCGCTCACCGTCAGTGCCGTCTCGGACGAGGCCACCGCGCCCGCCGAAGCGTGGTTCGAGGTCAGCCTGATCCCCGAGACGCTCGAGGCGACCACGCTCGGGTCGCGGGTGCCGGGGGACCGGGTGAACGTCGAGACCGACGTCCTCGCCCGGCACGTCCGCCGCATGCTGCGGCTCGAGGCCGGGGCGCCCGTCCTGGAGGCACGGTGACCGCCGTCGGGACCCCGTCCGTCGCGCAGACGGGCGGCCCGGTGCTGTCGAGCATCGACGACGCGGTCGCCGCCATCGCCGCGGGACGCCCGGTCATCGTCGCCGACGACGAGCACCGCGAGAACGAGGGCGACGTGATCCTCGCCGCCGAGCTCGCGAGCCCCGAGTGGGTCGCGTGGACGGTCGCGCACTCGTCCGGGTTCATCTGCGCTCCGGTGAGCGCCGAGATCGCCGACGCCCTCGACCTGCCGCCGATGGTGGCCCACAACGAGGACGTCCGCGGCACGGCGTACACGGTGACCGTCGACGCCGCGGTCGGCGTGACGACCGGCATCAGCGCGCACGACCGGGCACGGACACTCCGCGTGCTCGCGGACCCCTCGTCGGTCCGTGACGACCTGCACCGCCCCGGGCACGTCGTGCCGCTGCGGGCCCGTCCGGGCGGCGTCCGTGAACGCGCCGGGCACACCGAGGCCGCGATCGAGCTCGTCACCGCAGCCGGGCTCCGGCCCGCGGCGGCGATCTGCGAGATCGTCGGCGAGGACGGCGAGATGATGCGTCTGCCGGGCCTCGTCGCACTCGGGGCACGCGAGGGCGTGCCCGTCATCACCATCGCCGCACTCGTCGACTGGCTCGACGCGGCCGACCGGGCAGCGGCGTCGTCCGCGCCCCAGGAGGGAACCACAGCATGAGCGGAGCAGGAGCAGCGGAGCGCGACCACGTTGACGGCTCGGGCATCCGGGTCGCGATCGTCGCCGGACAGTGGCACGAGACGATCGCCGGGGGCCTCCTCGCCGGTGCACAGCGCGAGGTCGAGCGCCTCGGGGCCACGGCGCAGGTCGTCCCCGTGCCGGGCAGCTTCGAGCTGCCGGTCGTCGCGAAGGCCGCGCTCGAGGCCGGGTTCGACGCGGTGGTCGCCCTCGGTGTGATCATCCGCGGCGGGACGCCCCACTTCGACTACGTCTCGAGCGCGGCGACGAGCGGCCTGACCACGGTCGCCCTCGAGAGCGGCAAGCCGGTCGGCTTCGGGGTGCTCACCCTCGACGACGAGCAGCAGGGCCTCGACCGTGCGGGGCTCCCCGGGTCGAAGGAGGACAAGGGCGCCGAGGCCGCGCACGCGGCGATCGCGACCGCGGTCGTGCTGCGGAGCCTGCGCCAGCTCGCCTGACCGACGACGAAGCGCCCCGCACCACGGACCCGTGGTGCGGGGCGCTTCGTCGTCCGTGGACACCGACAGCGCCCCGGTGTATTTTTTGAACATGTTCGAAAAGCAGGGGGAGGCGGTCACCAAGCGTGACCGCACGCGCGGGCGCATCCGCGAGGTGGCATTGCGGTCGTTCCGCGAGCAGGGCTACGACGGCACGACGATGCGGGGCATCGCGGCCGAGGCCGGGCTCTCGGTCGGGAACGCGTACTACCACTTCCCGACGAAGGACCACCTCGTCCAGGAGCTCTACGTCGAGGTGCAGCACGAGCACGTCGCCCTCGCGACGCCCGCACTCGAGGGGGTCGAGGATCTGACGGACCGCGTGGGGATCGTCGTCCGCACGGGGCTGGACAACCTGTCGTCCTGGCACGCGATCGCGCCGCAGTTCCTCACCACCGCGATCGCGCCAGGGTCGCCGAACAACCCGTTCTCGGCCGAGTCGGCCCCGGCGCGGGACGTCGTCCTCGGGCTCTTCGAACGGGCTGTCACGCAGACGCGGAACCGGGTGCCCGAGGAGCTGCAGGCCGACCTGCCGCGGGCACTGTGGACGGCGTACCTGCTCGTCACGCTCTTCTGGGTGTACGACGGCTCGCCGGGGCAACGTCGCACCGACCGCCTGGTGGACGCGGCACTGGGGATCCTGCGCTTCGCGCTGCCGATGCTGCGCGTCCGGCCGTTCCGGCGTTCGGTGACCCGCATCGTCGGGATCGTCGCGGGGCGGGACGCATGAGCGGCGACGGCGAGCAGGTGGGTCGGACCGTCGCGGACCCTCTGGCCGGGGCGGCCGGCACCGGCCCCGGGGTGGGCCGCACCTGGACCCTGGAGGACTCGATCGCGCTCGAGGCGCGTGCGTACGGGTGGCTGGTCCTCGCCGTCCTGCCCGTGCTCAGCATCCTGCCGACGGTCGTCGGTCTCGTGGGGGTGCTCGTCGGGGGCGACGTCACCGTGTCGGACGCGACGTCGACCCTGTGGTGGATCGTCCTCGTGCCGCTGTTCTCGGCGGTCCCGGCCTTCGTCGCGTCCGTCCTGTCGCTCCCGGTGACGTGGGTCGTCGGACGTCGGCTCCGCCGGGTGCGGTCGGACCGGGCGCACGTGGCCTGGACGGCACTGACCGCCGCGGTGCTCGCGGTCGCCTCGACCGCCGTCGTGGCGATCCTGCTGTCGGACGGGTACGGCGACCCCCTGGCGTCCGTGGGTACGGCGCTGCCGATGGGGCTCGCTGCCGGCGTGGCGGGAGCGCTCGCTCGGCGCGGTCAGCTGCGGGGTGCCCGTCGGCGGGACGCAGCGGGGCCGGCGCCGGAGCCGCTCGTCTGACGCGATCCGCGCCGGTGTCGAACCGCGGAACCGACATCGAACCAGCTGTGGGGGGTGGTTCGATGTCGGTTCCGTGGTTCGACCCGACGACGGCGCCGGGGGACGACGGCGCCGGGGGACGACGGACGGCCCCGCACCTCGGAGGAGGTGCGGGGCCGTCGTGGTCGTGCTGCCGGCTACTTCTTGCCGAAGACGTGGATCGGCAGGAAGAAGGAGAGGCACATGAGGAGCACGCCGCCCATGAAGACGAAGGCCTGGCCGGACTGCACCTGGAACGCGAACCCGAAGAGGTACATCGACACCAGCAGCAGCAGGATCGAGAAGAAAGCGGCGACGACGCGGGCCACGGTGGTACCTCCGGTTCGAGCGGGTGGATCGGGACCAGTCTATCCCCAGGTCGGGCGGGACCGGTTCACGCGCACCGCGAGGACGGTGGGTTCACGCACCCGGACGGGTCGCGATGAGCCGGTCGACCACCGCGAGCAGGGCCTCCATGTCGACGCTGGCACGGTGCGGCCGCACGTCGGTCGCGATCGCGGCGCCGAGCGAGGCCTGGTGGTAGAGCCCGTCGCCGAGCAGCTTCACGGCCTGCGCGGTGGGGACGTCGCCGAGGGCGTCGACCAGGGTCTCGAGCCAGGCGTTCTCGGTCTCGTCGAGCGTCCGCCCGGCCTCCTCGTACCCGGCCTGCTGGAGGCGGCTCGCCGCGAGCAGGGCGAGGTCGAGCTCGCTGCCGACGTAGAGGCAGTTGCGGACGAAGTAGCGCGGCGCACCGTCCTCGGCCTCGCGCATGCGCTCGACGTCGATCGCGGAGAGGTCCGACAGACGCTCGCAGAGTCCCTCGACCAGCGCGGCCTTCGACCCGAAGTGGTACAGCAGTCCGCCCTTCGAGACACCGGCCCGCGCGGCGACGGCGTCGAGGGTCGCCGGACGCTCGCCTTCCTCGCACACGATGGCGACGAAGCTGTCCAGGACGCGGTCGCGGGCACTTGCCATGCGGACGAGTCTAGGGAACCGTCCGGACCGTGACGACCGCCTGGTTCCGTGAACGTTCACGAACGCCTTGTCCCGCTGCACCTGCCCGGCTAGCGTCGCCATGACCGTGAAGGTTCACGACACGAACAGGATCCGCATGTCAGCGCAGACCGCGACCCCCTCGACCACGCCACCCGCCGGTGCTCCCGCCCCCGGCTGGGCCGTCCTCGGCCCCGGCGGCATCGCCCGCCGCTTCCTCTCCCAGCTGCCCGCGAGCACGGGCACCCTCGTCGCCGCGGGCAGCTCCGCCACCGAGCGCGCCCGGGCCTTCGCCGACGAGGCCGCCGACCACGGCTTCGCCGACGTCCGCGCCGGTGAGTACGACACGGTGCTCGCCGACGAGGCGGTGGACGCGGTCTACGTCTCGACCGTGCACACCGGCCACGCCGACCTGGTGCTCCGTGCGCTGGCCGCCGGCAAGGCCGTGCTCTGCGAGAAGCCGCTGGCGCCGAACCACGGCACGGCGATGGCGCTCGTCGACGCCGCACGTCAGGCGGGTCTGCCCCTCGTCGAGGCGTTCATGTACCGGTTCCACCCGCAGACCGCGGCCCTGCTCGACCTGGTCCGCGAGGGTACGGTCGGCGAGGTCACCCACGTGGACGCGTCCTTCGCGTTCCGCGCGGGGGAGCGCACCGGACGGCTGTTCGACGTCGCGACCGCCGGCGGCGGGATCCTCGACGTCGGCGGGTACCCCGTCACCATGGCGGCCGCGGTGGTCCAGGCCGCGACCGGTGTCGCCGTGGCGGAACCCGTCGAGCTGACGGCGACCGGCACCCTCGGCCCCACCGGCGTCGACGAGTGGACGGTGGCGCACCTGACCTACCGGACCGGCATCACCGCCTCGGTGCGCACCGGTGTCCGGGTGCAGGACGACAACGCCGTCACGGTGCACGGCACGCGGGGGCGCATCGTCCTGACCGACCCGTGGACCCTGTCCGAGGACCCGATGATCGTGGTCAGCACCGTCGACGAGGACCCCCGCACGCTGTCGTTCGCCGGCGCGCAGCCCTACGCGCTCGAGGCCGACGCAACGACGGCGGCGCTGGCAGCCGGTGCCGTCGAGGCTGCGCAGATGACGCTCGACGAGACGCTCGCCACAGCCCGGACGCTCGACCGCTGGCGCGCCGCGATCGGCCTCCGCTACCCGTTCGAGGCCGAGACCGCCGACGTCCCCACGGTGAGCGGCCGCCCTCTGCGCGTGCGGGACGACGCCCCGATGCGGTACGGCGAGGTCCCCGGCGTCGGGAAGCGCATGTCGCGCCTCGTCATGGGCGTCGACAACCAGCCCGACCTGGCCCACGCCAGCGCGGTCTTCGACATGTTCTTCGAGCAGGGCGGCAACGTCTTCGACACCGGGTACATCTACGGCGGCGGGGTCCTCGAGGGTCGGCTCGGCCGGTGGATCGCGAACCGCGGCATCCGCGACGACGTCGTGGTCATCACGAAGGGCGCGCACACCCCGTTCTGCGACCCGGAGTCCCTCACCCGGCAGCTGCTGGAGAGCCTGGAACGGCAGGGCACCGACCACGCGGACATCTACATGATGCACCGCGACAACCCGGACGTCCCGGTCGGGGAGTTCGTCGACGTGCTCGACGAACACCGCCGTGCCGGGCGCATCCGGGTGTTCGGCGGATCGAACTGGACACTCGCCCGCTTCGACGAGGCGAACGCGTACGCGGCGGCGAACGGCAAGCACGGCTTCGAGGTCCTCAGCAACCACTTCGGGCTCGCCGAGGCGTACGACGTGCCGTGGGACGGCTGCGAGCACGCGACCGACCCCGCGTCGAAGCGGTGGCTCGAGGAGCGCCAGGTCCCGCTGCTGCCGTGGTCGTCGCAGGCGCGCGGCTTCTTCACCGGACGGGCCGCCCCCGGGGACACCAGCGACGCCGAGCTCGTGCGCTGCTACTACTCCGACGCGAACTTCGAGCGGCTCCGCCGAGCCCGCGAGCTCGGGGAGCGGTACGGCGTCCCGGCCACGGCCATCGCCCTGGCGTACGTGCTGCACCAGCCGTTCCCGACCTTCCCGCTGTTCGGCCCGCGCACCATCGCCGAGGCGCGGTCGTCGATGACCGGCCTGTCGGTGGAGCTCAGCCCGGAGCAGGTCGCGTGGCTGGACCTGCGCGACTGAGCGGGAGCGCCGACGTCGGCGACGCGGGCGGGGCCGTGACGGCCGCGCCCGCGTCGCTCCGGCGTCCGCCGGACACCGTCGGACCGCCGGCCGTCCGCGCCACCATCCACGACGTCGCCGCGGCGGCCGGGGTGTCCCGGCAGACGGTGACGCGCGCGATGAACGGCCTGTACGGCATCAGCGCGGCGACGAAGGAACGGGTGCTCGCGGCGGCCGCGGCCCTGGACTACCGCCCCTCGCGCTTCGGCCGCGGGCTCGTGACGGGCGGTGACCGGCAGCTCGGGCTCGTCGTGAACGACCTCCGCAACCCCTACTCGCCGGAACTCGCCGCCGCCGTGCTCGGCCTCGCGGCGGGGCGAGGGTGGAACGTGATGCTCGCGGACGTCGGGCTCGCCGGCGACTCGGACCGGGCGGTGCAGGCGCTCGGCGTGCAGACGGACGTGGTCGTCGGCTACCTCGGCGCGCGCGCTCCGGAGTGGATCGAGCGACTCGGCTCGGTGCCGGTCGTGGAGCTCGACCCCGCCGGCGAGGTGCTCCGTGCCGCGGTCCGCATCGACCCCACCGCGGCGATCGAGGAGCTCGCCGACCACCTGGTGCGCACCGGTGTCCGGCACCCCGTGATCGTCGACGCGTCGGAGAGCGGGCGCCCGAGCAGCCGTGGGCGCCTCATGCTCGACGCGCTCCGCCGCCGCGGGTATCTGCCCGAGGTGGCGATCGCGGACGCCCCGACCGCCGAGCTCGGTGCCGCCATGACCGCCCGCGCGCTCGACCGGTTCCGTCGACTCGACGCCGTCCTCGCCTTCAACGACGTGATGGCGCTCGGTGTGCTCGCGGCCTGCCGACGCGCCGGTGTCGACGTCCCGGGGACGGTCCGGGTCGTCGGGGTGGACGGGCTCGCGACGGGCACGCTCGTTTCGCCGACCCTGACGACGCTGGGCGTCGACCTCGACGTGGTCGCCGGTGAGGCGCTCGACCTCGCCCTCGGCATGCTCGCCGGTGAGCTGCCGCGCTCCGGTGCGGCGGTGCAGCGCACGGTCCGGCACCGGCTGCTCCTGCGCGAGTCCGCCTGACGGCTCCCGGGTGGGCGGACGGCGGACGGGAGGCGCGTGACGGGCCCGGCACGGGCCTCCCGACCGGCGGTGGTTGCACTTGCAACCATGACCGTCCAGACGGTACACTGACGGAGTCCTGACGGGGCGCGTGTCGACTTCCGCGTCCCGTCTCGTCTGCTCCGCCGTCGACCTGGTCCGGCTCGTTCCCCAGGGAGTCACCGTGTCCGCTCTGCTCACCAGCCCCGTCGCCACCGCCGTCACCGGCAGCCGCGCCCGACGGTTCGCGGCCCTCGCCGTGCTCATGCTGCCGGTGCTGCTCATCTCCGTGGACAACACGGTGCTGAGCTTCGCACTGCCGACCATCGCGCGCGCCCTCGACCCGAGCGCGACGACCCAGCTCTGGATCGTCGACGCCTACCCGCTCGTGCTCGCCGGCCTGCTCGTGGTGATGGGCAGCATCGGCGACCGCCTCGGGCGCCGCCGGATCCTCGTCGTCGGTGCCACCGGGTTCGCGCTGCTCTCGGTCGCCGCGGCCTTCGCGACCGAGGCCTGGATGCTCGTCGCCGCGCGCGCCGTGATGGGCGTCTTCGGCGCCATGCTCATGCCGGCGACGCTCTCGATCATCCGGAACGTCTTCGTCGACGCGGGGGAGCGGCGCATGGCGCTCGCCGTCTGGTCGACGATGTTCGCCGCCGGCAACGCCCTCGGCCCGCTCGTCGGCGGCACCCTGCTCGCGCACTTCCACTGGGGTGCGGTGTTCCTCGTCGCCGTCCCGATCCTCGTGCTCATGCTCGTCGGTGTGCCCTTCTTCGTGCCGGAGTCCCGCGACCCCGCGCCCGGCCCGGTGGACGTGCCGAGCATGCTCCTGTCGCTCGGTGCCCTCGCGCCGACGGCGTGGGCGATCAAGTCCGTCGTGCACCCCGACGAGCGCGGGCTCGCGATCGCGATGCTCGCGGTCGGCGTCCTCTGCGGCACCGCGTTCGTCCGCCGGCAGCTGCGCTCGCGCACGCCGATGCTCGACCTCCGGCTGTTCCGGAGCACCGCGTTCACCGGCAGCGTGCTCATGAACATGGCGGCGATGTTCTCGCTCACCGGCTTCCTGTTCTTCGTCGCCCAGCACCTGCAGCTCGTCGCCGGGCTCGACCCGTTCACCTCCGGGCTGGTGCTCGTGCCGGGCTCGGTCCTGACCGTCGTCGCCGGCCTGGTGGTCGTGCCGGTCGTCGCCCGGGTCGCTCCGCGTTGGGTGGTCGCGGTCTCCCTGACGTTCTCGGCCGCCGCGTACGCGATGGTGTCCCTGCTCGGACACGACGCGACGATCGTCGCGCTGGCCGTCGCGTTCGTGCTGCTCGGCATCGGCATCGGCGCGTCCGAGACGGTGACGAACGACCTGATCATCTCGACGGCCCCCGCGGACAAGGCGGGAGCAGCGTCGGCGGTGTCCGAGACGGCGTACGAGATCGGCGCGGTGCTCGGCACGGCCGTGCTCGGGACGATCCTCGCGACGGCGTACCGGACGCACGTGGTGGTCCCGGACGGTCTCAGCGGCTCGGCGCGGACCGCCGCCCAGGAGACCCTCGGCGGCGCGGTCTCCGCGGCGACCGACCTCGGCGGGGCAGCGGGGCAGGCGCTCCTGGAGAGCGCCCGGGCGGCGTTCGACTCCGGCGTCACGATCACGGCCGGTGTCGCAGCGGTGCTCATGCTCGTCGCAGCGGCGGCCTCCGTGGTCATGCTGCGGCGGGACTGACGGGACCGGTCCGACCGAGGCAGGCCTGGTCCGACCGAGGCGGCGCGGTCGGGTCTCGCGGCGCGCCAGGCCCGGTCGCGCGGCGCGGTCGGCCCGGTCGCGCGGCGCGCCCGGGATCGGACGAACCTGGGAATCGCTGACGCGGACCCCTGTCGAGGTCCTACGTTGGGAGATGGCCGCGCAGCCGCGGCCGACCCCACCCGGAGGATCCCCACGACTGCCATGCCCGACGAAGCACCCGCGACGACCGCCGACGCCTACAAGGCCGCCTTCCGCGGCCACCCCGCCGGCGTCGCCGTCATCACCGCCGAAGGGCCCGACGGACCCACCGGCCTGACCGCCTCCAGCGTCGCGAGCGTCGCGGTGGACCCGCCCGTCCTCGTGTTCTCGCTGTCGACGAAGTCCGGGTCCGCCGGGGTCGTCCTGGGCGCCGACGTCTTCGTCGTGCACCTCGTCGACTCGCTGAGCGTCGGGCTCGCGAAGCGCTTCGCCGCCACGGGCAGCCCGGCAGCCGACGACCCGATGTGGGGCACCCTGCCGTCCGGCGAGCGTTACCTCCCCGGCGCCGCGACGGCCCTGCGCTGCCGCCCCCGGTCGACGACCGAGATCGGCTCGTCCACCGTCGTCGTCGCCGAGGTCCTCGACATCGTCGTCGGCCAGGCCCACGGCGAGCCGCTCGTCTACCACAACCGGGAGTTCCACTCCCTCTCCGAACGTTCCCGGCTCTCCTGAGCGCCGCGGGACCACGTCAGACCACCACCGATCGAAAGGACCTCGCCATGGCCGAGTACACCCTGCCCGAGCTGCCGTACGACTACGCCGCGCTCGAGCCGCACATCAGCGGCAAGATCATGCAGCTGCACCACGACAAGCACCACCAGGCCTACGTGACCGGCGCGAACACCGCGCTCGAGCAGCTCGGCGAGGCGCGCGAGTCCGGCAACTTCGGTGCGGTCAACAAGCTCGAGAAGGACCTGGCGTTCCACCTCGGTGGCCACGTCAACCACTCGATCTTCTGGACCAACCTCGGCCCGGACACCAAGGTCCCCGAGGGCGAGCTCGCCGCGGCGATCGACGAGTTCTTCGGCTCGTTCTCGACGTTCCAGGCACAGTTCGCCGCCGTCGCCAACGGCATCCAGGGCTCCGGTTGGTCCGTCCTCGCGTGGGACCAGGTCGGCCAGAAGCTCGTCACCTTCCAGCTCTTCGACCAGCAGGCGAACGTGCCGCTCGGCGTCGTCCCGATCTTCATGCTCGACATGTGGGAGCACGCCTTCTACCTCGACTACCTCAACGTCAAGGCGGACTACGTCAAGGCCGTGTGGAACATCGTCGACTGGGAGAACGTCGCGGCCCGCTTCGCGAACGCCAAGTCGCAGTCGTTCGTCACCCTGTGACGCGACGTCGGTCACCGCGGTGACCGACCGACGGACGGGAGGCGCGGTGCCGGTCGGTACCGCGCCTCCCGTCCGTCGTCCGTGCCGTCCCGGTCAGGCGGCCGCCAGTCGGACGTCGGCGGCGAGCCCCCGGGCGACGGCGAGCAGGGCGGTGTCGACGTCCGCGTGCTCGGGGTCGACCAGCGCCGACCACTGCGCGCCGCGTGCGGCGTCGACCGCAGCCCGCGCGGCGCGGTCCGCCTCGGCGTCGCAGTACCCGTGGGTACGACACCACGCGGTCAGTTCGGCGACCCGGTGGCGGTGGAGCCGACGCTGGCGGTCACGGCCGTCGAGCCCCTCGACGCAGCCGAGCTCGAAGGTCAGCCGGACCGCGAGCAGGCGTTCCGGGGTGCCGAGCCGGCCGTAGACGGCGAGGAGGTGCTCGGCGAGCGCGTCGGGGTCGGCGTCCGGTGCCAGCAGCCGGTCCTCGTCGGCACACAGGTGGTCCACGACGGCGTCGACCAGGGCGTCGCGCGAGCCGAAGTGGTAGACGATCGGGTAGGCGCTCGTGCCCAGGACACGGCCGAGGCTCCGCACCGAGGCGTCCTCGACCTTGGTGTCCTGCAGGTGACGCGCGACCTTCGCGATGATCGCGGGCTTGAGCGTGGGGTCGGGCCTCCTGGGCATGGTCCCTCCGGGCGGTCTCGAGTGGCGGCGGCGTGTCCGCCGAGGTGATCTTCTGAAATGTTAGCGGATCAGTACGGTGCGTGTTTCGGAGCTTTGCTCATGTTCGTGTACCGTGTCGGACGTGTCACCGTCTCCCGAGCGCGTCCCGGTGCCGTCACGGCCCGCGGTGGGCGCCGACGGACGACGGGTGGCGGGACGGCGTCGCGGCCGCGGCAAGCGCTTCCTGGTGGTCGGCGACGTGCTCGACGGGGTCCTCGTCGAGACCACCGTCACCACGGTGGGTGCTCACGACCCGGCCGCGCTGATCCGGCACCAGCCGGCCGGTGCCGGTGGGGGCGCCGGGAGCTGGCTGGGGTGGCTCGGCGCGGAGGTCGACCTCGTCGCCCGGGTCGGGGTCGACGACGTGGTGCGGCACGGGCGGGCCCTGACCGACGCCGGCGTCCGGCCGCACCTGCGGTACGACGCCTGCGTCCCCACCGGAGCGCTCGTGTCGGTCCGGAGCACCGCGGGACGGACCAGCATGTCGGACCCGGCGGCGAGCGGCGACCTCCGGGCCGACGACGTCGGCGACGACCTGGTGTCCCGCGCGGACATCGTCCACCTCACCGGGGCGGCCCTGCTCGGTGGCGGTCCGGCGCGCATCGCCGGACTCGTCGCACGCGCGCGATCGGGAGGGGCACGCGTCTCGCTGGACCCGTCCTCGACGGCCGTCGTGCGCGCGGTCGGCGCCGAGGACGTGCTGTCCGCGCTGACCGGTGTGGACGTCCTGTTCCCGAACGCCGCCGAGGCGCGCGCCCTGGGCGGGGCCGAGGACCTGCCGGAGGCCCTGCGCCGGCTCACCGAGGCGGTGCCGCTCGTGGTCGTGACGACCGGGGCCGACGGCGCACTGGTCGGCCGACGGGGTCGGGCTCCGCTGCGCGTCACCGCGCCGGCCACGACGGTCGTCGACACCACGGGGGCGGGGGACGCCTTCGCCGCGGGGTTCCTCCGCGCCTGGGCGACGGACCGCGTCCGCGTGGCGTCCGCCGCCCGCGAGGGCGTCCGCGTCGCGTCCCTCGCGCTCGGGGTGGTCGGGGCGCGCCCGCCGGTCTAGCGGGGCTCGCCGTCCGGTGTCACCGCTCGTCGTCGGGTGTCACTGCTCGTCCTGCGGCTACCGTTCGGTGGGTTCGGCGGTCACCAGCAGGGTCTGCACGCGCCCGGCGGCGAGCGGGGCGAGGCGGATCTCGACCCGGAGTCGTCCCGCGGTGCCGGGGAGCCACCACCGGAGCTGCGACGGGACCGTCGAGCGCTCCTCGAGCGGCGCGGCGTCGAGGTCGGCCCCGACGGTCCGCACGGCCTCGAGCAGCGCACGACGGCGGGCCGCCCACGGCCGGTCCATCGGGACGTTCGGGGTGCAGACCGCGGCACCGAGGGCGGCGACCGTCGCGTCGTCCACGTCGTCGGCGGCCCACCCGCGCAGCAGCGCCGAGACCGCCTCGCGAGCCGCTCGCACGGCGTCGACCGTGCGGCGCACCCCCGGGACCGCTGCCGCCCGCTGCACCCTCGCGGTTTCGACGTCGACGTCCATCGGCAGGTCCGCGAGGAGCTCGTCGAGCGCCTGCTCCGCGGGTGCGGACACCTTCGCCTGCGTCGCGTTCTCGAACGCCACGACGCCGAGACCGTGCTCGACCGACCACCGCATGTGCGCGGAGAAGCCGGGGTAGCCGCCGGAGTGCGACACGATCTCGCCGTACCGCGGGTCCTGCTCGACGAACAGCCCGAAGCCGTACGCGGTCGCTCGGCGCGCGGCGGGGACGACCGACGGCGGGACGACCCGCAGGGCCTGCTGCGCCGCGCGGCGGTCCGCCGGTGTCACCGGGCCGGGTTCGGGGTCGGCACCGGACGCGGACGCCAGGTGCCGGGCCCAGCGGGCGAGGTCTCGGACCGTCGAGAACAGGCCGCCGATCGCCGAGAACGCGCCCGGGCCGGTCATCGGCTGCGGGGTCCAGGAACCGTCGTCGTCCCGCTGGCCCGTCACGACGTACCCGCGTGCCTCGGCGGCGCTGAACACGGTGGCGTCGAGCCCGAGCGGCGTCAGCACCCGCTCGGTCACCGCCTGCGCGTACGGGACGCCGGCGGCGTGGGCGATCGCTCGCCCGATCAGCGCGTAGCCCGTGTTCGAGTAGGCGAAGCGCGTGCCCGGGACGGAGTCGAAGAGCAGCCCGCCGCGGAGCACCGCGTCGAGGTCGTCGTCCGTGATCGACTCCTGCCGGTCCGCCCAGGGGTCGTCCGTCGGCAGGCCGCCGGACATCGTCAGCAGCATCCGCAGGGTCGGGACGGGCGCGTCGGGGGAGGGCAGCGTGACGGCCGCGAAGGCCGGGACCGCGTCGGTCACGGGGCTGTCGAGGTCGACCCGTCCCTCGGCGACGAGCGTCAGCAGGGTGGCCGCGGTGAAGCTCTTCGTGCACGAGGCGATGCGGTAGACCGTGTCCGCGTCCGGCGCCCGACCGTCGCCGCGGTCGCCGTGGCCTCCGGACGCGATCAGGCCGCTCCGGTCGAGGACACCCCACACGCTGCTCGGCGTGGTGCCGTCCTCGACCCGGGAACGGAACCGCGCGTCGATGACCGCGAGGACCGCGGGGGAGACCGTCACGTCCGGCGCATCTCGGCGTAGGCGTCGAGGGCGCGCTGCCGCGTGGCCTTCAGGTCGACCATGGGCTCCGGTCGGTCCTCGTCCGCCGGCACCCACCGCCGCACGTACTCGCGGTGCGGGTCGAAGCGCTCGAGCTGGCGGTCGGGGTTGAACACGCGGAAGTACGGTGCGGCGTCGAAGCCCGACCCGGCCACCCACTGCCAGTTGCCGGCGTTGTTCGCGGGGTCCGCGTCCACCAGGGTGTCCCAGAACCACTGCTCGCCGATGCGCCAGTCCACGAGCAGGTTCTTGACGAGGAAGCTCGCCGCGGCCAGCCGGACGCGGTTGTGCATCGCGCCGGAGGACCACAGCTCACGCATGCCCGCGTCCACCAGGTCGAAGCCGGTGCGGCCGTGCCGCCAGCGGTCGAGCTCGTCCTCGTCCACGTCGCGCCAGGGGAAGGCGTCGAACTCGCGGCGCACGTTGACCGTCGCGATGTCGTCGCAGTGGAAGTACTCGTTCCAGTTGAACTCGCGCCAGGCGAGCTGCCGGAGGAACGCCGGGGCCTGTCGCCGCTGGGCGGGCTCGAGCTCGCCGTGCAGGCGGTGCCACACCTGGTACGGACTCACCTCGCCCCACCGGAGGTGCGGGGAGAGGTCGCTCGTCGCCGCCATGGCCGGTTCGTCGCGCTGGTCGTAGTCCTCGAGCGCATCGTGGACGAACTGCTCGAGCTTCCGGTGCGCGCCGGCCTCGCCGGGCTCCCAGGCGTCGCGCAGCCCGCCGGCCCAGTCCGGCTTCGTCGGCAGGAGCGCCCAGTCGTCGAGGTCGTCCGACGCCACGTCGGCCGGGGCGGGCAGGTCGCGCGGCTTCGGCAGCGGGTGCCGCGGCTCGGGCATCGCCTGGGCGGCCCGCCAGAACGGCGAGAAGACCTTGAAGGGTTCGCCCTGGCCCGTCATGACCGTCCACGGCTCCCAGAGCAGGTTCGCCGCGAAGCTGTGGGCTTCGGTGCCGTCGTCGGTCAGGGCGCTCTTGATGCCCGCGTCGAGGTCGCGCTCCACCTTGCCGTAGCGCCGGTTCCAGTACACGGCGTCGGCGTCGGCTTGGGCGACGAGCTCGGGGATGACGCGTGCGGCAGGACCACGGCGCAGCACGAGCCGGGAGTGCCGGTCGCGCAGCTCCGCGTCCAGCGCGGCGAGGGAGTGGTGCAGCCACCACCGGCTGGCGGCACCGACCGGCCGGATGCCCGGAGACTCCTCGTCGAGCACGACGACGACGGTCACGGGGCCGCCGTGGTCGATCGCGGCTCGGAGTGCCGGGTTGTCGGCGAGACGGAGGTCCTCGCGGAGCCAGACGATCGCACCGGTCATGCCGACACCGCCTCGACGGCGCGCGGACGGCGGTCGCGGTCGGGACCCCCGGCCGCCACGCGCAGCTTGGTGCAGAGCTCGGTGAGGGTGCGGAGCTCGTCGTCGTCGAGTCCGGCACCGACCTGGTCCGCGATGGTCCGGGCGTGCTGCACCGCCACCGAGCGGTAGACGTCGAAGCCGTGGGCCGTGAGGGCGACCACGACGCCGCGTGCGTCGTTCGGGTCGGGCTGCTTCTCGACGATCCCGCGCGAGGCGAGTCGCTCGACCAGACGGCTCACGCTCGGCTGGGTGAGCAGGAGGTGACCGGTGAGGTCGCGCATCCGGCAGCGTCGGCCGGGCTGCGTCGACAGGTTGAAGCACACGTCGTACTCGTTGAAGGAGATCTCACCGCCCGGGAAGTCGGCGTTGAGTGCGCGCATCACGGTCACCTGCGCGCGGAAGAGTGCCTCCCAGGCCGCGACGGCGGTCGCCTTGTCGCTGCGGCGTGCGTCGTCCACGGTCGTCGTCCCTCTCGGTCGTGCGGTCCAGCCACACTACCGACGGGCGGGGACACCGCGCGGAGCGTGGACCGCCCGTGGGGGACACGGGGGAGCCCTCGGGAACGACAGAGGCCGGTCGCCTTCTGGGCGACCGGCCTCTTCCCTTGCACCAAGAGTGTCCTGCAATCACATTCCGCAGGCCGTGCCACAGCAAACACTGCCTGCAGGGACGACTGTATAACGACGCGGTAACGGTGCGCCAGCGTGTCCTGGAACCGATCGCTGCGAGTTCGCTGACCGTCTGCTCAGCGGGTCAGAAGAGGTCGGGCGACGGGGTGGACGCGTACCGCACGGCGACGTCCGCGTGGCGGTCGAAGCGGTACCCGACGCCCCGGACCGTGCGCACGATCTCCTCGAACGCACCGAGCTTCGACCGCAGCCGTCGCACGTGCACGTCGATCGTGCGCTCGTTCGGGGTCTCGTCCTCGTCGTCGGACCACAGGCCGTCGATGATGGCGGCACGGTCGACCGTCTGGCCCTCGCGCAGCACGAGGAACTGCAGCAGCTCGAACTCCTTGTACGTCAGGGGAGCGGCCTCACCGTCGAGGGTCACGCGCTTGCGCGAGATGTCGATCACGACACCGGTCTCCTCGGGCTCGGGCTTCTCCGCCTGCTTCCGAGCGGCGACCGCGGACCGGTCCTGCAGGGCGAGGCGGACGACGTCGACGTCACGGCCCCCGGACCCCTCCGCGGCGACCGCGACGGCCGCGTACGTCTCCGACGAGGGGACGAGCTGTGCCGTCAGTGCCTTGAGCTGCTCGACCACGGCCGCGAGGGTCGTGCCGGCGGCCGCGGCCGCTGCCTCGTCGATGCCCACGTAGAGCGCGAAGCCGCGGGCCTCGGTGCCCTCGGGCAGCGCGCGGTTCCGCTGCGGCGCGACGACCGGGCTGGTCGGGACGCCGGTCGGCACCGGCGGGGCCACCGGCTGCCGTCGAGCCCGGATCGGCGTCACCGTGCCGAGGTCGGTCGGCGCAGCGGGGGCGGTGCGGAGCGTGGTGCGGGGCTGGGCGATGGTGAGCGACATGGTGGTTCTCCGGGCGGGTGGTCGCGGTGCGGTGCAACGCGGCGGTGTCGAATGCGTCGGTCCGGGTACGGCTGATCGCCGTGTCGCCCTGCGGTCCTGCGGTGGACCGGGGCCTCCGGGAGGGTGACCGGCACGTCGGACGCGATGCCTGCGCGTCGACGAGGTGGCGTCACCCGGGGATCACACGCTCGCGACCGGGGTGGTGTCGCGGGGGATCCGGCTGGAACGGGTACCGATCAGGCACACATTCGACAACGCATGACCGCCGTCGCCGGCATCATCGTGCCGGCGGTCCCCAGGGCCTCGCAGAGGACTCGGGTGGGCACGGTTGCAGTCATGCCACGAGTATCGGCGGTATACCAACGCGGTGTCAACCGTCCGACCGGACGGTGGCGGCGGAGTGGACAGGCCGCGCGCGACGACGCCGTCGTCCCGGCGCGGGCGATCGCGGGACGACGGCGTCGAGGGGAAGCGGTGCTACTCGGCCAGGCCGTAGAGGCGGTCGCCGGCGTCGCCGAGACCGGGGACGATGTAGCCGTTCTCGTCGAGCTTCTCGTCGAGCGCGCCGAGGACGATCGACACGTTGCGGTCGCCGACGGCCTGCTCCACCATCGCGAGGCCCTCGGGGGCGCCCAGGATGCACACGCACGTGACCTCCTCGGCACCGCGGTCGAACAGGAAGTCGATCGCCGCGGCGAGCGTGCCGCCGGTCGCGAGCATCGGGTCGAGGACGAAGCACTGGCGGCCGGACAGGTCGTCGGGCAGCCGCTCCGCGTACGTCTGCGGCTCGAGCGTCTCCTCGTTGCGCGCCATGCCGAGGAACCCGACCTCAGCGGTCGGGACGAGCTTGACCATGCCCTCGAGCATGCCGAGGCCGGCGCGGAGGATCGGGACGACGAGCGGGCGGGGCTTCGCGATCGAGACGCCCATCGTGTGCGCGACCGGGGTGTCGATCGGCGTGGCCGTCACCCGGACGTTCCGCGTCGCCTCGTACGCGAGGAGCGTGACGAGCTCCTCGGTGAGGGCCCGGAAGGTCGGGGAGGGTGTGGTCCGGTCGCGGAGCACCGAGAGCTTGTGGGTGATGAGCGGGTGGTCGGCGACGTGGACTCGCATGGAGTCGAGCGTACCGTGCCGATGGGGCAGGATCGACGCGTGGAACACCCAGCCGCCCGCCCCTGGACCGCCGCGATGGACCGCGCGCTCGACGAGGCCCGCGCGTGCCTGGTGACCGGTGACGTGCCGGTCGGTGCCGTCGTCGTCGACGCCTCGGGTGCGGTCGTCGCCGTGGGGCGGAACGAGCGCGAGGCTCGCCAGGACCCCACCGCGCACGCCGAGGTGCTCGCGCTCCGCGCCGCTGCGGCGGTCACGGGGGACCGGCACCTGGCGGAGCACACCCTGGTCGTCACGCTCGAGCCGTGCCTGATGTGCGCGGGCGCCGCCCTGGCCGCACGCGTCCCGCGGATCGTCTTCGGTGCCTGGGACCCGAAGGCGGGCGCCAGCGGCAGCCTGTACGACATCGCGCGGGACCGCCGCCTGCCCCACCGCGCCGAGGTCGTGGCGGGGGTCCGGGAGCAGGCGTGCGCCGACCTGCTCGACGCGTTCTTCCGCGAGCGGCGCTGACGCGAGCGGCGCCGGCGCGAGCGGCGCCGACAGACCGACGCCGAGCCCTCAGTCGGCCGCGCGGATGACGATCGCCTCGGTCGGTGGCCGGGGCCCGGTCCGGAGCACGTCGGGCTCGATGTAGATGACGCGGGCGATCGGCACGGCCTCCCGGACCCGCTGCTCCACGGTGTCGATCCCGGCCGCCACGTCGCCGAGCCGCCGGTCGCCGTCGACGGCCACCTTCATGCCCACCATCAGCTCGTCGGGCCCGAGGTACAGGGTCTTCAGGTGCACGATCGAGTCGACCTCGGGCCCGTCGAGCACGGCGGCCTTGATCCGCTCGACGTCGGCGGCGGTCGCACCCTCGCCGACGAGCAGGCTCTTCGTCTCGATGCCGAGCACGACGGCCACGGCGATGAGCAGCAGGGCGATGAGGATCGTGCCGATCGCGTCGAACACGCCGTCGCCGGTGACGACGGTCAGGCCGACGCCGAGCAAGGCGAACACCAGGCCGGTCAGCGCAGCGGTGTCCTCGAGCATGACGACGGGGAGCTCGGGAGCCTTCGCGCGACGCACGAACTGCACCCACGACTGGGAGCCCTTCTGCGGTCGCGCCTCGCGCAGGGCGGTGCGGAGCGAGAAGCCCTCGAGCCCGATCGCGATCACGAGCACGGCGACCGGGAGCCACCAGTTCGTCAGCGGGTGCGGCTCGCGGAGCTTCTCGATGCCCTCGTACAGCGAGAAGACCCCACCGATGCTGAACAGGATGATCGAGACGACGAAGGCGTACACGTAGCGCTCGCGACCGTGGCCGAACGGGTGCTCCTCGTCCGCGGCACGGCGCGCACGGCGCCCGCCGAGCAGGAGCAGGAGCTGGTTCACCGAGTCGGCGAGGGAGTGCACGCCCTCGGCCAGCATCGCCGCCGACCCGCTGATCGCCGCCGCGACGAACTTCACGATCGCGATGCCGATGTTCGCGGCCAGTGCGGCGAAGATCGCCCGCGTGCCTCCTGATGCGCTCACGGCACCGATCCTAGGCGCGGGCGGTGGATAGGGTCGGGAGCATGACGATCGAACTGCCCCGCACCGCCATGCTCGGCGTCGGGTCGATGTCCGGCAGTGTCCTCGACGGTCTCCTCGCGGCCGGCCTCGACCCCGCGACCGTGACGCTCACCACCCGGTCCGAGGGCTCCGCGGCGGCCTGGCGCGGTCGTGGGCTGGACGCCGCGGCCACGGAGACCGACCCCGATGCGAACCGGGCGGCGGTCCGCGACGCCGGACTCGTCGTGCTCGGCGTGAAGCCGTACCTGGTCGGCGAGGTCCTCGACGAGGTCGCCGCGTCCCTGCACCCGGGCGCCGTGGTGGTCAGCGTCGCGGTCGGCACCACCACCGCGTCGATGGAAGCCCGCGTGCCCGCCGGCGTGCGCGTGGTCCGGGCCCTGCCGAACACCCCGATCGGCGTCGGGCACGGCGTGACCGGCATCAGCGCGGGCTCGACCGCCGACGCCGGAGCGGTCGCCCTCGCCTCGTCCGTCTTCACCGCCTCCGGACAGGTCATCGAGGTGCCCGAGGCGCGACTGGACGCCCTCTCCGCCGTGTCGGGTTCCGGCCCGGCCTACGTCTTCCTGCTCGTCGAGCAGTGGCAGCAGGCCGCCGAGGGCCTCGGCTTCACGCCGGAGCAGGCGGCGGTCATGGTCCAGGGCACGCTGCGGGGCGCGGTCGAGCTCCTCGCCGCGTCGGGACGCGAGCCCGCCGACCTCCGACGCGCGGTGACCAGCCCGAAGGGCACCACCGAGCGGGCGATCGCCGTCCTGCAGGACGCCGACCTGGCCGGCACCTTCACACGCGCGTCGCACGCGGCGATCGCGCGTGCCGAGGAGATCGCCGCGTCGTGACGGGCCGCGGTGGCCGACCGACGGACGGGAGGCGCGGTGCGGGCCCGCACCGTGCCTCCCGTCCGTCCGCCCGTGCGTTCGCGGTCGCTACTCGAGCGCCGCGAACCGCTCGAGGTCCGTCTCGGTCCCCGAGACGATGATGACGTCGTCCTCGCCGATGACGCTCTCCGGCGTCGCCGGCACGAAGGCGCGACCCGGTGACTTGATGCCGAGCACGGTGAGCCCGTGCCGCGTGCGGATGACGGTCGTGGCGAGGTCCTTGCCGCGCACGGCACGCGGCGGGAACATCTTCACCACGGCGAAGTCGTCGTCGAACTCGATGAAGTCGAGCATCCGACCGGACACGAGGTGCGCGGTCCGCTCGCCGGCCTCGCGCTCGGGGTAGACGACGTGGTTCGCCCCGATCCGCGACAGGATCGTGCCGTGCGAGCGGCTGACGGCCTTCGCCCAGATCTGCGGGATGCCGAGGTCGACGAGGTTCGACGTGATGAGCACGCTCGACTCGAGGTGCGAGCCGACCGCGACGACGGCGATGGCGAAGTCCTGCGCGCCGATCTGCCGGAGGGCGTCGATGTCGGTCGCATCCGCCTGCACCGCGTGGGTGACCCGGTCCGACCACTTCTGCACGAGCCCCGCGTCGGTGTCGACGACGAGCACCTCGCGGTGCTGGCGCTCGAGCTGCCCAGCGGTCGCGGCGCCGAACCGGCCGAGACCGAGGACGAGCACGGGCGCGTCGTGGCTCACGGCTCCGGTGGCGGGGTGGGGTGCACTGCGGGGACGGCGGTCAGCCAACGATCGGCCTCTCCTCGGGACGGCGGAACAACTGCCGGCTCTGACTGGCGGCGAGCGCGGCGGCGATCGTCACTGTACCGACCCGGCCCAGGAACATCGTGGCCGCGAGCACGTACTTGCCGGCCTCCGGCAGCTCGGCGGAGATGCCGGAGCTCAGTCCGCAGGTGGCGAAGGCCGAGATGACCTCGAAGAGCACCCGGTCGAGGGAGTCGCCCGTGATCTGCAGCAGCACGATCGTCATGACGGCGACGATGGTCGCGCCCCAGAGCACGACGGCCACGGCCACGCGGAGCACGTCGCTCGGGATCCGGCGCCCGAACGCCTCCATGCTCCGGCGTCCGCGGGCCTCGGCGACGGCGGCGAGGAACAGCACGGCGAGGGTGGTCACCTTGATGCCGCCCGCCGTCGACGCCGATCCACCGCCGATGAACATGAGCATGTCGGTCACGAGCAGGCTCGCGCCGTGCATCTGCTCGACGTCGATCGTCGCGAACCCGCCGGACCGGGTCATCATCGAGAAGAAGAGCGCCTGGAACGCCGTGTGCCCCGCTCCCGCGTCGCCGAGGGTCCGGGGGTTCGACGCCTCCAGCGCGGTGTAGACCACGGCGCCGAGGGCGAGCAGCACGGCGCTCGTGGTCAGCGTCAGCTTGACGTGGATGGGCCAGCGTCGCGGGGTGCGCAACTGCTTGGTCAGCGCCCGGATCACCGGGAACCCGATGGACCCGGCGAAGACCGCCACCATGAGCAGGGTGAGGAACCAGTAGTCGTTCGCGAACGGCGCCAGCCCCTCGGCGTTCGGCGAGAAGCCCGTGTTCGTGAACGCCATCGCGGCGTAGTAGAAGGAGTCGCCGACCGCCGTCCAGAAGGGGTAGCCCGCGACGAGCACCGACGGCAGGAGGAGCAGGCCGACGGCGGCCTCGATGGTCAGGGTGCTGACGGCCACGGTCAGGAGCAGGGTGCCGACCTCGCCGAGGCGGACGGCCTGTCCCTCGGGCACCGCGCCGCTGTGGGTGCGGAGCGGGTTCGAGTCGCCCGCGGCGATGAGCTTCGCGCGCAGGCCGAGCCGCCGCGTGACGACGAGCCCGAGGATGGACGCGAAGGTCAGCACGCCGACGGCGCCGATCTGCGTCCCGACCACGATGAGGACCTTGCCGAACACGGACCAGTGCGTGGCCATGTCGACCGTCGCGAGACCGGTCACGCACACCACCGACGCCGCGGTGAAGAGGGCGTCCGCGAAGTGCGTCGTGGTGCCGTCAGCCGAGGCCAGCGGGGTCATGAACAGCACGGTGAAGACGAGGATCAGCGCGACGAAGACCAGGATCGCGAGCCGCGACGGCGACGACCGGAGGACGGCGGCGATCCGGCCAGCCTGCCGCCGGGAGTCGCTCACCTGCGGCGGGAGCGCCTCGGTGCGGTCGAGCATCGTATGCCTCCGGGGACATGGGCGTCGGACAGCGGTCATGGTACATCCGTGACGGCGCGGCTAGCCTTGCCGCATGGCCGACATCTTCACCGTCGTGGCGGACCCGACCCGGCGGGAGCTGCTCGGCGCCCTGCTCACGGCGTACGGGTCGGACGCGACCGGCGGGGAGCTCAGCGTCGGCCAGCTCGTGGCGAAGATCGGCGTCAGCCAGCCGACCGTGTCCAAGCACCTCCGGGTCCTGCGCGACCACGGGCTGGTGTCGAGTCGCGAGGAGGGGCAGCACCGCTTCTACCGCCTCGACCCGGAACCGCTCGTGCGGCTCGAGGAGTGGGTCGTGCCGTTCACCGGCGCCGTCGACGCCGACGGCACCCCGGCAACGACGTCCTGGACGCTCGACGGCCAGCCGGTGTCGTTCCGCCGGACGGGCACGCCGAGCCGGTCCGGGATCGAGGTCGGGACCGAGCTCGGACGGGTGATGGCCGAGGCGTCGCACCGCGCGACCGCGGCGTTCACGGGCGCGCAGCAGGGCTGGGAGCGTGTCGTCGACCGGAGCCGCAAGCGCTTCACGCGCAAGGGCGAGGACGACTGACGCACCCGGTCGTGCGTCCGCTCGGAGTCTCCTGGACACGCGGTCCCACGCGCCCCTACAGTTACCCCTGACCACACAGGTCACACCGATCCGTGCGCCCAACCGAACGCGCACGGCCACCCGAAGGCGGACCATGACCGGCAGTTTCGACGACGTGCGCTTCCTCACCGTCGCTGAGGTCGCCGAGATGATGCGCGTCTCGAAGATGACGGTCTACCGCATGGTCCACGCCGGCGAGCTCCCTGCGATCCGGTTCGGCCGCTCGTTCCGCGTGCCCGAGTCGGCGGTCGCCGAGCTCCTGCGCGGCGGCATCGCCGACGTCGGCTGAGCGGCTCGTTCGACAGGACCGCTGCGCTCCGCTAGACTCGGCCGGGTTGATTTTCCGCGGTCTCTTCGGGCCCGGTGTCCACACATCAGCATCGTTCCGAGCGAGGTCCACTATGGGTTCTGTCATCAAGAAGCGTCGCAAGCGCATGGCGAAGAAGAAGCACCGCAAGCTCCTTCGCAAGACGCGTCACCAGCGTCGCAACAAGAAGTAAGCGCCAAGTCCAGTACTTGCACCCGAAGCCCCGGTCCGCCGGGGCTTTCGTGTTCCCCGGAATGGTCATAATGGAGCCATGCCCGCCGTGACGTTCCTGACGAAGCCCGGCTGCCACCTCTGCGACGACGCCCGACCGGTCGTCGAGCAGGTCGTGGCGGCGCACCCCGGCGCGACCCTCGAGGAGCGGTCGATCCTCGACGACGACGCGCTGCGCGAGGAGTACGCCGAGGACATCCCGGTCGTGCTCGTCGACGGCCGGGTCCACAGCAACTGGCACGTCGACGCCGACCGGCTCCGTCGTGCCCTCGAGCAGGCGGAGGCCCGCGCATGATCCACCACGTCGTCTCCTGGACCGTCCGCGAGGACCTCGACCGCGTGGAGGTCACCACGCGCATCCGCGAGCTGCTGACCGGCCTCGTCGGCACGATCGGGTCGATCCGCTCGCTCGAGGTGGTCGAGAACGTCGCCTACCCGGGGAAGAACCAGGACGTCGCGGTGGTCGCGACGTTCGACGACCTCGCCGGGCTCGACGAGTACCAGTTCCACCCGGAGCACCAGGCTGCGGCCGCGCAGATCCGCGAACTCGTCACGGGGCGGGCCGCCATCGACTGGGAGGGGTGAGGCGCGCCTCCCGGCCGGCGGCCTCGGGCTGCGACGGCCGCGCTGCGCCGCTGCGCCGCTGCGCGCTCCGCACAACGGAAAGCGGCTCGAACCACGGGATTCCCCGGTTCGAGCCGCTTCCTGTTGTGCGACGGCAGGTCGCGCCGCGCCCGCTGTCTACGGGGTCAGGCGCGTCGGGCCGCGGAACAGGTACGTGACCTCGCGGATCGACGGCTCGTGCAGCGCGAGCATGAGCACGCGCGCCAGTCCCATGCCGAACCCGCCGTGCGGCGGGACGCCGTACCGGAAGAAGTCGAGGTACCAGCCGAGCTCCTCCGGGTCGAGACCCTTCTCGACGGCCTGCGCCTCGAGGGTCTCCACACGGTGCTCGCGCTGGGCGCCCGTCGAGATCTCCGCGCCGTTGAACAGCAGGTCGTAGCTGTTCGTCAGCGTCGGGTCGTCGGCGTGCCGCATGTGGTAGTACGGCCGGATCGTGGCGTCGTAGTCGGTCACGAACACGAACTCGGAGCCGTGCGTCTCCTTCGCCCACGCGCTCACGCGGCGCTCGCCCTCGGGGTCGAGGTCGCCGTCCGCCCGCACGACGTCGTGTCCGCTGTCGGCGACGATCTTCCGGGCCTCGGCGAGCGTCACGCGGGGGAACGGGGCGGTCGGCACGACGAACTCGAAGCCGAAGACCTCCTCGATCTCCTTGCCGTACTTCTCCTTGACCGCGGTGAACCCGGCGACGAGGAGCTCCTCGTGCATCGCCATCACGTCGTGGTGCGACTCGACCCACGAGATCTCGGCGTCGACGCTCGTGAACTCGGTGGCGTGGCGGCTCGTGAAGGACGGGTCCGCGCGGAAGGCGTCGGCGATCTCGAACACCGCGCCGAAGCCGGCGGGCTGCGCCATCTGCTTGAAGTTCTGCGGCGACTGCGCCAGGTAGGCGGTCGTCTCGAAGTACTCGAGCTGGAAGAGCTCGGCGCGCGACTCGGACGCCGACGCCATGAGCTTCGGGGTGTGGATCTCGATGTAGTCGCGCTCGACCCAGTAGGTGCGGAACGCGTGCTCCATCGTGGTCTGGATGCGGAAGATCAGGTTCTGCTTGCGGTTGCGCAGGTCGAGGAAGCGCCAGTCGAGGCGCTTGTCGAGCGAGGAGTCGTCCGCGATGGGCGTCTCCGGCTTCGCGGCGCTGACCACCTCGAGCGAGCCGACCTTCACCTCGAGCCCGCCGAGCTTCACGCGCTCGTCGTGCTTCAGCGTCCCGCGGACGTGCACGAAGGTGCCGTGGGCGAGCCCGGAGATGTCGTTCGTGATGGTGAGCCGTGCCTGGGCGTCGTCGTCACCGTCCTCGGCCTCGCGCGTCGCCGGGTTGACGAGCTGGGCGGCGCCGGTCTCGTCGCGGAGCACGACGAACTGGACCTTCTTCTGGTCGCGGACGGTCTCCACCCAGCCGGCGACGGCAACGGGGCCGTCGGGGAGGGCGGCGAGGTCGGCGATGCGGGTGCGTTCGATCACGGTCGTCGAGTCTACGGCCTCCTCAACAGGGGCTGCTTTCGTGGGTCGTCTCCACAGACACGGCCGGGAGGCCTGGGTCGGGTCCGGCGGATCCGTACCGTCGTCTGCGTGGTCGGGTCGCGAGTCGAGAGGGGGTCCCGGATGACGGCGACGGGAGTGGGACTCGCGGCCTGGCCACCCGCCGCGGTGGCGGCGGTGTTGGCCGCGGCGGTCGGGTCGGCGCTGACGCTGGTCGGCGCACTGGTCGGCGGGCTGTGGGCCGTGCTGCGGTGGCGGCGGGACGTGGCGCGGGAGGAACGCGACCGGGCCTGGGCGCGGTTCGTGTGGACGGTCGAGCAGGTCTGTGATGCGGATGTCGGCCGCGCCGAGATCGGTCGCTTCAGTGCTCGGGCGATGTCCAGAATGCAGATCCTTCGCGCCGGCGACGCCGCGATCGGCAAGATCGTGCTCGATCTCATCACGGAAGGGAACGCAGATGGCAGTGGAAGACCCGGTGGTCGCGCTCATCGAACGCGATCGTGAAGAGTGGCGGCAGCTGATCCGGCGGCAGTACCGCTTCCGACCCTGGGAGGCCCGACGGATCATCCGGGTCCACGACGACCTGCTCCGGTGGCGCGACGAACTCCGGGCGGCGCAACGCGAGCGGGCTCGGCTCATCGAGTCCGGTGAACTGCAGGTGGACCGCCGGAACTAGGGGAGCGAGGCGCGCAGGGTGCCGAGCGTGCCGATGAACTCCTCGGCCATGCCCGCGCGTTCCACGAGCTTCGCGTGCCGGGCGCGGGCGTCGTCGAGGTACCCGTCGAGACGGGCGGCGAGGGCCGTGCGGCCCTCCGGGTCGGCCGTGGCGAGCGCGTCGACCACGCGCAGGAGTTCCGCCATCTCGTCGAGCGTGAAGCCGAGTGGCTTCATGCGTCGGATCACGAGCAGCCGTTCGAGGTCCCCGATCGTGTAGACGCGGAACCCGCCGGTGGTCCGTCCACTGGGCACGAGCAGGCCGACCTCGTCGTAGTGGCGGATGGTGCGGAGGGACATGCCGGCGCGCTCGGCGAGCTCGCCGATGTGCATGGTGTCGGCGCTCTCGGTCGCGTCGCCTGGCTCGGTGGTGCTCACGGACGTCATGCTCGCAGACCTTCCTCCCGGCTGTCCCCGGGTCCCTGCGGCAACCCTACCCTCACGTCAGGGTAGGGTTTCCCGCGATGTCCATCGCACCCCACGCCCCCGCGGCACCCAGCGTCCTCAGTGCACTCCGGTCACCCCGCCTGTTCACGCGCGAGGTCCTCGCCGGTGTCGTCACCGCGCTCGCCCTCATCCCCGAAGCGATCTCGTTCTCGGTCGTGGCCGGCGTCGATCCGGCCGTCGGGCTGTTCTCGAGCGTGGTGATCGCGGTCGTGATCTCGATCGTGGGCGGCCGCCCGGCGATGATCTCCGCGGCGGCGGGCTCCGTCGCACTCGTCATCGCACCGCTCGTCCGCGACCACGGCGTCGCCTACCTCGTCCCCGCCGTGGTGCTCGGCGGCGTGTTCCAGGTCGTGCTCGGGTTCCTCGGCGTGGCCCGGCTCATGCGGTTCATCCCGCGCAGCGTCAACGTCGCATTCGTGAACGCCCTGGCCATCCTCATCTTCACCGCGCAGCTGCCGAACCTGCTCGGACCCGACGTCCCGTTCGTGGTGTGGCCGCTCACCGCGCTCGGCGTGGGCATCATCATCGGCTTCCCGTTCCTCACCAGGGCCGTCCCCGCGCCGCTGATCGCGGTCGTCGTGGTCACCGCGATCACGATCGTCTTCGGGGTCGCGGTCCCGACCGTCGGCGACGAGGGGTCCCTGCCCACCGCGCTGCCCGGCTTCGGCGGCATCACCGTGCCCCTGTCCCTCGAGACCCTGCAGATCGTCGCACCGTACGCGTTCGGCGTCGCGATCGTCGGGCTCATCGAGACGCTCCTCACCGCGCAGCTCGTGGACTCGCTCACCGAGACCCGGTCGAGCGCGTGGCGCGAGTCGTGGGGCCAGGGGATCGCGAACATCGCCTCGGCCTTCTTCGGGGGGACCGGCGGGTGCGCGATGATCGGGCAGACCGTCATCAACGTGAAGACCGCGGGGGCGCGGACACGGGTGTCGACCTTCGCGGCGGGTGCCTCGGTGCTGGTGCTGACGATCGTGCTCCACGACCTGGTCGCCCAGATCCCGATGGCCGCCCTGACCGCCGTCATGCTGATGGTGTGCGTCGCGACCTTCGACTGGCACAGCGTCCGACCGCGCACCCTCGGCCGGATGCCGCTCGGCGAGACCGCGGTCATGGTGATCACCGTCGTGGTCGTCGTCGCGACGGACAACCTCGCCACCGGGGTGATCGTGGGCGTCGTGGTGGCCGCGCTCGTCTTCGCCCGGCGGGCAGCCCACGTCGTCTCGGTCGTGCGCGAGCCGGTCGACGAGCACACGGTGCGCTACCGGGTCCGCGGTGCGCTGTTCTTCGCCTCGTCCAACGACCTCGTCACCCGCTTCTCCTACGCCGAGGACCCGCAGCACGTCGTCGTCGACATGTCCGACGCCCACGTCTTCGACGCGAGCACGGTCGCGGCGCTCGACGGCATCGAGCAGCGGTACGCGCGGCACGGCTCGACCGTCGAGGTGGTGAACCTGAACACCGGCTCCGTCGCCCTGCACGGCAGGTTGACCGGCCGTCTCGACTGACGGCGGGGCTGAACGGTCGCACATGCCGTGGATCCGCTGTGGGGCGGGTGAGGTCGGTGGAGCGACCTACACTGGAACCCATGCCCGCGACACGGATCCACCTCGTCCGGCACGGCGAGGTCCACAACCCGGGGCGAGTGCTCTACGGCCGACTGCCCGGCTTCGGCCTGAGCGAGCTCGGCACCCGGATGGCCGCCGCCTCGGCGACCGCGTGGCACGACGCCGGGGTCGACGTCCGCCGGATCGTCGCCTCGCCGCTCCAGCGCACGCAGGAGTCCGCCGCACCGTGGGCTGCCGCGTACGGGCTCGACGTCACGCTCGACGAACGACTCATCGAGCCGACCAACCGCTACGAGGGGCAGCGGCCCGGCTTCACCAAGCGCTCGGTGGGCCGCCCGACCGAGTGGCCGTGGATCGCGAACCCGTTCCGCCCGAGCTGGGGCGAGGCGTACGAGTCCATCGCGTCCCGGATGCTCGCCGCGGTCACGTCGGCGTGGGAGAGCACGGACGGCGGCGACGTCGTCCTCGTCAGCCACCAGCTGCCCATCTGGACCGTGCACCGCAAGCTCGCGGGGGAGCCGCTCTGGCACGACCCGCGCAAGCGACGGTGCGACCTCTCCAGCATCACGACCCTCGAGCGTGTGCCCGCCACCTCGTCCGGTCGCTTCACCGAGGTCGGGTACGCGGACCCGGCGCAGTCCCTGCGCGTGTCCGCCGTCGACGAAGGAGCAGTCTGATGCCCACCCGGACCCGGTTCGCCACCCTCGCGGCGACGGCGGTGATCGCAGCCCTGGCGCTCGCCGGGTGCTCGTCGTCGAACGACAAGCTGTCCGAGCAGTACGGCAGCGGGACGACCCAGAACTACATTTCCGGTACCGGCGCGGTGACCGAGGTCGCTGTGGACAAGCGGACAGACCCGGTGGACTTCACGACGAAGGACACCGACGGCGACACCGTCTCAGCGAAGGCCCTGCGCGGCAAGGTCGTCGTCCTCAACTTCTGGTACGCCGGCTGCCCGCCGTGCCGTGCCGAGGCGAAGTACCTCAACCAGGTGCACGACGAGCACGCGGACGACGACGTGGCCTTCGTCGGCGTCAACGTCCGTGACGAGGAAGGGACGGCGGCGGCGTTCGAGCGCACCTTCGGCGTCGACTACCCGACCGTGCTCGACGCCCGCGACGGCACGGTGCAGCTGGCGCTGTCCGGCCAGATCGCCCCGAACGCGGTGCCGGCGACGATCGTCCTCGACAAGCAGGGCCGGGTTGCCGCACGCGTCCTCGGTGCGATCGACGGGAAGAGCATCCTCGACACCCTGGTCACCGACGAGCTCTCCGGCAAGGCGTCCTGACCCGTGCCCGGCAACCCCTTCGCCGACGCGATCCTGAGCGGCCAGATGCTGGTGGCGCTCCCCGTCGCCGCACTCGCCGGGCTCGTCTCGTTCCTGTCCCCGTGCGTGCTGCCCCTGGTGCCCGGCTACCTCGGGTACGTCGGCGGCATCGCCGAGGGCGGGCAGCGTCGCGGCCGGGTCGTGCTCGGGGTGCTCCTGTTCGTGCTCGGCTTCACCGCCGTGTTCGTGGCGTACACCACGGTGTTCGGCGCGCTCGGGTTCTGGCTGGTCCGCTGGCGTGACCTCATCACGCAGGTGCTCGGCGTCGTCGTGATCGCGATGGGCCTCGTGTTCGTCGGTCGGTTCACGTTCCTGCAGCGCACGATCAAGCCGTCGTGGACGCCCGCGACCGGGCTCGTCGGCGCCCCGCTGCTCGGCATCGTGTTCGGGCTCGGCTGGACCCCGTGCCTCGGACCGACCCTGGCCGCGATCAACCTGCTCAGCGTCCAATCGGGCAGCGCGTGGCAGGGCATGTGGCTCGGCGTCGCGTACTGCCTCGGCCTCGGGATCCCGTTCGTCCTCGTCGCCCTCGGTGCGGGCTGGGCGACCGGTGCGATCCGCGCCGTGAAGCGCCACATGCGCACCGTCAACATCATCGGAGGAGCAATCCTGATCGTCATCGGTCTGCTCATGGTCACCGGCATCTGGTCGGCCGTCATGTCGAGCGTCGGGGCGGTGATCCAGAGCTTTGTCCCCGCGGTCTGAGCACGACACCACGCCCGCCGGTCCGGCGCCGGTCGACGACACGACCTCCGGCGGCGACCCGATGCGGCCGTCCGACCACGTCGACAGCGCAGCCCCGGCGGCCTCCGGCGACGACGGGGGCGTGACCCAGCCGAAGCTCGGCTTCGTCGGGTCGCTGCGCTTCGCCTGGCGGCAGCTGACGAGCATGCGCACGGCGCTGTTCCTGCTCATGCTGCTCGCCCTCGCGGCCATCCCGGGCTCGCTCGTCCCGCAGCGCACGGCGGACCCGAACGGTGTGGTTCAGTACAAGTCGGACCACCCGCAGCTCTTCCCGGTGCTCGACGCGCTCCAGGTCTTCGACACCTACACCTCGGTGTGGTTCTCGGCGATCTACCTGCTGCTCTTCGTCTCGCTCATCGGCTGCATCGTCCCGCGGACGAAGCACCACTGGCAGGCGCTCCGGACGCGCCCGCCGCGGACACCGGTGCGGCTCGGCCGCCTGGCGGGCTACCGGTCCGTGCCGGTGGACGCCGACGCGCTGACCGCACCCGCCACCCGCGCGAGCGGTGCGACGGACGCGGCCACGGGCCTCCCGTCCGTCGACCACGCCGTGACGCGTGCCATGGCGCTCCTGAAGCGCTCCGGCTACCGCGTCGAGCGGTTCGGCGACTCGGTGAGCGCGGAGCGCGGCTACCTGCGCGAGACCGGCAACCTCGTGTTCCACGCGGCACTCGTCGGGGTGCTCGTCGCGGTGGGCATGGGCGGCGGCTTCAGCTACACGGGCCAGCGACTGCTCGTCGAGGGGCAGACGTTCTCGAACGTGCTCGGCTCCTACGACTCGTTCAACCCGGGTCGGTGGTTCCGGCAGACGGACCTGCAGGGCTACAACCTGACGCTCGACAAGTTCACGACGACGTACGAGGAGAAGAACCTCGACGCCCTCGGGCAGGCGCTCGACTACTCGGCGACCGTCACGAGCCAGGAGAAGGGGCAGGCCGCGAAGACCAGCCGCATCGGGGTGAACGACCCGCTCGCCGTCGGCGGCACGAACGTCTACCTGCTCGGCAACGGCTACGCCATGCAGGTCACCGTCCGCGACGGGCAGGGCAACGTCGCGTTCCAGGACGTCGTGCCCTTCCTGCCGGAGGACGCGAACTACACGTCGACGGGTGTGCTCAAGGTGCCCGACGCGAAGCCGTCGCAGCTCGGCATGGTCGGCTTCTTCTACCCGACGGCGTCGAAGCTCTCGACCGGGGCGTTCGCGAGCGCCTACCCGGACGCGCAGAACCCGCTCCTGACGCTGCAGGTCTACCGCGGCGACCTCGGGCTCGACAGCGGGGTCCCGCAGAGCGTGTACTCGCTCGACACCAGCGGCCTCGAGCAGATCGCCGGACGGCAGTCGTCGACGGCGAGCATCGAGCTCAAGCCCGGTCAGACGACGACCCTGCCCGACGGCACCGGTTCGATCACGTTCGACGGGGTGAAGCGCTACGTCTCGCTCGACGTGCACCACGACCCGTCGCAGGCGTACGTCGCGGGCTTCGCGCTGCTCTCCACCCTCGGCCTGCTCGTGTCGCTGTTCGTCCCGCGCCGCCGCGTGTGGGTGAAGGCCGTCCCGCGCCGCGGCGCGGAGCACGGCGAGTACGACCTGGAGTACGCCGGCCTGGCGCGAGGCGAGGACCCCAACCTCGAGCGCGCCGTCGACGACATCGCCCGCCGGCACCTGTCGGACCTCGGAGTTAGGATTCCTGCGTGAACGACATGACGACGAACCTGGCGACCTACTCGGTCGTGCTGACGTACTCGGCCATGGCGGTCTACGTCATCGCGTTCATCTCGTTCGCGCTCGACATGGCCAAGCGCGCGGGTGAGGTGACGGCGGCTGCCGGTGCAGCAGCGCCCGAGGAGCGGACCGTCGCGACCGTCCAGGGCGGGACCGTCGTGCTCGAGAAGGTCGGCACCACCTCCGGTCGGTCGGGCGGCGGCGGCACGAAGTTCGAGCGGGTCGGCATGGCGATGACGATCCTCGCGCTGGTGCTGCACGTCGCGGCCACCGTGCTGCGGGGCATCGCCGCCGACCGTGTGCCGTGGGGCAACATGTTCGAGTTCTCGCTGACCGGCACGGCGCTCATCACGCTGATCTTCCTGCTGGTGCAGCTCTGGCAGAACCTGAAGTTCCTCGGCGTCTTCATCACGGGCCTGACGATCATCCTGCTCGGCATCGCGACCGTGAACTACTGGGTCCCGGTCGTCCCGCTGCAGCCCGCGCTCCAGTCCTACTGGCTCGTCATCCACGTCTTCGTGGCGATCGCCGGTACCGGGTTCTTCGCGCTCGGCGCCGGGCTCGCGGTGGCGCAGCTCGTGCAGACCTACCGGCAGGGCCGCCCGGTGTCCAAGCAGCTCCGCTTCATGGAGACGCTGCCGGACGCCGACCGGCTCGAGGTCTTGACCTACCGGGTCGTCCTGGTCGGCTTCGTGCTGTGGACCTTCACGCTCATCGCCGGCGCCGTCTGGGCCGAGCGTGCGTGGGGCCGCTACTGGGGCTGGGACACCAAGGAGGTCTGGACATTCATCATCTGGGTCGTCTACGCCGGGTACATCCACGCTCGCGCGACGCGCGGCTGGCGCGGGGCCCGCTCGTCGTGGCTGGCGCTCATCGGCTTCGCCGCGGTGATGTTCAACTTCTCCGTCGTCAACGTCTTCTTCAAGGGCCTGCACAGCTACTCGGGTCTGTGAGTCGCTGACCACGTCACGACACGACGGACGGGAGGCGCGGTGCCAGCTGGCACCGCGCCTCCCGTCCGTCGTCAGGCCGCGGCGAGCAGCGCGTACACGCGCGCGAGCCGCGCCAGCCACCACGCCGTCCGTTCGGGCGACGCCGCGTTCCGCTCCAGCAGGTCCCGCGAGACCTCGACGCGCCGGACCGGCACCCGCCCGGCGACGGGCAGCAGCGGTGACGCGGTGACGTCGGACGCGAACATCGCCGCCGTCCCGAGCCCGGCCGCGTAGCCCGGGGTCATCGCCGCCGCCGCGAGGAACGCCCCGATGCCGAGTCCGACCGACGTGTCCAGCGCGCTGGACACCACGCAGGGCAGGCCCGCGTCCGCGACCACGGCCTGCGCCGCGGTCACGCCGCCGAGCGGCTGCGCCTTCACGACGAGCACGTCGGCGGCTCCCGCGCGCGCGACGGCGAGGGGGTCGGCGGCCTTCCGCACGCTCTCGTCCGCGGCGATCGGCACGCCGAGCCCGGCGGTGCGCGAGCGCAGGGCCGCGAGCTCCGGCACGGTCCGACAGGGCTGCTCGGCGTACTGCAGGCCGTGGGGCGCGAGTCGCTCGAGGGCCCGGGTGGCCTCGTCGACGCTCCAGAGACCGTTCGCGTCCACCCGGACGTCCGCGTCGGCTCCCATCACCCGGCGGACCTCCGCCACCCGGGCGACGTCGTCGTCGACGGTCGTGCCGGGTTCGGCGACCTTGACCTTCGCGGTCGTGCAGCCGGGGTAGCGGGCGAGGAGCCCGGCGACCTCGTCGGGGGCGACCGCGGGCACGGTGGCGTTGACGGGCACCGAGTCCGCGGCCGGCTCGTGGTCGGTCCACCCGAAGTCGACCGAGGCGCGGAGCCATGCGGCGGCCTCGGCGTCGTCGTACTCGACGAACGGCGAGAACTCCGTCCAGCCGACGGGACCGCGGAGGACGAGGGCCTCGCGGACGGTGATGCCACGGAACCGCACGCGCATCGGCAGGGCCACGACGTGGGCGTCGGCGGTCAGGTCGTCGAGGTCGGGGAGCACACCCCATCATCACCCGCGCGGTCGGGGTCGGTGCCACCGCGACGGCACCCAGCGCTCGCGCCGACACCTCGGAGCCGACCGCCAGGGCCGGGCACTAGCATGCACCGGTCGGCCCAGCGTCGGCGGTGCCGCGGCAGCTCGCGGCACGGACGTGTGGCGACCGAGGAGAGGGAGGGCCGGTGGCGTCGGATCCGCAGCAGCGTGGCCAGCGAACCGGCCGCCCGACGTCGGACGACCCCGTGACCGCCCAGCAGCGAGCGGCTGCCCGGCGAGCAGCCGCCCAGCGCGCCGCAGCCCAGCGCACCGCGCCGCAGCGTCCCGCAGCCCCGCAGCGTGCCGCCGCTCCGCGTGGTCCGGCCCAACGCACCCCGCAGCGGGCCGAGGGGGTTGCGGCGTCGCCCCGCGGACGAGGAACCTCGGGCACGACCGCTGCGAACGGCGACTTCGAGCGGATGCTGCAGCGGGGCTCGGTGGACACCCGGACCCTCGCGCAGAGCCGTCGGCGCCGCAACCCGGTCATCGGCAAGATCGCGCTCGGTCTCGCGGTGGTGTCCGCCGCGGTCGACGCCAGCGCCTTCGCGGTGTTCATGGGCGGCGACACCACCTTCGCGTTCGGCATCTGCTTCGTGGTCGTGTTCCTCACGCTCATCGCCGCGGTGCTCGGCTTCATCGCCGCGGTCGGCTCCTTCGGCCGGTGGTACGGCGCGGTCGGGGTGGTGCTGGCGTTCTTCGCGAACCCGGTGATCCTCATCGTGCTGCTCGTCGTCGTCGCGCCGGAGGCACTCACCGGCATGTAGCCCGGTGGCGCCGGTGGCACCGGTGGCACGTGATCCGCCGGCGGTACGGTGGAGGCATGGCTGCTCCCGTCTCCGACCTCTTCGACCCCGACGTCTGGACCGAGGCCCCGGTCGCGGCGCAGTTCACCGACATCACGTACCACAAGCACGTCTCGCAGGGCATCGTCCGGGTCGCGTTCGACCGCCCGGAGGTCCGCAACGCCTTCCGTCCCCGCACGGTCGACGAGCTGTACCGCGCCCTCGACGACGCCCGGCAGGACCCGCGCGTCGGCGTCGTCCTGCTCACCGGCAACGGTCCGAGCCCGAAGGACGGCGGCTGGGCGTTCTGCTCCGGCGGCGACCAGCGCATCCGCGGCCGGAGCGGCTACCAGTACGTCGGCGACGAGGGCGCTCCGCCCGAGGGGGTCGACCCGGCCGCCGCGCAGGCCTCGATGGGCCGCCTGCACATCCTCGAGGTCCAGCGCCTCATCCGGATGATGCCGAAGGTCGTCGTCGCGGTCGTGCCCGGCTGGGCCGCTGGTGGCGGGCACTCCCTGCACGCGATCTGCGACCTCACCATCGCGAGCGCCGAGCACGGGCGCTTCAAGCAGACCGACGCCGACGTCGGGTCCTTCGACGGCGGCTACGGCAGCGCGTACTACGCCCGGCAGATCGGGCAGAAGCTCGCGCGCGAGGTCTTCTTCCTGGCGGAGGAGTACTCCGCGCAGCGGGCGTACGAGATGGGTGCGGTGAACAAGGTCGTGCCGCACGCCGACCTCGAGCGCGAGGCGCTCCGCTGGGGTGAGACGATCCTCGGCAAGTCGCCGACGGCGATCCGGATGCTGAAGTACGCCTTCAACGCGGTCGACGACGGCATGGTCGGTCAGCAGGTCTTCGCGGGCGAGGCGACGCGGCTCGCCTACGGCACGGACGAGGCGGTCGAGGGGCGCGACTCCTTCCTCCAGAAGCGCGAGCCCGACTGGACCGCCTTCCCGTGGCACTACTGAGGCCCGGGGACCTGCGGTGACCCGTCCGCTGGTCGCGCTGGGCGCGTCGGACCCGACGGCCGTGCTGCGCGGACTGGAGGCCGCCCTCGCCGGCGGCCCCGCACTCCTGCCGGTCGCGGTGGACACCCCGGCGCTGCCGACGCCGCCACCGTCCCACGTCGCGCAGCGGGTCGCCCTGGTCGTCGAGACGAGCGGGTCGACCGGCACCGGCAAGCGTGTGGCGCTGTCCGCCGATGCGCTCCTCGCCGGAGCCGCCTCGGCCGACGCCGCACTCGGCGGCCCGGGGCGCTGGGTGCTCGCGCTGCCGACGCACTACATCGCGGGCCTCAACGTCCTGACGCGGTCGATCGCCTCGGGCACCTCGCCCGTCGTGGTGCCACCCGGTCACTTCGAGGCCGCCGCGTTCGCCGACGCGGTCGACCGGCTCGACGTCGGTCCCGAGGCCCCGCGGCGCTACACCTCGCTCGTCCCGGTGCAGCTCGCCCGCGTGCTCGACGATCCGCGTGCCCGGGCCGCGGCGACCCGCTTCGACGCCGTCCTCGTGGGCGGTCAGGCGACCCCGGCACCGCTCCGCCGGCGGGCGCTCGAGGCGGGCATCCGGGTGGTCACCACCTACGGGGCGAGCGAGACGAGCGGCGGCTGCGTCTACGACGGCACCCCCTTCGGCACCGTCCGCGCCGGACTCGTCGACGGGGCGCTCGAGCTCGCCGGCCCGATGCTCGCCGAGGGGTACCTCGACGACCCGGACCGCACCGCCCGCACGTTCACCGAGCGGGACGGGCTCCGCTGGTACCGGACCGGCGACGCCGCGGCGTTCGACGACGACGGCCGGCTCCGGGTGCTCGGCCGACTCGACGACGTCATCGTGTCGGGCGGCGAGAAGGTGCCGCTCGGCGCGGTCGAACGGCGGGTCCGCGAGCTCCCCGGGCAGGACGCCGCGGTCGTGACGCGTCGGACGTCGGGGGAGTGGGGCGAGGTGCCGGTCGTCGTCACGGAGCAGCCGCTCGACCTCGACACCGTCCGCGCGCACGTCGGGGAGCTCCTCGGGCGGGCTGCCCGACCGGCGGACGTCCTCGTCGTCGACGCGGTGCCGATGCTCGGCACGGGGAAGCCCGACCGACGGGCCGTCCGCGTGCTCGCCGACCCCGACGGTGCACCGCCGGCGTAGCGAGCGCGGATACGATGGTCGGCCGTGGCACGTACGAAGAACACGAACCGGACCAAGGGCCGCAGCGGCAACCCCGCGAAGGCCGCCCGACCGCAGCGCGGCAAGCAGCGGGCGACCGCTCGTGACTGGATCGGCGGTGCCCGGCTCCGCACGCTGACGCTCGGTGTCGTCCCGGTCGTGCTCGGCACCGGTGTCGCGTTCGTCGACTCCGGCGAGCCGGGCGACTTCGGGTCCTACCTCGGGCACGACCACCGCCTGGCGGTCGCGCTCCTCGCCCTCGGTGTCGCACTCTTCCTGCAGATCGGTGTGAACTACAGCAACGACTACTCCGACGGTGTCCGGGGGACCGACGAGTTCCGCGTAGGACCGGCGCGTCTGACCGGGGCCGGGCTCGCGAAGCCCCGCACGGTCCTCACCGTCGCGCTGACGTTCTTCGGACTCGCGGCGCTCGCCGGCCTGGTCATCGTCGCGCTCACCGGGCTGTGGTGGTTGCTGGTCGTCGGCGCGGCCGCGATCGTCGCCGCGTGGTTCTACACCGGCGGGAAGAAGCCGTACGGGTACAACGCGCTCGGCGAGGTCTTCGTCTTCGTCTTCTTCGGCCTGGTCGCGGTGCTCGGGACGCAGTACGTGCAGATCCGCGAGGTCACCACGAGCGGCTGGGCAGCGGCGGTCGCGGCCGGCTTCTTCGCCTGCGCCGTGCTCATGGTGAACAACATCCGCGACATCGACGAGGACCGACTGGCCGGCAAGCGGACGCTCGCCGTCGTGGTCGGACGTCCGGTCGCCCGGGTGCTGTACGGCCTGTTCCTCATGCTGCCGTACGTCGTGCTGCTCTGGTTCGTCCTGCTCTACTTCCGCACCGGGTTCGCCTACTTCTCACTGCTGCTGGCGTTGCCGGCGCTCGTCATCGGCGTCTCCACGCGGAAGCCCCGCGAGCTCGTCACCGCGCTGCAGCTGTCGTCGTTCGCGTCGCTGGCGTTCGGTGTCGTGCTCGGCCTGACGCTCGTGCTCCTGCCGTAGCCGCTCGGTCCTGCCGTCGGGTGCCGGGTCAGTCCTCGTCGCGCTCGTGACGGACGCGGTGACGCTCGGCGTCGGAGACCGGACGCGTGGCCGGCGCGGCGTGCTCGGCAGCGGCGGTGTCAGCGGCGGCGGTGTCAGCGGCGTCCGAGTCCGCGGCGTCGACGAAGCCGTCCTCGAAGTCGGAGTCCGCGTCGTGCTCCGGTCGGGCGCGACGCGACGCGATGCTCGACGTCACCCGGCCGCGCAGCCCCGGCAGGGCGATGTAGGACACGAGCAGACCGATCAGGGCCGCACCGATCGCCGCCCAGTACCACCGCAGGCCGATGACGAGCAGGACGGCCAGCGCCGCGGCGAAGATGCCGAGTCGGGCAAGGGTGTAGACGAGCCACGCTTTCACCCGACGAGTCTACGGAACCCGCGGTGGGGGAACGGCTGACCGGCAGGTACGTCCCAGGCGCAGTCCGTAGGCTCCTGGGATGGTCCGTCTCTGGTTGGTCCTCGCCGTCGCCGCCGTGGCGTTCACGGTGTACTCGGCCATCGACTGCGCGACCATGCCCCGGGAACGCATCCGCTCACTGCGTCGCGGCTGGTGGATCCTGCTCGTGATCGTCCTGCCGGTCCTCGGCGGACTGCTCTGGTTCGTGCTCGGCCGTGCCCCGGCGACGCCCGGACCGACGCCCCGGTACCGTGGTCCCGAAGACGACCCCGACTTCCTCGGTGGCCCCCGTGCCCCCGGGTCACCCCGCACCGGAACGGACCAGGACGACGCAACCCTCCGAGACCTCGAAGACCGACTCCGCGAGCGGGACGAACGCGACGACGGCAGCACCGCCGATCGCTGACGGGTCCGCCGGATCGGGCAGCCCGGCGACCGACTTCGCCCTGGCGCTGCTGCAGGAGCTCGCGCGCGCGGGCGTCACCGACGTCGTGGTCAGTCCGGGCTCCCGCTCGCAGGCGCTCGCCCTGGCCGCGGTCGCGCTCGAGCGCGCGGGCGGCGTGACCGTGCACGTCCGGCTCGACGAACGGACCGCGGGGTTCTTCGCGCTCGGGCTCGCCGTCGAGTCCGGTCGGCCCGCCGCCGTCGTCACCACCTCCGGTACCGCGGTGGCGAACCTGCACCCGGCCGTGCTCGAGGCGCACCACTCCGGCGTGCCGATGATCGTGCTGAGCGCCGACCGGCCGACCGAGCTCCGGGGCATCGGCAGCAACCAGACGACCGTGCAGCCCGGACTCTTCGGACCGGCCGTCTCCTTCGTGCGCGACGTCCAGGCACCCACGGCCGGCAGCGTCGACGTCGACGCGGTGCGCTCGCTGGCGCGCGAGGCCGTCGCGGTCGCCGCGGGGCACACCGGCCAGCCCGGGCCCGTGCAGCTCGACGTCGCCTTCCGTGAACCGCTCTCTGCCGGCCTCCGCGCCGAGGACGTCGACGGCGTGCCGGACGACGAGGTCGACCTCGAACACGCGCAGCGCCGGGTGCACGCCGGACTCCCGGTCGTCGAGCTGACGCCGGACGACGAGCCCGCGACCGTCGTGATCGCCGGGCACGACGCCGGGCCGGACGCCGAGCGCATCGCGTGGGAGCTCGGTGCGCCGCTGCTGGCGGAGGTCTCGAGCGGTGCGCGCTTCGGCCGGAACCTGGTCGTGGCCTACCGCGACCTGCTCCGTGACGCGGAGCTCGGCGGTGCGGTCCGCCGCGCCGTCGTGCTCGGCCACCCCACGCTCAGCCGGGAGGTCCCCGCGCTCCTGCAGCGACCCGACGTCGAGACGATCGTGGTCCGCGGGGCGGGAGCCGACCCGTACGACCCGGCACGCGCCTCCCGTCCGGACGCGGCGACCACGTTCGTGTCCGACGTCCGCGTGACCGGCCGGACCACCCCGGCACACCGCGCGTGGGTCGGCCGGTGGGTGACGACGAGCCGGGCGGTGCTCGGCGACGGCGACGCCGGTCCCGACCTCGACGCGAAGCGCTCGGGCGACCGCGCGGAGCGGAACCGCTTCCTGCGCGACGAGGTCGCACTGCGTCGCCGGGCCGTCGACCGCACGATGCTGGTCGAGGCCGTGTGGGGCGTCACCTGGCCGCACGACCGGCTCGTGCTCGGGGCGTCGCAGCTCATCCGCGTCGCGGACGCGCACGTCGCGGGCAAGAAGCTCCGCGTGCACGCCAACCGCGGCCTCGCGGGGATCGACGGCACAGTGTCGACGGCGCTCGGCATCGCCGCGGCCCTGGAGCGGACGGCGGACTCGGTCGGCACCACGCGGGTGCTCGTCGGTGACCTGACGTTCCTGCACGACCTCGGTGCGTTCGTCACCGGGACCGAGGAGCGGACGCACCGCGTGCAGGTCGTCGTCGGCAACGACGCCGGCGGCGCGATCTTCCGCGGGCTCGAGGTCGCACGCACCACGCCGGACGAGGACATGCGCCGGATGATGACCACGCCGCAGCACGTCGACGTCGAGCGGGTCGTCACCGGACTCGGTTGGGAGTACCGGCGCGCGACCACCTGGGGCGACCTGGAGGCCGTGCTCACCGACCCGGCGCAGCGACTCGTGGTCGAGGTGCCGCTGACCGACTGACGGGCGGCCGGCGTCGGTTGCGTCGGGTCGGTGCGGTGCGGTGCGTTGCGGTGCGTTGCGTCAGGCCAGGGCGTCGCGCACCGGACGGAACTTGAGGGCGGTCTCGGCGACCTCGCGCGCCGGGTCCGAACCGGCGACGATCCCCGCACCGGCCCATGCCCGGACCGTCCCGTCGGCGTCGATCCGGGCGCTGCGGAGCGCGAGCATCCACTCGCCGTCGCCGTTCGCCCCGAGCCAGCCGACCGGTCCCGCGTAGCGGCCGCGGTCGACGCCCTCGAGCTCCGCGACGAGCCGCACCGCGACGTCCGTCGGGGTGCCCGCCACGGCTGCCGTCGGGTGGAGGGCGTCCGCGACGTCGAGCGACGTGGTCCCGACCGGCAGGGTCGCGCGTACGTCGGTGGCGAGGTGCCAGAGGTTCGGCAGCTGCAGGCGGAAGGGCTCCGGGTCGGCGCGGAGGTCGGTCGCGATCGGCCGGAGCGCCTTCAGCAGGCTCGCGATCGCGAAGCCGTGCTCCTCGACGTCCTTCGCGCTCGACGCCAGTGCCTCGGCGGCCGCACGGTCCGACGCCGGGTCGGTCCCGCGGGCCGCGCTCCCGGCGAGCACCCGCGCGGACAGCTCGGTGCCGTCGGTGCGCGCCAGGGTCTCCGGCGTCGCCCCGACCAGCCCGTCGACGGCGAACGTCACGCACTGCGGGTAGGCCGCCGCCAGGTCCAGCAGGACCGCGCGCCGGTCGGCACCGGGCGGCAGCGTGCCCACGAGGTCGCGGGCGAGGACGACCTTGTCGGCCTCGCCGGCGGCGATCCGGCGGACGGCGTCGGCGACCGCGGCGGCGTAGGCGTCCTCGTCGATGCTCCCCGGTCGGAGGGCGACCGACACGTGGCCGCCGACGCTCGGCACCGGGGCCGAGGTGCGGGAGAACGCCAGGGGCTCGGGGTCCGGGGTCGTGTCGACCGCGGTGAGCCACGCCTTCCCGCGCCGCTTGCCGATGACGACCCGCGGGACGACGAGCACGCTCTCCTCGGCGGAGTCGTCGGCGAACGTGAACGACCCGAACGCGACGAGACCGGTCCCGCGCAGCTGCACCGGGTCGTCCACCCGGGCGCTGCCGACGAGGTCGCGCCAGACGGCGGACGCCCGGCGCATGCGGTCCGGACCCGAGAACGTGAAGCGGAGGGCCTCGCCGATCCCGACGATGCCGTCGCCGCCCCGGACGAACGCCAACGGGGTGTCCCGCAGGGTGTGGCGGAGGACGTCCCCCGGGTCGTCGAGGATCCGGGTCGAGACCGTGAGCGAGGGGGCCGCCGTGGTGGTTCGGGTCACGGACCGATCGTACGCGCGCGGCCGGTGGCCGGACCCCGGCCGGGCGTCCGGCCACCGTCGGCCCGGGACCTCTAGGATGGTGCGGTGAGCAGAGCGGACCTGAGCAAGCGGCCGGACGAGGTGGCGGCAATGTTCGACGACGTCGCCGCGAAGTACGACCTCACGAACGACATCCTGTCGGCGGGCAACGCCCCGCTGTGGCGCGTCGCGACGGTGCGTGCGGTCGACCCGCAGCCGGGGGAGCGTGTCCTCGACATCGCCGCCGGGACGGGCACGAGCGCCGCGGCCCTGGCGAAGAAGGGCGCGGAGGTCACCGCGCTCGACCTGTCGGCCGGCATGATCGCCGTCGGACGCGAGCGGCACCCCGAGATCACCTTCGTCGAGGGCGACGCCGAGCAGCTGCCCTTCGACGACGACACGTTCGACGCCGTCACCATCTCCTTCGGGCTGCGGAACGTCAACGACCCGATGCAGGCGATCACCGAGATGCTCCGGGTGCTCAAGCCCGGTGGCCGCGTCGTGATCTGCGAGTTCTCCACGCCGCCGATGACGCTCCTGCGCTTCGGCTACGGCACGTACCTCAAGCGCGTGCTCCCCGGCATCGCGCGGCTGTCGAGCAGCAACCCGGCCGCCTACCGCTACCTCGCCGAGTCCATCGAGGCGTGGCCCGACCAGCACGTCCTCAGCCAGTGGCTGCGCGGCGTCGGCTTCACGATGGTCGCGCACCGAAACCTGACGGCCGGGATCGTGGCCCTGCACCGCGGGCGCAAGCCGGTCGAGGGCACCGTCCGCGAGTCCGTCGCCCGACGGGCCCGGGCACGCCGTGAGCACCAGCACACCGGTGAGCAGCCGAGCGTCGACCCGACCGACGCCTGACCGGTCCTCGACCCCGAACACGGAGCAGCACTTGAACCCGAGCGTCCCGGTCGCACGCCGCGCACCGAGCCTCCGCGCCTCGCTGGGCATCGGCGAGCGACTGTTCGCCACGCCGTCCGAGCGACGCTTCATCGCCGCGGTCGACGACGGGCTCGAGCTCGTCGAGCGGGGCCTCGAGGAGGCGATGCGGTCGACCGACACGCTGGCCGACACCACGAGCCGCTACCTGCTCTCCGCCGGTGGCAAGCGGATCCGTCCGACCCTCACGCTGCTCATCGCGCAGCTCGGCGAGGGCGTGACCGACGCGGTGGTCAAGGCCGCCGTGAGCATCGAGACCACGCACCTGGCCTCGTTGTACCACGACGACGTCATGGACGAGGCGCCGGTGCGCCGCGGCGTCCCCGCCGCGCACGTGACCTACGGCAACAACGTGGCCATCCTCACGGGGGACCTCCTCTTCGCCCGGGCCAGCCTCATCACGGCCGACCTCGGCACCGAGGGCATCCGCATGCAGGCGGAGACGTTCCAGCGCCTCTGCATGGGGCAGCTGCACGAGACCACCGGCCCGCAGCCCGACGACGACCCGGTCGAGCACTACATCCAGGTGCTCAGCGACAAGACCGGGTCGCTCATCGCGACCGCGGCCCGCGCCGGCGTGATGTTCTCGGGTGCGGACCGGGCATGGCTCGACGCGGTCGGGACGTTCGGCGAGAAGGTCGGCGTGGCCTTCCAGCTCGTCGACGACGTCATCGACCTCGCTCCGGCCGGAGCCCGCACCGGCAAGATCGCCGGCAACGACCTGCGCGCTGGCGTGGACACGCTGCCGCTGCTGCAGCTCCGCCGGCTCGCCTCGCGCGACGACGGTGCCGCGGCGCTGGTCGCCCGGATCGAGCACGACGTCAAGGACGCGCCCGACGACGCCGTCGACTCGTCGCCGTACCAGTCCGCCGTCGCCGCCCTGCGCGAGCACGAGGCGACCACGGCCACCCGGGCCGTCGCCGTGCGCTGGGCGGAGGAGGCCGTCGCGGCCCTGGAACCGCTGCCCGGCGGCACCGTGAAGCGGGCGCTGACCCGGTTCGCCGAGTCCGTCGTCGAACGCAGCCGCTGACCCACCGGGAGCATCCCGCCCGAACGAACTGGAGCCATCCGTGCCAACCCTCCGACTCGCCATCGTCGGCGCCGGTCCCGCCGGGATCTACGCCGCCGACATCCTGCTGCGCGAGGCCCACGGCACCGACGTGTCGATCGACCTCTTCGAGCAGCTGCCGGCGCCGTACGGCCTGGTCCGCTACGGCGTGGCACCCGACCACCCGCGGATCAAGGGCATCGTCAACGCACTGCGCGACGTGCTCGACCGCGGGGTCGTCCGGCTCTTCGGCAACGTGCGCTTCGGCGAGGACATCACGCTCGACGACCTCAAGCAGCACTACCACGCCGTGCTGTTCTCCACGGGGGCGATCAAGGACGCCGAGCTCGACGTCCCGGGCGTCGAGCTCGAGGGCTCGTACGGTGCGGCCGACTTCGTGAGCTGGTTCGACGGCCACCCCGACGTCCCGCGCACCTGGCCGCTGACGGCGTCGAGCGTCGCGGTGATCGGCAACGGCAACGTCGCCCTCGACGTCTCGCGCATCCTGGCGAAGCACGCCGACGACCTGCTCCCCACCGAGATCCCCGCGAACGTGTACGAGGGGCTCAAGGCGTCGCCCGTCACCGACGTGCACGTCTTCGGCCGCCGCGGTCCGGCGCAGGTGAAGTTCACGCCGCTCGAGCTCCGCGAACTCGGCGAGCTCCGCGACGTCGACATGGTCGTGTACGACGAGGACTTCGACCACGACGAGGCATCGCTGACGGCGATCCAGACGAACAAGCAGGTCATGGTGATGAACCGGGTCCTGGAGCAGTGGCGCACGCGCGAGGTCGGCCGGGCGAGCCGCCGGCTCCACCTGCACTTCTGGGCGAAGCCGCTCGAGTTCGTCGGCGAGGACGGCCACGTCACCGCGATCCGGTACGAGCGGACCCGACCGGACGGGCAGGGCGGGGTCGAGGGCACCGGCGAGGTGCGCGAGCTCGCCGTGCAGGCCGTCTACCGCGCCGTCGGCTACTTCGGGTCACCGCTGCCCGGTGTCCCGTTCGACGCGCGCACCGGCGTCATCCCGAACCGTGGGGGACAGGTGCTCGACGAGGACGGCTCCCAGGTGCCCGGCGTGTACGCCACGGGGTGGATCAAGCGCGGACCGGTCGGGCTGATCGGCCACACGAAGTCCGACGCGATGGAGACCGTGCAGCACATCGTGAACGACCAGGCGTCCTGGTGGACCCCGGCGGACCCCTCGCCCGAGGCCGTCCCCGCGCTGCTCCGGGACCGCGGTGTCGACTTCACCGACCTCGCCGGCTGGCACGCCCTCGACGAGCACGAACAGGCGCTCGGTGCCCCCGAGGGGCGGGAGCGCATCAAGGTCGTGCCGCGCGACGAGATGGTCGACGTCTCGCTGCGTCGGGTCGGCTCGGCGACGAGCTGAGCGCCGCACGATGACCACCGCACGCCCCGCACCGTCCACCGCGATGCGGGGCGTGCTCGTCGCTCCCGGACGCCTGCAGGGGGTCGACGTCGCGCGCGCGCTCGCGCTGCTCGGCATGATGGCCGCGCACATCGGCGGGATCGCCGACGAGGTCGACTGGTCCGACCCGGGCACGTGGTCCGCCGTCGCCCACGGCCGGCCCTCGACGCTGTTCGCGGTGCTCGCGGGTGTCTCGGTCGGCCTCACCAGCGGTCGGACCAGTCCGCCCGGGCCGCCGGCGATCGGACTGGTCCGCGCCCGGCTCGCGGTCCGCGCGATCGTCGTGGTGGCGATCGGGTTGGCCCTGATGGCGCTCGAGACGCCGATCTACGTCATCCTGCCCACCTACGGGGCGCTCTTCCTGCTCGTGCTGCCGGTCCTCCGGGTGCGCCCGGTCTGGCTCGTCCTGCTCGCTGTCGTCTGCGCGGTGGTCTCACCACTCGTGGCGATCGCCGTCGCGCCCCTCTACGCGGGCGCCGGCACGTGGGAGGTCCAGTTGGGCCTCGTCTACCCCGTGGTCACCTTCCTGGCGTACGTGCTGGTCGGACTCGCGGTCGCCCGGGTCGGTCTGGAGGCACGGCGTGCGCAGGTCGCGCTCCTCGCGTCCGGCACGGTGGCCGCCGCCGCCGCGTACGCCGTCGGGAACGCGCTCGCCCCGGTGCCCGCGAGCACCGGGCTGGCCTTCCCCGGCGTGCCGTACGCGCCGGACGGCAGCTCGCCGTCGGCGGCGCTGGCGCAGCTGTTCCTGTCGCCGCGGGCCCACTCGTCGTCGATCGTCGACGTCGTCGGGACGGCGGGGGTCGCCGTCGCGGTGGTCGCCCTCTGCACACTGCTCGTCGACGGCCGCGGGCGGCTGGTCGCGCGCATCGCGTACCCCCTCGCTGCGGTCGGCTCGATGCCGCTGACGGTCTACGCGGGCCACATCGTCGTCATCGCCTGCCTGCCCGGGTACCCGGACTCCGGTGCCGCGTGGGCCTGGTTCGCGATCGGGTCGGTCCTGTTCGCGATGACGTGGCGGGCGTTCCTCGGACGGGGCCCGCTCGAACGCCTCGTCGCCTGGGTCGCGGACGTCGTCACGGCGCCGCGCTGACGACCCGCGTCGTCCGTGGGCACGTCGTCCCGCGTCGTCCGTGGGCACGCCGTCCCACGCCGTCAGGCGGGCACGTCGTCCCGCGACCCGCGTGACGGACGCGCGCAGGTGCCTCCCGGCCGGACGCTACTGCAGGGCGGCGGTCAGGCGCGCGATGTTGTCGAGCACCTGGGACCGGCGCGGTCGTTCGAGCCACGAGTCGAGCGTGAGCTCGAAGGACGCCTCCTTGTAGGCGTCCTGGACCTCGCGGAGGGCGTCGACGAACCGGCGGCCGCGCACCATCACCGACACCTCGAGGTTGAGGCTGAAGGACCGCATGTCCATGTTGCTCGACCCGATCACGGACACGTCGTCGTCGATCGTGAAGTGCTTCGCGTGCAGGATCGTCGGTGCGCGGTACAGCCAGATCCGGACCCCGGCGCGCATGAGTTCCTCGTAGTACGACCGCTGGGCGTGCCACGTCATGGCGTGGTCGCCCATCTCGCCGACGAACAGCTCGACCTCGACCCCGCGCTGCGCCGTCGTCGTGATGGCGTAGAGCATCGAGTCGTCCGGCACGAAGTACGGCGAGGTGATCGACACCTTCTCCTGCGCGGCGTAGAGCAGGGCGTTGAAGAGGCGCAGGTTGTTCTCGCCGTCGAAGCCGGGGCCCGACGGGACCACCTGGCAGTCGAGGGCGTCCCCGCGGTCCGCGCGCTGCACGGGATCGCTCTCGCGGAGCAGGAGCTCGTCGGTCTCGCTGTACCAGTCGGTGACGAACAGGGCGTTGAGGCCGGCGACGACCGGGCCCTCGAACCGGGCGAACAGGTCCTTGTAGACCATGCCCCGCTCGATGTGGGACTTCAGGTCGTACGACGGGTCGATCAGGTTCTGGGACCCGGTGAAGGCCACCGACCCGTCGATCACCATGATCTTCCGGTGGTTGCGGAGGTCCGGGCGCTGGAACTTCCCCTGGAGCGGCTGCAGCGGGAGCATGAGGTGCCACTCGATGCCCGCGCGGTCGAGGAACGCGAGGGTGTCCTTGAAGCCCGGGTACCCGCGGCTCGCCCAGTGGTCGAGGAGGAACCGGACCGTGACCCCGCGGGCCTGCGCCCGGGCCAGTGCCTCGAAGTACGGCCGGGTCGTGTCGTCGAGCGTCGCGATGTAGAACTCGACGTGCACGAAGCGCCGCGCCCGGTCGATCTCCCGCGTCATCTCCTGCACCGACTCGTACGAGTCCGGGTAGAGCTCGGCCGAGTTGCCGCCCACGAGGGGCATCGCGCCGAGCCCGCGGTTGAGCTTCGTGATGCTCTCCAGCCACGGCGGCCACGGGTGGTCGCGACGCACGCGCTCGATGCCCTCGGTCTGCTCGAGGATGTACGCGTTGATCTCGGTCTGCTTCTCGCGTCGTGCCCGGGGGAGCTTCGTCGACCCGATGATCAGGAAGACGATGAACCCGATGTACGGGATGAGGAAGATCGCGAGCAGCCAGGCCGTCGCGGTCTGCGGCTTCCGGTTGTACGGGACGTAGATGATCGAGAAGACACGGATCGCCAGGTCCAGCAGGACCAGGAGAACGGTGATCGCGACGCCGAGCCAGTGCTCCACGGGGGCGCTAGCGGAAGTTGATGAACTGCAGCGGCACGTCGAACTCTTCACCCTTGAGGAGCTGGATCGTGTTCTGCAGGTCGTCGCGGCTCTTGGAGGAGACGCGCAGCTCGTCGCCCTGGATCTGGTTCTTGACGGTCTTCGGCGCGTTCGCCCGGAGGAACGCTCCGATCTTCTTCGCGACGTCCTGCTCGATGCCGTTCTTGAACTTCACCTCGATGCGGTACTCCTTGCCCGAGGGGTACGGGTCGCCGGCGTCGAGGCTCTTGAGCGAGATGTTCCGCTTGATCGCCTTGCTCTGCAGCACGTCGAGGACGGCCTTGGCGCGCTCCTCGGAGTTCGCCTTGATGAGCACGTCCTCGCCGCTGAAGGCGATGGACGCGTCGGCGCCCTTGAAGTCGTACCGCTGCTCGATCTCCTTGGCGGCCTGGTTGAGGGCGTTCTCCGCCTCCATCTTGTCGACCTTGCTGACCACGTCGAAGGAACTGTCTGCCATGCCGGACAGCCTAACGGCGCACGCCGGGCCCGGTTCGGTCACTCCCGGCGGCTGTGGACGAGCGCCTCGTCACGTCCCCCTGTGGTCACGAGCACCCTCCGGGATCGGCTATGCTCTTCACCGCGCCTTCGGTTGGTGATCACACCGGCTGGGTGCGCACACGGCAAGTTACCCAAGCGGCCAAAGGGATCTGACTGTAAATCAGCCGGCGTAGCCTTCGGGGGTTCGAATCCCTCACTTGCCACGGTCCGCAACGGATCGAACAGCCCCGTCCGGATCGGACGGGGCTGTTCTCGTTCCACCGGTTGCGATCCCGGCGAGCACGACGTCGTTCGGGCAGGCTGGTCGCATGTCCGACATGCTGACGCCCACGCAGTTCGCCGACCTCGCCGAGTCGATCGCCCGGGAGGCCGCGGCCCTCGCCGCCCGCCGCCGGGCCGAGGGCGTCGAGGTCGCGGACCGGAAGTCGAGCATCGTCGACGTGGTCACGGCCGCCGACCGTGAGGTCGAGGCACTCGTCCGGTCCCGCATCGCCGAGGCGCGACCCGACGACGGCTTCCACGGCGAGGAGTCCGGGTCGGGCGCGGGGACCACGGGCATCACGTGGGTGGTCGACCCGATCGACGGCACGGTCAACTACCTGTACGGCAGCGAGCAGTACGGCGTCAGCATCGGCGTCGTGCGGGGGAGTGCCGACCCGACGACCTGGGAGGCACTCGCCGGGGTGGTCGTGGTCCCCGCGACCGGCACCGTCTTCCGGGCGGCCCGCGGCGAGGGTGCGACGCGCGACGGCGCACCGCTCCGGGTCGCCGCTCCGGCGTCGCTGGCGGAGACGCTCGTCGCGACCGGTTTCGGCTACACGGCCGACCGGCGGCGCGAGCAGGTCGCGGTCCTGGCGGGGCTCATCGGAGAGGTCCGCGACGTCCGGCGTGCCGGAGCGGCCTCGCTCGACTGCTGCGCGGTCGGGGCCGGGACGGTCGACGCGTACTACGAGCGCGGCATCAACCCGTGGGACATGGCGGCCGGTGCGGTCGTGGCGGCCGAGGCCGGTGCGGTCGTCCGCGTGTGGGAGGCCGGCGGCACCCGCTCCTTCCTGTTCGCCGCCCCCGCGGTGGCCGACGAGCTCGAGGCCCTGGTCCGGCGGCTCGAGGCCGACGTCCTCGGGGGCTGACCGCCGACGGCTCTCCCTCTGGGCACTGCACCGACGTGCACCCGACTGGCGGCGCGCGGCGGCCCCTGCTAGCGTGCTGCAGTCCCGTTACCTGCTCGTTACCAACGAGCGCCTCGCGCCCCGATCAGGATCTCCACCGAACACATGCCCCACGCTCCCCGAACGCTCACCTCGCCCGACGTCACGACCGGTCCCCAGCCGGTGGTGCACCTCACCCGACGTGCACGCATCGAAGCGGAGCGACGGGCTGCTGCGGCCGCGGTACAGCCGTCCATCGACGGTCCCGCCGCGCCGGTGACGCCTGCCGCCCCGGTCTCGCCGATCGATCTCGCGCCGGCCTCGCCCGTCCGCCCCGCCCCCTCGGCGGGCGCCGTGACGCCGCCGGCCCCGGTCTCGCCGGACGTGGCGCCGGTGCTCGACGCGGTCCCGGCGGCCGATGCGACGCACACGCCGACGTCCGTCGCCCCGGCGCCCGAGCGGGCGCGTCGCGGGACCGGACGCGCGCCCTCAGCCGACCGACCGCCGCGTGCGTCCCGGGCCGCCGCCGCCGTGCACGTCGACCGGGCCACCCGGCACATCCCGGCCACGCCGAAGGCACCCGCGGCAGCTCCGCACGTCGACCGGGGCGTGTCCTTCCGGCGGACCGCCTCGCGCGTGACGGCCGTCGGCGCACTCCTCTTCGCCGCCGGGCTCGTCGTCTCGACGTCCCTGCCGGCGCAGGCGCTCTGGGTCCCGCCGGCGGACACGACCGCCCTCCGCACGACCGCGGGCGACGCCCAGTCGCTCAGCGTCGGACAGGCCGCCGGCGACGCGGAGACCGCGCGCGACCAGTACTCCGTGACCGCGGCCACGCAGTACGCCAACGTCGACTCGTCCTCGTTCTCCAACGACCCGAACGGCACGATCCAGTGGCCGTTCCTCACGGGGGTCCCGATCACGTCGGGCTTCGGCGGTCGGCAGGTCGAGGGCTGCTCGTTCTGCTCGACGAACCACATGGGCGTCGACTTCGCCCCGGGCGAGGGCACGCCCATCCGGTCCGTCGCCGCGGGCACGGTCATCAAGGTGCAGGCGCACGACGGCGGCTTCGGCAACGACGTCTGGGTGCAGCACGACGTCGACGGCAAGCAGTTCGTCAGCGTCTACGGGCACATGAAGGACGGCACGTTCAAGGTCGTCACCGGGCAGCAGGTCGCCGTCGGCGACGAGCTCGGCGAGGTCGGCTCGACGGGCAACTCGACGGGCCCGCACCTGCACCTGGAGATCCACGTCGACGGTGTCCCGGTGGACCCGCTGACCTGGCTCCGCGCCAACGCGAACTAGCGGGGGAGCGGCGGCACGCCCGGGCGTCACGCCCGGTTCCTGACCACCGCCGCGCGTCTGCTACTCTCGTGTGGTGCCGCCGAGCGGCACTCGCCCCGATAGCTCAGTGGTAGAGCACTTCCATGGTAAGGAAGGGGTCGTCAGTTCAATCCTGACTCGGGGCTCCGACCCGGAGCGGCAGTCGCTCCGGATCTCTGGCGGGGTAGCTCAGTTGGTTAGAGCACACGACTCATAATCGTGGGGTCACGGGTTCAAGTCCCGTCCTCGCTACCACGGGCCCGGCGATCAGTTCGCCGGGCTTTCGTCGTTCCCGGGCGCGTCCGCCCTCCCGCTGCGCCCGGCGCTCCCGCTGCCCGTTCCTTCCCATGACAGGCGCGGTACCGAGCGGAACCGGGCATGCCTGGTCGTCCGTGGCGATCAGGTACGCCCGAATCCGCCGAGTACGCCCGATCTCGCCAGAAGCGCCGGAGCGCTCGGAGACCGCCCGCACTCCCGTGACGACAGCACGGCCGGGCCCGCTCCCGCTGCCCGTTCCTTCCCATGACAGGCGCGGTACCGAGCGGAACCGGGCATGCCTGGTCGTCCGTTGCGACCAGGTACGCCCGATCCCGCCAGGCACGCCCGAACTCGCCAGGGGCGCCGGAGCCGCACAGCGCCGCACCGGCCCGCCCCGCCGCCCCTCAGCGCGTGGGAGTGGTCAGCAGCCCGGCGGCGCGGAGCGCCCGCTCCAGCGTCGTCGAGACCTGCCGCCACGCGGTGCGCCGCCGTCCCGCGCCGATGCTGCCGCCGGACACCGCCGTGGCGTGCTGCGCGTGGCGGAGCGTGATCGTGGTCGAGGTCCCCGTGACGGTCGTCGACAGCTCGTACCGCCGGAACTCCCGCGACGGGTGCACCATCGCCCCGAGCAGGATGGTCAGCAGGCGGTTCCCCGTCGTCGCCGTGATCGTGCCCCCGGTCGACTCGACCCGGTGGCCGCTCTGCCGGAGCGCCGCACCGGCGACCTCCATGGCGGTGCAGCGGTCTCCCGTGTGGACGGCGTACTGCGTCGTGTGCTCCATGTGTTCCTCCCCGAACCCGGAGTCCTCCCCGACCTCCCCCCGGAAGCCGTGCGACGAGCATAGCCGATGCAACCTCACGACCGGGGGCGTGTCGCGGGCGCTCGGTAGACTGCCGTCCGTGTCAGTGAACCCCGAGCTCGTCGGCAGGACGTTCCCGCCGGCCCAGCCCTACCTGGTCGGTCGCGAGAAGGTGCGTGAGTTCTCGCGCGCCGTGTTCGCGACGAACCCGATCCACCACGAGCCCGAGGCCGCCCGTGCCGCCGGGTACGCCGACGTCGTCGCGCCGCCGACCTTCGCCGTCGTCGTGCAGGAGGCCACCCTCGCGCAACTCCTCGCCGAGCCCGACGCCGGCATCGACTTCTCGCGCGTCGTGCACGGCGAGCAGTCCTTCACGTACGACCGACCGATCGTGGCGGGCGACGAGCTCACCGCGACCCTCACGGTGACGAGCGTCAAGACCCTCGGCGGCAACGCCATGGTGACGGCCGAGAGCACGATGGACGACGCCACGGGGGAGCACGTCGTCACGGCGACCTCCACCCTCGTGGTCCGAGGAGACGACGCATGACCGCCGCACCCGCCACCGCGCTCGAGGTCGGCACCGTCGTCGCCGAGCGCGAGGTCCACCTGACCCGCGACGCCCTCGTCCGCTACGCCGGCGCCTCGGGCGACTTCAACCCGATCCACTACCGCGACGACGTCGCCGCGTCGGTCGGGCTCCCCGGCGTCCTCGCGCACGGCATGCTCACCATGGGCCTCGCCGTGCAGCCGGTCGCCGAGTGGCTCGGCGACACCGGGTGGGTCGCGCGCTACGGCGTCCGGTTCACCCGCCCCGTCGTGGTCGACCCGGAGCAGGGCGCCACCGTCGGCGTCGTCGCCAAGGTCGGCACGGTCGACGACCAGGGTCGTCCGCAGCGCATCGACCTGACCGTGACCGCCGCCGGGCAGACCGTGCTCGGCAAGGCGCAGGTCACGGTGGTGTTCCGCTGACCGTGTCGACGCGGTTGGCCGACCTGACCACGTTCCGCGTGGGCGGACCCGCCGCGACGCTCCTGACCGCCGACACGACCGAGGAACTCGTCGCCCACGCGCACACCGCGTGGCAGGACGACGAGTGGCTGGTCGTGGGCGGCGGCAGCAACCTGCTCGTCGCCGACGACGGCTTCGCCGGCACGGTCGTGCTCGTCCGCACGCACGGGCTCGAGGCCGATCCCGACGACGACGGCGTCACCGTCCGCGTCGCGGCCGGTGAGCCGTGGGACCGGTTCGTCGCCACGTCCGTCGAGAACGGCTGGACCGGCCTGGAGGCACTGAGCGGCATCCCGGGCACGGTCGGTGCCGCCCCCGTGCAGAACATCGGCGCCTACGGGGTCGAGCTCTCCGACGTGCTCACCCGGATCGAGTTCCTCGACGCGTCGACGGGGGACCGCGCGTGGGTGGACGCGGCCGAGCTGGCGCTCGGCTACCGCACCTCGACCCTGAAGCACGGGCGGCGCGGGGTCGTGCTGACCGTGGAGTTCCGGCTCGGGGCCGCGGCGGACGCCGGTGTCCCGGTCCGTTACGCCCAGCTCGCCGGGTCGCTCGGCGTCGAGCTCGGCACGCCCGTCGACCCGCTCACGATCCGGCGGACGGTGCTGCGCCTGCGGTCCTCGAAGGGGATGGTGCTCGACGACGCCGACCCGGACACGTGGAGCGCGGGGTCGTTCTTCACGAACCCGATCGTGTCCGCGGCCTTCGCCGAGACGCTGCCGACCGAGGCACCCCGGTGGCCGGCCGGCGACGACGTCAAGCTCAGCGCCGCCTGGCTCATCGAGCACGCCGGGGTGCACCGCGGGTACGCGGTGCCCGGGTCGCGCGCCGCGATCTCCTCGAAGCACACCCTCGCGCTGACGAACCGCGGTGACGCGACGGCTGCGCAGGTCGCGGAGCTGGCCCGCTACGTGCAGGTGACGGTGCTCAACCGCTTCGGGGTATCCCTGGTGCCGGAGCCCGTCGTGGTCGGCGACCTGCTCGCCGCGAGCTGACCACCGGGCCGGTCACGCGCCTCCCGGCAGGACGACGGCGCAGACCGACGGCCCGCCCCCTGCCGGAGGCGGGCCGTCGTCCGTGTCACGCGGAGAAGAACGCCGCCAGGCGACGCACGCCCTCGGCGATGTCGTCGTCGCCCAGCGCGTACGACAGGCGGAGGTAGCCCGACGGGCCGAACGCCTCGCCCGGGACCACCGCGACCTCGGCGTGTTCGAGGATCAGGTCGGCCAGCTCGAGGGTCGTGGTCGGGGTCGTGCCGGCCCACTCGCGACCGAGCAGCGCGGTGACGTCCGGGTAGACGTAGAAGGCGCCCTTCGGCGTCGGCGTGACGAAGCCCGGGATCGCGTTGAGCCCCTCGACGATCGCGCGGCGACGGCGGTCGAACGCCTCGCGCATGGCCGCGACCGGCTCCTGCGGACCGGTGAGCGCGGCGATCGCCGCACGCTGCGACACGTTCGCGACGTTCGACGACAGGTGCGACTGCAGGTTCGACGCGGCCTTCACGGCGTCGGCCGGGCCGATGAACCAGCCGACGCGCCAGCCGGTCATCGCGTAGGTCTTCGCGACGCCGTTCACCAGGATGGTGGTGTCGGCGAGGGCGGGGACCGCCTCGAGGATGCCGGTGAACCGGACGTCGTCGTAGACCAGGTCCTGGTAGATCTCGTCGCTGATCACCCAGATGCCGTGCTCGAGCGCCCACTCGCCGATCGCCCGGGTCTGCTCGGCGGAGTACACCGACCCGGTGGGGTTCGACGGCGAGCAGAACAGCAGGGCCTTGGTGCGGGGCGTCCGGGCGGCTTCGAGCTGCTCGACGGTGACCAGGTACTCCTGGTCGCTGCCGGCGAAGACCTCGACCGGGGTGCCGCCCGCGAGCCGGATCGCCTCCGGGTACGTGGTCCAGTACGGCGCGGGGAGCAGGACCTCGTCCCCGGTGTCGACGACGGTCTGGAACGCCTGGTAGACGGCCTGCTTGCCGCCGTTCGTCACGATGACCTGCGCGGGGTCGACCGTCACGCCGGACTCGCGCGCGGTCTTCTCGGCGACGGCGCGCTTGAGTTCCGGCAGACCCGTGGCCGGCGTGTACCGGTGGTTGGCCGGGTCCTGCACGGCGAGGACGGCCGCCTCGACGACGTGCTGCGGGGTCGCGAAGTCGGGCTCGCCCGCGGCGAACGAGACGACCGGGCGGCCGGCGGCCTTGAGCGCCTTGGCCTTGGCATCGACCTTGAGGGTCGCCGACTCCGCGATCGCGGCGATGCGCGAGGCGATGCGCGGGTGGTCGGTGGTCGCGGACTCGGGGGCGGTGGACTCGGGGCCGGGGGCTGCGGTGCTCACGGTCCCCAGCCTACCGACGCGGCACGCCGTGGCGGGGGCCGAGTGGACAGCGTGTGACGGACTCCCGTACACTCGACCACCGGCGCACGGAACGGTCTCGCTCCGTGCCCCGAGGGGTTCGTCCCCTCTAGGGCGGTGGCTCAATTGGTAGAGCAGCGGTCTCCAAAACCGCAGGTTGCAGGTTCGAGTCCTGTCCGCCCTGCAAGTTCCGGAAGGTGTGAAGTTGGCGAGCAAGGACATGGAGACGACGACGGACGACGTCGTCGCGAAGGCGAAGGCCGACCGCGCCGCGCGCGGAGGGCCGTTCGCCGCCATCGCGCTCTTCATCCGCCAGGTCGTCGGCGAGCTCCGCAAGGTCGTCACGCCGACGCGCAAGGAGCTCTTCAGCTACACCGGCGTCGTGCTCGTCTTCGTCGTCGTCATGATGATCCTCGTCTCGATCCTCGACTTCGTCTTCGGTCTCGGCGTCGGTTACGTCTTCGGCAACGGTCCCACGGTCTGACCCGACGGCGGCCGGCCCGATGGTGGTCGGTCCGACGGCGGCTGGCCTGACCGGATCCCGACAGGAGTACGGTCGCCACCGAGACGTCGACCGATGCGCACCGCTCCGGCCGACCACCCGATCCGCACCACCGAACGGAAAGAACCGCAGTGTCTGACTACTCCCGCGACGACATCGACCTCGCCACGGCTGCCGAGCAGTCCTCCGAGGTCGAGGAGAACCAGGAAGGCGACGTCGAGACCGCAGAGGCCCGTTCGGTCGAGTCCGCCGAGGAGCGTGCGATCTCCGTCGAGGACGAGGACGACGACTCCCTCGGCCTGAGCGACGAGCCCGACGACGGCACGGTCGACACCTCGATCGACGAGGCCCTGACGGCCCTGGCCGAGTCCCGCGACCCCGAGGCCGACGCCGTCGTGGACGACGCGCTCGAGATCGACTCCGCCGACGAGGCCGAGGCCGCCGTCGAGGCGGTCGAGGACGAGGAGGAGTCCGAGCTCGAGGACGCCGCCGCCGCCGAGGCGAACGAGACGCTCGCCGCCGACGAGGCCCTCGATGCAGACGACGCCGACGAGGAGCCCGCCGAGGTCGACCCGTACGAGGCCTTCAAGGCCGAGCTGCGGATGAAGCCGGGCAAGTGGTACGTCATCCACTCCTACGCGGGCTTCGAGCGCCGCGTGAAGTCGAACATCGAGAACCGCATGGTCTCGATGTCGATGGAGGACTACATCTACCAGGTCGAGGTCCCGATGGAGGACGTCGTCGAGATCAAGAACGGGCAGCGCAAGCTGGTCACCCGCGTCCGGATCCCCTCGTACGTGCTCGTCCGCATGGACCTCGACGAGGACTCGTGGTCTGTCGTGCGCCACACGCCGGGTGTCACCGGCTTCGTCGGCAACGCGCACAACCCCACCCCGCTCCGCTTCGACGAGGCGTTCGGCATGCTGAAGTCGCTGGTCCAGGTCGCCGAGGCGGCCCCGACCAAGGGCGGCGGCAAGTCCGGCGGTGCCGTGCAGGCGCAGCCGCAGGCCGAGGTCGACTTCGAGATCGGCGAGACCATCACCATCAAGGAGGGCTCGTTCGCGGGCCTGCCGGGTTCGATCTCCGAGATCAAGCCGGAGAGCGGCAAGCTCACCGTCCTCGTCTCGCTGTTCGAGCGCGAGACCCCCGTCGAGCTCAGCTTCGACCAGGTCACGAAGCTCTAGGTCGTCCCCACCCGTCGACCCGGTCTGGAGGATCGGGTAGACTACTGAGGTTTGGCCCCGCGCGCCCAGCGTGCGGGGCTTCACCGCGGTCCGGATCCGCCGGACCAGCGGGAGAGTGCACGGGACCCCGTGCGTTCGATTCCAGGAGGAAGCACACCATGGCACCGAAGAAGAAGGTCACGGGCCTGATCAAGCTGCAGATCAACGCGGGCGCCGCCAACCCGGCCCCGCCGATCGGTCCTGCGCTCGGTCAGCACGGCGTGAACATCATGGAGTTCTGCAAGGCGTACAACGCCGCGACCGAGTCGCAGCGTGGCAACGTCGTGCCGGTCGAGATCACCGTCTACGAGGACCGTTCGTTCACGTTCGTCCTCAAGACCCCGCCGGCTGCCGAGCTCATCAAGAAGGCTGCGGGCGTGCAGAAGGGGTCGTCGACCCCGCACACGGTCAAGGTCGCGAAGATCTCGATGGACCAGGTCCGTCAGATCGCCGAGACCAAGCAGGCCGACCTGAACGCCAACGACATCGAGCAGGCCGCGAAGATCATCGCCGGCACCGCGCGCTCGATGGGCATCACGGTCGAGGCGTAAGTCTCCGCCTGACCAGGCACACCCCCTCACCCCTTCCGTGGGAGAGCCTCGCCGGCTCGTCAACCACGTAGCTCTGCAAGGAGAACACCATGGCGAAGAAGTCCAAGGCCTACCAGGCCGCGGCCGCGAAGATCGAGGCCGACAAGTTCTACACCCCGAGCGAGGCAGTCGCCCTCGCGAAGGAGACCGGTTCGGCGAAGACCGACTCCACCGTCGAGGTCGCGCTGAAGCTCGGCGTCGACCCGCGCAAGGCTGACCAGATGGTCCGCGGCACGGTCATCCTGCCGCACGGCACGGGCAAGACCGCCCGCGTCATCGTCTTCGCCGTGGGCGCTGCGGCCGAGGCCGCCATCGCCGCCGGCGCCGACGAGGTCGGTGGCGACGAGCTCATCGCGAAGGTCGCCGAGGGCTACACCGCCTTCGACTCCGCCGTCGCGACGCCGGACCTCATGGGCAAGGTCGGTCGTCTGGGCAAGGTGCTCGGCCCGCGTGGCCTCATGCCGAACCCGAAGACCGGCACCGTGACGCCGAACGTGGCGCAGGCCGTCGGCGACATCAAGGGCGGCAAGATCGAGTTCCGCGTCGACAAGCACGCCAACGTGCACTTCGTCGTCGGCAAGGCCTCGTTCACCCCGGAGCAGCTCGACGAGAACATCTCGACCGCGCTCGAGGAGATCGTCCGCCTCAAGCCGAGCGCCTCGAAGGGCCGCTACATCACGAAGGGCGCCGTCTCGACGACCTTCGGACCGGGCATCCCGCTCGACGTCAACGCCATCTGATCCACTGATCAGTCCCAGGAGGCCCGCACCGACCACGGTGCGGGCCTTCCTGCGTTCCCGGGCCCGGGCCGGATAGCGTGGGTGCGTGCGGACCCTCGTGAACTCCCTGCGCCTCGTCGTGGTCATCCTCGTCGTCGTCGCGATCGTGGCGCAGTGGCTCGTCAGCATGCGCACGCCGCAGTACTCGCCGTTCAACTTCTTCGGGTACTTCACCATCCAGTCGAACGTGATCGTGGCGGTCGCCTTCGCCGTCGCCCTCGTGTCCGCCGCCCGTCGGAAGCGCGCCGACCTCGGCGTGAGCCTGCTGCGCGGGGCGGCGACGGTGTACATCGCCACGACGGGCATCGTGTACAACACCCTGCTCACGAACGTCGACGTCTCGACGTCGGTGTCGTGGTCGAACGACGTGCTGCACCGGGTCGTGCCGGTCTGGGTCGTGCTCGACTGGCTGCTCTTCTCCGACCGTGCCCGGCTCCGGCTCCGGCACGTCTGGTGGTTCCTGGTCTACCCGGCCGTGTGGCTCGTCGTCGTGCTGGTCCGCGGCGCGACCGACGGCTGGGTGCCGTACCCGTTCCTGTCGCCGTCCCTCGGCTACGGCGTGGTCGCGCTGTACTGCCTCGGGATCGCGGTGTTCATCGCGCTCACGGGCATCCTCGTGATCGGGATCAGCCGCCTGCGGACCCTGCGGGTCTAGACGCGGAACGCCCGCAGCTTGTCGAGCACCAGGTCGGCGAGCTGGACGAGTCCGCGGATCTGGTCGTCGTCGCGGTCGACCCACCGGCACTCGGGTTCATCGGCGACCGGGACGAACTCGTCGTGACGCTCCCAGACGAACAGGGTGCGGTCGGCGCCGAGCACGTACTGCTGCCACCACACCTGGCGCAGGTAGTGCCGCGGGATGCTGCGCCAGCCCTTGCCGGTGGTCTTGATCTCGGCGAGGACGAGCCGCTGCGAGGCGTCGTACCCGACCCCGTCCGGTGTGGCGAGGTGCGCGCGGTTCGTGCTCGCGTGGAACAGGTGGGCCGAGGGCTCGATGCCGTGCGTCGCCGCGACCCAGGCGGCGATCACCGGTTCGCGGTCCTTGCCGTGCTCGGTGAACGCGTTGCCGGAGAACCGGGAGCCGTAGCGCTTGTCGGCGACGACGGCCTCGACGGCGCGGAGCGAGGCGAGCCGGGCGACGTCGGTCGCGGTGATGCCCATCGCGCGGGCGCGCAGCCAGGCGACGCGGTCCGACGAGTGCGCGACGATGCGGTCGGTGTGCCCGCGGAGCGCGGTGAACGCACCGGAGGCCGCGGCGGACCGCGTACCGGACGTGACCGGCGAGGCGGGCACGGGGCCCTCCTCCAGGCCGGGGTCCAGGTCGCCCCACAGGGTGGGCTGCACGATCGTCACCCGACGATTCTCACCCCGCGCGCCGACACGGTGGTAACCGACGCGCGCTCCTTCCGCCGTCAGGAGACGAGCGCGCGTCCCTCGGCGTACGCCACGAGCTCGTCGACCCCGGCGGGGGAGAGCGCGTAGCCGATCGCCAGTGCTGCCGCGCCCTGCAGTGCGGCGACGGAGCCGGCACGCGACTGCGCGATCACGAGGTGCTCGGTGGCGAGGGGCGTGGAGCGGGCGTAGACGACCTCGCGGACGCCGGCGAGCAGGTGCTCCCCGGCGCGCGTGATGGACCCGCCGAGCGTGATGACCGACGGGTTGACCAGCGACACGCAGGTGGCGAGGACCTCGCCGATGTCGCGGCCCGCCTGCCGCACCGCGCCGATGGCGTCGAGCTCGGCCCGGTTCACCAGGTCGATGACGTCGCCGCTCGTGTGCACGTCGTGGCCCTTCGCCCGCAGGGCACGGGCGATGGCGGGGCCGGACGCCACGGCCTCGAGGCAGCCGGTGTTGCCGCAGTGGCACGGCACGTCCCCGGCGCGCGAGACCCGGACGTGCCCGATGTCGCCGGCGGTGCCCTGCGCGCCGCGGCGGAGCTGGCCGTCCGAGACGATCCCGGAGCCGATGCCCGTGGCGACCTTCACGAAGAGCAGGTGGTCGACGTCCGGCCAGCCGTGCTGGCGCTCCCCGAGCGCCGCGATGTTGACGTCGTTGTCGAGCAGGACGTGGGCCGCGACGTGTCCGCGGAGCCACCCGGGGACGTCGAAGCCGTCCCACCCGGGCATGATCGGCGGGTTCGCCGGGCGTCCGGTGGAGAACTCGACCGGACCGGGGACGCCGATGCCGATCGCGATGACGTCGTCGCGCGACCGACCGACCTCGTCGAGCAGCACGTCCACCGTCTCGACGAGCCACGTGAGCGTCGGGACGGGGCCGGCGGCGATGTCGATGCGGGCCTCGCGCACGGCGAGGGTGGTGGCGGTGAGGTCCGTCACCGCGACGCGTCCGTGCGAGGCTCCGAGGTCGGCGGCGACCACGAGTCGGGCGCCCGGCACCAGCGCGACCCGCGCGGGCGGGCGACCACCGGTGGACGCTGCCGTCTCGACCGGTCCGACGAGTCCGACGTCGATGAGGGCGTCGAGGCGCACGGCGATCGTCGAGCGCGCGAGTCCCGTCAGGGCGGCCAGCTCCGCCCGGGTCCGCGGCACGCCGTCGCGGAGGATCTGGAAGAGCTCGCTCGTCCCGACCGGAGGCGACGCTGCCGTCCGGGTGAAGTCGACCATGCCGGGAGTGAAGCACACATCGATCGCGCCACGCAACGAAGGTTGTCGAGGAGCTCGCAACTTCTGCTTGACCGCCGACAGAAGCGGCCATAGTGTTCCCCTCGATCAGTGACGATCCACCATCTCGACGAGGAGAACCCCTGGTGACCCAACCCCTCTCGGTCCAGCTCTACACGGTGCGCGACGCCCTCTCGGCAGACCTGCCCGGCACGCTCCGCCGCATCGCCTCCATCGGCTACACGAACGTCGAGGCCTTCGGCTACGTCGAGCACGCCGAGGAACTGCGCGACGCCCTGGCCGACGCCGGCCTGCAGGCACCGAGCGGGCACGCCCGGCTGCTGGACGCCGGCGAGCAGGACCTCGAGCGCATCATGCACGCCAGCACGACGATCGGGATGCAGACGCTCATCGACCCGCACATCGACGAGGCCCGCTGGACGACCCGCGAGGACGTCGAGGCGATCGCCCGCGAGCTCAGTGCCCTCGCCCCCCGTGCCGCCGACCACGGGCTCGTGCTCGGCTACCACAACCACGCGTTCGAGTTCTCGAACCGCATCGACGGGGTCAGCGCCTACCAGGTGTTCGCGGACGCCCTGTCCGACGACGTCGTGCTCGAACTCGACACCTACTGGGTCACGGTCGGCGGCGACGACCCGGTCGCGGTCATCGGCCGGTACGGCGACAAGGTGCGGTTCCTGCACGTCAAGGACGGCGACGGCTCGCACGACGACAAGCGGCAGGTCGCCGTGGGCAACGGCGTCATGCCGATCCGGGACATCGTCGCCGCGGCACCGGACGCGCAGCACGTCGTCGAGCTCGACGACCACGAGGGCGACGTCTTCCAGGCCGTCACCGACTCGTACACGTTCCTCGAGGGCGTCCGCGCATGACCGACACCACCACGGCGGCAGCCGAGCAGGGGACGACCACGCAGCGCACCGGTCCGGTCGGGGTCGGCGTCATCGGCGCCGGCGTCATCTCCGACCAGTACCTGTCGAACCTCACCGTGTTCGCCGACGTCGAGGTCCGGTTCATCGCCGACATCGACCTCGACCGCGCGGCCGCCCAGGCCGAGAAGTGGGGCGTCCCCTCGTCGGGCACCGTCGAGCAGCTCCTGGCCGACGACGACATCGAGATCGTCGTCAACCTGACCATCCCCGCCGCCCACGTCGAGGTCGCGCTGCAGGTGCTGGCCGCCGGCAAGCACGTGTGGGGGGAGAAGCCCTACGCGCTCGACCGCACGAGCGCCGCGCAGCTCCGCGACGCCGCGGCCGCTGCAGGCAAGACCGTCAGCGTCGCACCGGACACCTTCCTCGGTGCCGGCCTGCAGACCGCGCTCCGCACGATCCGCGACGGCCGGATCGGCGCCCCGCTCAACGGTCTGACGCTCTTCCAGAGCCCCGGCCCGGAGTCGTGGCACCCGAGCCCCGAGTTCCTGTTCGCGTACGGCGCGGGTCCGCTGTTCGACATCGGCCCGTACTACATCACCACGCTCGTGCAGGTCTTCGGTCCGGTCGAGAAGGTCACGGCCACCGCGTCGAAGTCCCGTGCCACGCGCACGATCGGCTCCGGCCCGAAGGCGGGCACCGAGTTCCCCGTCGACGTGCCGACGAACCACTCCGCGCTCATCCAGTTCGCCAGCGGCGCGAGCGCGCAGAGCGTGTTCTCGTTCGAGTCCGACCGGGGCCGGACCGGCTTCGTCGAGATCGCGGGGGAGCAGGGCACCGTCGTGTTCCCGGACCCGAACGACTTCGACGGCGACACCGAGCTCTACGCGCACGGTGCCGACGGCCCCGAGACGATCCCGGCCGTCGGGTCGACGTACACCCGCGGGACGGGCGTGGTCGACCTCGCCCGCTCGATCCGTGCCGGGCGGGAGAACCGGGTCCCCGGTGCCCTCGCCTTCCACGTCCTCGACGTGATGGTCTCCATCGCCGAGGCCGCCGAACGTGGTGAGACCGTGCTCGTCGAGAGCACGGTCGAGCCCTCCCCGACCCTCCCCGAGGGTTGGGACCCCGCGGAGCAGACCCTCTGACCCGCCCGCGGACCGCACCGTCGCGGTCCGCACGCGGGACCGGCTGCACCCCGCACCCGACACAGCAGCACCACCCTCAGCACCATCTCAACGACGAGAAAGTAGAGAGTCATGCGCACTGCCATCCGCGCACTGGCCATCACCGCGGCCGCGGCACTCACCGTGACCGGTCTGGCGGCCTGCTCCTCCGGGTCGTCCGGATCCTCCGGCGACTCGAAGACGCTCACGTACTGGGCGTCGAACCAGGGCACGTCCCTGCAGAACGACAAGGAGGTGCTCACCCCCGTCCTCGAGAAGTTCACCAAGGAGACCGGGATCAAGGTGAACCTCCAGGTCATCGGCTGGAACGACCTGCAGACGAAGATCACCACCGCCGTCACCTCGGGCCAGGGCCCCGACGTGGTCAACATCGGCAACACCTGGGCGACCTCGCTCCAGGCCACCGGCGCCTTCCAGGACTTCGGCGACTCGGAGATGCAGGCGATCGGCGGCGCCGACAAGTTCGGCAAGGTCGCGCTGTCCACCGGTGGCGCTCCGGGCAAGACCGTCACGAGCGTCCCGCTCTACGGCCTCGCGTACGGGCTCTACTACAACAAGCAGATGTTCAAGGACGCCGGTCTCGAGGCCCCGACCTCGTGGGAGGACCTGACGGCGGACGCGAAGAAGCTGACCTCGGGTGACACCTACGGCTTCACCATCGCCGGTGGCTCGTACACCGAGAACGCGCACTTCGCGTTCATCAACTCGGCGCAGAACGGCGGCGAGTGGTTCGACAAGGACGGCAAGCCGACGTTCACCCAGAAGGCGAACGTCGACGGCATCAAGCGCTACCTCGACCTGATGCAGTCGGACAAGGTCGTCAACACCTCGAACGCCCAGTACGACAACGGCACGCAGGCGGTCTCGGACTTCGCGAACAAGAAGGCCGCGATGATGCTGACGCAGAACAACGCCAACGCGACGATCACGTCGAACGGCATGTCCGCCGACGACTTCGGTGTGGTGCCCTTCCCGGCGCCGCAGGGTGCGGAGGACATCGCGTCCTTCCCGGCCGGCATCAACCTGTCGATCTTCAAGAACACGAAGAACAAGGACGGTGCGCTGAAGTTCGTCAAGTTCATGACGAGCGAGGAGACCCAGACCACGCTCGACAAGCCGTACTCGGCACTGCCGGTGCTCGCCTCCGCTGCCGACTCGGTCACCGACGAGCAGACGAAGACGTTCCTCGACATCTACAACAACAAGGCGAAGCCGCTCCCGCTGGTGCCCGCCGAGGACCAGTTCGAGTCGACGGTCGGCAAGGCGATGAACGACATGTTCGCCAAGATCGCGACCGGCGGCACGGTGTCGGACAGCGACATCAAGACCGCGCTGCAGACCGCGCAGGACCAGGTCTCGCAGTCGGTCGGCTAGTCGGCCTGGAGGCCCGGGTCGCGTCCGCCAGGACGCGTCCGGGCCTCCTCCTCCCGCACCCGGCCCCGTGCCGGGGGTGAGCGCATCGGCTCACGCACGCCGCGCCTCCCGACCGCTGCCACGGTCCCGGGTCGCGAAGCACCGATCCCCCTCCTGCCGGAAGGCCCCCACCCATGACCACCTCGGTCCTGCCCGAATCCGAGCGCATCGACCTGACCCGCACGAAGGCCCCGACGCTCTCGGGGCCGCAGCCGGGGCGCAAGCCCAAGCGCCACTGGTTGCCGTACGCGCTGGTCGCGCCCGCGATCCTCTTCGAACTGCTCATCCACATCGTGCCGATGCTCACCGGCATCTGGATCTCGTTCGTCCAGCTCACCAAGTACTTCATCGCGAACTGGGGCGCAGCGCCGTTCGCGGGCCTCCGCAACTACTCGGTCGCGGTCGACTTCGACCAGGCGATCGGCCAGGGCGTCCTCAACTCGTTCCTGATCACCTGCGGCTACACGATCATCGTCGTGGCGCTCTCGTGGACCTTCGGCATGGCCGCCGCCGTCGCGCTGCAGAAGCCGTTCAAGGGACAGGGGCTGTTCCGCACGCTGTTCCTCGTGCCCTACGCACTGCCGATGTACGCCGGCATCATCACCTGGAAGTTCATGCTCCAGCGCGACTCCGGCGCGGTGAACCACGTCCTCGTCGACCAGCTCGGGCTGTTCGGCGGACAGGGCCCCTTCTGGCTCATCGGCAGCAACGCGTTCGTCTCGGTCGTCGTCGTGGCGATCTGGAAGACGTGGCCGTTCGCGTTCCTGATGCTCATGGCGGGTCTGCAGTCCGTGCCGAACGACGTCTACGAGGCCGCCTCGGTCGACGGGGCGAAGGCGTTCCGGCAGTGGCGCTCCATCACGCTCCCGATGGTCCGTCCGGTCAACGTGACGCTCGTGCTCGTGATGTTCCTGTGGACGTTCAACGACTTCAACACGCCGTTCGTGCTGTTCGGTTCGACCGCGCAGCCGCCGGCCGCCGACCTCCTCAGCTTCCACATCTACAACGCGTCGTTCATCACCTGGAACTTCGGCTCCGGGGCCGCGATGAGCGTCCTGCTCCTGCTCTTCCTGCTCATCGTCACCGGCATCTACCTGGCCGTGACCAACCGGAGGTCCGTCCGTGCGTGAGACACTCGGCGCCAAGTCGTTCAAGATCGTCACGATCGTCCTGCTGACGCTCTTCACGGTCGTCCCGCTCTACGTCATGGTCACCACGGCCATGAAGCCGCTCGGCGACGTGCAGAACAACTTCACGTGGATCCCGACGAACATCACCTTCCAGCCGTTCATCGACATGTGGTCGACCGTCCCGCTGGCGAAGTACTTCGTCAACTCGCTCGTCGTCTGCACCGTGGCGACCGTCTTCTCGCTCATCATCGCGACGTTCGCCGCCTACGGCGTCTCGCGGTGGAACTTCAAGGGCAAGAGCACGTTCACCACGGCGGTGCTCTCGACGCAGATGTTCCCCGGCGTGCTGTTCCTGCTGCCGCTGTTCCTCATCTTCACGAACCTCGGCAACGCGCTCGGCATCCAGCTCGTCGGCTCGTGGCTCGGCCTGATCATCACCTACCTGACGTTCACGCTGCCGTTCTCGATCTGGATGCTCTCCGGGTACTTCGAGACGATCCCGCGCGAGCTCGACGAGGCCGCGATGGTCGACGGCTCCGGCCCGATGGGAGCGCTGTTCCGCGTCATCCTGCCCTCGGCCCGCCCGGGCCTGGTGGCCGTCGGGATCTACTCGTTCATGACGGCGTGGGGCGAGGTGCTCTTCGCCTCGGTCATGACGAACGGCGACGGGCAGCTGCTCGCGAACGGCCTGCAGCAGTACTCCACGCAGACGAACGTGTACTGGAACCAGATCATGGCGGCGTCGCTCGTGGTGTCGATCCCGGTCGTGGTCGCGTTCCTCATCGTGCAGCGCCAGTTCGTGGCCGGCCTGACCGCGGGTGCGGTGAAGTAGGCGGAGGCTGCGTGCCCGAGGCTCGGCTCGGCGGACATCTTCGCGGCGACATGCCCGCGAAGATGTCCGCCTGTCCGAGCCTCGCCCGATCGACGACCGACAGGATGGACGCATGACAGGGGACCGCGGGCGCCAGCTGCTGCCCGGACAGACCAGCCGTGTGCACGTGTACGACGTCGCGTCGCGGACGAGCCGGCTCGTGTTCGAGTCGCGCTCGGTGCTCGTGGAGGCACCGAACGTGCGCGCGGACGGCACGCTCGTGCTGAACGGGGACGGAGACCTCTGGCTCCTGACGCCGCCGGCGCCGGGCAGCGGTACCGTGCTCGACGAGACCGCACTCGTGCGGGTGCCGATGCCCGGGGTCGACGAGATCAACAACGACCACGTGCTCGACCCCTCGGGGGAGTCCGTCGTGGTGAGCGCCCGCGACGGCGAGCTGTACCGGGTGCCCCTGCCCGACGGCGGGGCGGCGGACCGCATCACCGACACCGCCGCCGTGCTGCCCGTGGTCCGGAAGTACTACCTGCACGGCGTGGCCCCGGACGGCTCGGCGCTCGCCGCGATCGTGGGGGAGCGCACGCCGGAGGGCGTCTGGACGACCGACGTCGCCCTGGTCGACCCGGCCTCGGGGGCGACGACGTTCCTGACGCGCGACGAGCACCCCGACGACGGCTGCACCGTCGTGGGGGACGTCGTCGTGTTCAACACCGAGCGCTTCACCCCGGGGACGGCGCAGCTCGCGTGGCTGCGACCGGGGGCCGGCGACGCCGTCGTGGACACCCTCGTCCAGATCACCGGGGACGACCGGGTGAACTGGTTCCCGCACGTCTCCCCGGACGGGGCGCACCTGCTCTACCTGTCGTACGAGCCGGGCGTGCAGGGTCACCCGGCCGACCACCGGGTGGAGCTGCGCCTGCTCCCGGGGTCGCTCGTCCGCGGCGCACGGATCGCCGTCGTGCCGGAGACGCTCGTCGCGCTCGACGGCGGACAGGGCACCGTCAACGTGCCGCCGTGGTCGCCGGGCTCGCGCTGGTTCGCGTACTGCGACTACCCGGTCGCCTGACGCCGACCCCGTCCCGCCCCGTCCTGCGGAGGGGGAGGATCAGACGGCGTCGCCGTAGGTGCGGCGGAGGTGCTCGGCGTAGCCGCCGGGGGTGCGGCCGGCGAAGCGCCCGCTCGTGACCACCGGCAGCTCGGTCGTGGCACGGACGTCGAGACCGAGCGCCCGGGCGCGCTCGACCAGCCGGACGTCCTCGTGCTCCGGGACGGGGTCGAACCCGCCGAGGGCGGCGTCGGCGTCCGCCCGGACGCCGAGGTTGGCGCCGTGCACGTGCCCGAGGGTGGCCCCCGGCGGGTGCGCCCGACGCCAGCGTTCGAGGACGACCGGGTCGAGGTCGTCCGGGTCGGGGACGACCGCGCCGACGAGCACGTGCGCCCCGGCGAGCATCGCGTCGACCTGCTGCACGAGCCAGTCGCGGTGCACACGGGAGTCGGCGTCGGTGTGCGCGAACCAGTGGCGGCCGGGGACGACCCCGTCGGCGAGGAGCCGCGCGTGCGCGGTCCCGAGGGCACGGGCACGGCCGACGCCCACGTGCGCGGAGGTCCGGACGTGCAGGGCACCACCGGACCACGTCGGGTCGGTCCGGCGCGCACGGTCGACGACCGCCGCGGTGCCGTCGGTGCAGCCGTCGAGCACGAGCGTCACGCCGACGGCGACGCCGGGGCGGTCGCGCGCGAGCGACGTGACCGCCGCCGACAGTGCGTCGAGCGACCGGCCGACCGAGTCCTCCTCGTCGTGCACCGGGACCACGACGTCGATGCGGGCGGTGCTCACCGGACGAGTCCCTGCGCCCGGGCGACCGACACGACCGACGGTCCGGGGAACACGCTGAGCACGAAGTCGTCCTCGACGTGGTGGACGATCGCCGGGCGCGGCCACCGGGCCGCGATGCGCGCGTCGACGGTGTCGCCGTCGGTCACCGCCTCGTCGTCGGGGTGCCGCCAGTGGCAGGCGACGAGGACGCCGTCGTCGTCGAGCGAGTCGAGCACGCGGTCGACGGTCCGGTCGAGGTCGTCCGGCGACAGGTAGTAGCCGACCTCGGAGAGGACCACGAGGTCCCACCGGCCGGACGGCCACTCGGCGGGGAAGGCGGCCTGCTCGAACCGGGCGGCCGGAGCGCGTCGGCGTGCCTGCTCGATCGCGGCGGCCGCGACGTCGGTGCCGGTCACGCGGTCGGCCCGCTCGGTGAGCGCCGCCGTGAGGACACCGGTCGCGCAGCCGAGCTCCAGGGCCGAGCGGAACCGCGGACGGGGCAGCGCCGCGAGGGTGACGGCGCGCTTCCGCTGCTCGTACCAGGAGCCGTCGAAGTCCCACCCCTCGGGCTTCCGGGCGTAGTGCGCGTCGAACGACTCCGCCGACCGGGACCGCAGCGGTGCGAAGAACCACTCCTCGGCCCGCAGGTGGTGTGCGGCGTGCCGGTCGTCGACGATCGGCTCGTCCCCGGGGGCGTCCGACAGGGGCTCGGTCTGCGACGGGTACGCCGCGAGCGCCCGGGCCTTCCGGTCGCGCACGTCGGCGTCGAGCGGCAGCGCGCGTGCCCGGTCCCACGGCGCCACCGGGGCCGCGGGGTCGTCCCAGTGCCAGGCCCAGACCGGGTAGGCGAGCAGGTCGGTGCCGGGGGTCGCGGCGACGACCTGCTCGGCGACCTCGCCGGCGATGCGGTGGTCACGGTGCCCGTCGCCCCGCCAGGGGGCCACCACGAGCGTCGGGCGTGGTGCCCCGGCGAGCCGGTGCTCCAGGGCCGTCCGGAGCACGTCGACGTGCTCGCGGAGGCCGCCGTCCGGCACGTCCAGCTCGGTGGCGCTCGCCGCGGGGTGCAGGGTGCGCAGCGCCGCGCGGAACTCGTGGGACCGTCGCGGCGCGAGCTCCTCGGGTGTGGTCGTGGGGGAGTCCGGGTGGGAGCGCTCCCCGCGGGTGACGAGCAGGACGTGCACCGGGATCCCGGCGTCCGCGGCCACCGCGACGAGCCCACCGGCGCCGAGCGTCTCGTCGTCGGGGTGCGGCGCGACGACCACGACCGCGCCGACACCGCGCAGGTCGACGGGCGTCGGGGGGACGGCCGCCAGGAACGCCGTCCACGCCGCGGGGTCCGTGCCGGGCTCCCGGTGGTCGAAGCTCACCACGCGACACCGCCGCGCTCGACGACGATCCGGCCGACCCGGGCGGTGTCCCGGGCCCCGTGGTCCTGCAGCACGTAGAGCCCGAGGTCGGCGACGCGGGCGGCGACCTCGACGTCCCGGGTCAGCGGTGCCGGTCCGACGGTGGACACGACACGCTGCAGCACGGCGTCGACCGCGCGGCGCACCCGGGAGCGGGTGACCTGCGCCAGGAGCGACCAGTCGGGGTCGGTGTCAGCACCGGGGTCGGTGTCCGCACCGTGCGCGCTGCCGTCGATGCGGGCCGCCGCCGTCGCGAGGGCGTCCTCCGCGTCGGCGAGGTCGAGGACGGTGGCGCCGAGGGCCTCCTGCAGCAGCTCGGACGACGGACGGGCCGCGGCGGTCGCGCGCAGCAGCCGGGCCAGGCCCACCGCACCGCCCCACCAGCAGGCAGCGACGCCGATCCCGCCCCAGGCGAAGCCCGGTCGGGTGAGGTACCACCCCGGGTCGCCGACCGGCTCCGCGGCGACACCGTCGAGCTCGACCGGCCCGCTCGGCACGTCGGGCATCCCGCGCGCGACCCACGACTCGTCGTGCACCGTGACGCCCGGCTGCCGCAGGTCGACCGCGAACAGCTGCCGCTCGTCGCCGACGTGCGCGGTGACGAGGGCGTGGGACAGCGACGAGGCGAGCGAGCACCACGGCTTGACCCCGTGCAGCCGCACGCCGCCCGAGGAGTCCCTCGTCGCCTCGAGTCGGAGGCCGGGGGCCTCCGCGGCGAACACTCCCCACGTCGAGTCGTCGGGCACGGGGACCCCGGCCTGGGCGAGGATGCCGAGCGCGTCGAGGTGCGGCTCGACGGTGCGGGCCGTCGCGACGTCCGCTGCGGCGACCGCCGCCAGCGTGGCGAGGACGGCACCGGCGGTGCCGGAGGTCAGGAGCGGGGTGGTGGACGCGAGGGTCCGCGCGACGGTGAGCCGCTCGGACGGGGTCGCACCGGGCCTCCCGGCAGACGCCTCGACGTCCGCGGTCCGGACCGCCGCAGCGGACGGTGGCCAGGCGGGGGAACGCAGCATGACCCCGACGCTACGGGGTGCGTGCCGAGGGCGTACCCGGACTCCTCCGGCTCCTGTCGTGCGATCCACAGAACGCAGAGGGGCGCTCCACAGACGCCTCATAGGAATCCCTCGATACTCGAAGACGTGACCATCTCCCAGCCCGCCGCAGCCCCACGTCTCACCCGCCTCGACGGCACCCCGTTGCGCATCCTCGTCGTCGACGACGAGGCCAGCCTGACGGACCTGCTCTCGATGGCGCTCCGGTACGAGGGGTGGGACGTGAAGAGCGCGAACGGTGGGCAGGACGCCCTCGCCACCGCGCGCGAGTGGAAGCCCGACGCGATGGTGCTCGACGTGATGATGCCGGACCTCGACGGCCTCCAGGTCCTCAGCAGGCTCCGACAGGCCGACGACGACACCCCGGTGCTCTTCCTCACCGCGAAGGACTCCGTCGAGGACCGCGTCACGGGCCTCACGGCGGGCGGCGACGACTACGTCACGAAGCCGTTCTCGCTCGAGGAGGTCGTGGCCCGGCTCCGCGGACTCATCCGCCGCTCGCAGATCTCGGTGTCCGAGGCCGGCGACTCCCGCATCGTGGTCGGTGACCTCGTGCTCGACGAGGAGTCGTACGAGGTCTCCCGCGCCGGGCGGCCCGTCGAGCTGACCGCGACCGAGTTCGAGCTCCTGCGCTTCCTCATGCGGAACCCGCGGCGGGTGCTGAGCAAGGCGCAGATCCTCGACCGCGTGTGGTCCTACGACTTCGGCGGCAAGTCCAGCGTCGTGGAGATCTACATCTCCTACCTGCGCAAGAAGATCGACGCCGGCGAGACCCCGATGATCCACACGGTGCGGGGCGTCGGGTACGTCATCAAGCCGACGTCCTGAGGGGCGGCGACGTGACCCTCCGTCGACGGCTCGTCCTGAGCACGGTGGCGCTGGTCGTCGCCGTGAGCGCGGTGATCGGTGCCGGGAGCATCATCGCGCTGTTCTCCATCCAGCGGTCGGCGATCGACCAGCAGCTGCAGTACGCCACGAGCCGGGCGCAGAAGTCCCTGCAGAACCAGGGCCCGAACGGCCCGAGCCTCGAGATCGGGCGGCCCTCCGGACAGGCCGCGGGCACCCTGACCGTCTACTTCCTGAACGGCAACGCGGCGGTCGGCAGCGTGCTCGACAACGCCGGCGACGTGGACCGGATCTCGAGCGCCGCCGCCCGGCCGCTCGGCGAGGTGACGGTCGACGGTGCGGCGCACACGGTCGACCTCGGCAGCGAGCTCGGCCGCTACCGCGTCACGGCCGCCCCGGTCGGACCCGCCGTGCTCGTCGTCGGCCTGCCGATGGCACCCGTCTACGAGAGCGTCTGGAAGCTCCTCGGCGTCGTGCTCGTCGTCACCGCCGTCGCCCTGCTCGCCGCGTCGGCGGTGGCCGCGGCCGCGGTCCGTCGTTCCCTCCGGCCGCTCGACCGCGTCGCCGAGACCGCGTCGGCCGTCGCGCGGATGCCGCTGGAGCGCAGCGAGACCCTCGACGGCGTGCGCGTCCCCGACACCGATCCCCGGACCGAGGTCGGCCGCGTCGGCACCGCGTTCAACCGGATGCTCGGGCACATCGCCGGGGCGATGCAGGCGCGTGAGCGCTCCGAACAAAAGGTCCGGCAGTTCGTCGCGGACGCCTCGCACGAGCTGCGCACCCCGCTCGCGTCGGTCCGCGGGTACGCCGAGCTCACCCGCCGGATGGGGGCCGACCTGCCGCCGGACGTCGTGTACGCCATGAGCCGGATCGAGTCCGAGTCGGTCCGGATGACGAGCATGGTCGAGGACCTGCTGCTCCTCGCGCGGCTCGACGAGGGCCGCGAGGTCCAGTTCGCCGACGTCGACCTGACCGGTCTGGTCCTCGACGCCGTGAACGACGCGCACGCTGCATCGCCCGACCACGTCATCGCGCTCGACGTGCCGTCCGAGCCCGTCGTCGTGCCCGGGGACGCCGCGCGGTTGCACCAGGTGGTCGTGAACCTCGTGACGAACGCCCGGACGCACACCCCGGAGGGCACCCGGATCACCGTGGGCATCCACCGGGTCGCGGACGGGGTCGACCTGACCGTGCGCGACGACGGGCAGGGGATCGACCCGGAGTTCCTGCCGAAGCTCTTCGAGCGGTTCGCCCGGGCGGACAGCTCGCGGTCGCGGAGCGCGGGGTCGACGGGGCTCGGCCTGGCCATCGTGGACGCGGTCGTGCAGGCGCACGGCGGTCGGGTCGCGGTGGCGAGCGTGCCGGGGGACACCGTGTTCACGGTGCACCTGCCGACCACACGGCCGGCGGTGGCGACCGCCGACGGCTCGGCGACGGCGGTCCCGACCGCGTGACGGACGGGAGGTGCGGGGCGGGCCCGCACCGTGCCTCCCGTCCGACGGTTGGTCGCGGTCCGGATCCTGTGGTACCTTCTTCGAAGCCAAAGACCGCCGGTCGTCTGTGCGCTTGCGCGCAGACCGAAGGTCCTCACCCGTGGGGAGTCCAGCGCAGGTGTTCAGAACCACTCCTCCCGTTCGCGGGGGAGCAGCTCCGAGCCTCTGCGCCGGAGCTTTTTTCGTGTGTGGACTGTGCTCGTCACAGTCATCGACCTGGGGCTAGCCGGCAAGAAACCCCCAAGGAGAACCATGGCGAACAAGGAAGCTGCGGTCGCCGAGCTCACGGATGCATTCCAGAGCTCGAACGCCGTCCTGCTCACCGAGTACCGCGGTCTCACGGTCGCGCAGCTCAAGGAGCTCCGCAACTCGATCCGTGAGCACGCCACGTACGCCGTGGTGAAGAACACGCTGACCAAGATCGCGGCGAACAACGCCGGCATCTCGTCGTTCGACGACGAGCTCGCCGGTCCGTCCGCTCTCGCCTTCGTCCACGGTGACACCGTCGCCGTCGCGAAGTCGCTGCGTGCATTCGCCAAGGCGAACCCCCAGCTCGTGGTGAAGGGCGGTTACTTCGACGGTAACCCGCTCACCGCGACCGAGGTGGACAAGCTCGCCGACCTCGAGTCCCGTGAAGTCCTGCTCGGCAAGCTCGCCGGCGCCTTCAAGGCCTCGCTGTTCGGTGCTGCGTACCTGTTCCAGGCACCCCTCTCGCAGGCCGTCCGCACCGTGGACGCCCTCCGCGAGAAGCAGGAGTCCGCGGCCTGACCAGGCACGCGTTCATCAACCACACGTTCTAGCTAGTAGTAGGAGAAAATCATGGCGAAGCTTTCGCAGGACGAGCTCATCGAGGCCTTCAAGGAGCTCACGCTCATCGAGCTCTCGGACTTCGTGAAGAAGTTCGAGGAGGTCTTCGAGGTCACCGCTGCTGCCCCCGTCGCGGTCGCCGCGGCCGGTGGCGCTGCTGCCCCCGCCGAGGAGGTCGAGGAGAAGACCGAGTTCGACGTCGTGCTCAAGTCGGCCGGTGACAAGAAGATCCAGGTCATCAAGGAGGTCCGTGGCCTCACGTCGCTCGGCCTCGGCGAGGCCAAGGCGCTCGTGGAGACCCCCGACGCCAAGGTGCTCGAGGGTGTCAACAAGGAGACCGCTGACAAGGCCAAGGAGTCCCTCGAGGCTGCTGGCGCCACGGTCGAGCTCGCGTAGTTCGTTCCTTCTGGTCACGAAGGCCGCTGCCCCTCGGGGCGGCGGCCTTCGTCGTGTGCGGGGCGGGGGCGTGGGCGCGAGACTCGGCTCTGCGGACACTTTCGTGCTTCGAGGACCGCGAAAGTGTCCGTCCAGGCGAGTCTCGTCTCAGCCGAACACGTCGTGCGAGCGGAGCAGGGCCTGGAAGCGGTCGAGCCGCTCCAGGTGCCACCAGGTCACCCGGACGACGGCACGCACCTCCTGTCGTCGTCGGATCCGGTCCTCGCGCAGCTTCTCCTGCCAGACCACCTCTGCCGGATCACGGCCGGCGAGCATCGCACGGTCCACGTACTTCTGCTTGCCGTCGAACTCGACGACGACGCCGGTCTCCGGGAGCCAGAAGTCCACGCGATCGATACCACGACCGTGGCGGAACTCGTGTTGCGGCACGACCGCGGTGAACCCGCTCTCGACCAGTCGGACCGCGGTGTACGACTCGCCGACGGACTCGTGTCGGGCGTCGAGCGCTGCGAGCACCACGCGGGCTCGCCTCGAGCCTCGGTGTGAGCCGGGCGGCAGCGCGGCTTCGACGGCGGCGACGTCGAGTGCGCCCGTCCGCACGGCCCCGTCCACGGCCACGGCGGCGACGTGGACGGGCGCTGAACGCGCGACGGCCGAGGCGGTGGTCGTCGGAGCGGTGACCGCGACCCCGTCGAACCGGGCGCGAGCGAGGTCGAACGGTCCGATCCCGGGCGCGTGCAGCACGAGGCCCGCGCGGTGGACGGTCGTGTCCAGGGCGGGGACGGTCACGTGGACGCGTTCGGGGACGGGACCGATGACCGGCCAGCCGTGGATCAGCGCCGCGGTGAGGTGCGAGAAGACGCCGCCGGACGGGACCGCCGGGGCCACGGCCCAGGCCCGGACGAGGTGCCGGTCGCTCGCGTCGAGCTGCTCCCATGACGATCGGGCGATGTACACGCCCGCGCGCAGTCGCACGACTGAACCCGCACGGTGCTGCCGCCGCAGCGTCCGGGACGATGCGTCGTCCTCGGCGCGGAGGAGCGCCGGACGTTCTCGGTGGTGTCGCATTCCGCCACGGTCGTGCAGAGCAGGCTCGCCCGGGTACGCGTCGGCCGACTTGTGGACGGCGACGCTGCGACTCGCGCGTGGGGAGGGATCGCGAGGCTCGTGTCAGCGGACACTTTCGCGGCTTCGGGACTGCGAAAGTGTCCGCTGAGACGAGGCTCGGCCGCCGGCAGCGCGTCAGCGCAGCGTGCTGTGGCGGCGGCCGTAGGCCAGGTAGAGCGCGGCGCCGACGAGCATCCACACGCCGAACGCGATCCACGTCCCGGCGCCGAGGAACACCGCGAGCAGGACGCAGCAGAGCGTGCCGAGGACCGGGACGACCGGGAACAGCGGCACCCGGTACGAGCGCTCGAGGTCCGGTCGGCTGCGGCGCAGGACGAGCACCGAGACGTTCACGAGCGCGAAGGCGACGAGCGTGCCGATGCTCGTGGCGTCGGCGAGTTCGCCGAGCGGCACCAGGGCGGCGACCACGGTGACGACGACGCCGACCACCAGGGTGCCGGCGACGGGCGTGCCGGTCCGGTGCGAGACCCGGCCGAACAGCTTCGGCACCAGGCCGTCCCGGGCCATGGTGAGCAGGATGCGGGTCTGCCCGTAGAGCACGGTGAGCACGACGCTCGCGATCGCGACGACCGCACCGACGGAGAAGACCAGGGCGACCCACGGCCGGCCGGTGACGTCGACCACGATGCGGACGAGCGAGGCCTCGTCGGACGAGAACGACGTCCAGGCACGGGCCCCGATCGCGGCGATCGCGACGAGGATGTACAGCGCGGTGATGAGCGCGATCGAGCCGATGATGGCGCGGGGGAGGTCGCGGCGGGGGTCCTTCGCCTCCTCGCCGGCGGTCGACGCGGCGTCGAACCCGATGTACGAGAAGAACAGACGGGAGGCCGCGGCCGTCACCCCGGCGGCACCCATCGGCGCGAGCGGTTCGAAGTTCTGCGCCCGGAACGCCGTGAACGCCACGACGACGAAGAAGACGAGCAGGGCGATCTTCACGACGACCATCAGCGTGTTCACCCAGGCGCTCTCCCGCGCGCCGGGCAGCAGGACCGCCGTGGCGAGGAGCACCAGGACCGCCGCCGGAAGGTTGACGACGCCGCCGTCCCCGGGTGGTGCGGCGATGGTTGTCGGCAGGTGCAGCCCGAAGACGCGCAGGGTCTCGTCGACGTACTCGCTCGCGCCGACGGCGACCGCGGCGACCGAGACGGCGTACTCGAGGACGAGGCACCACCCGCAGACCCACGCGATGCCCTCGCCCATGGTCGCGTAGGTGTAGGAGTAGCTCGAGCCCGAGGTCGGCACGGCGCCGGCCATCTCGGCGTAGGAGAGCGCCGAGAGCAGGGCCGCGACGCCCGCGAGCACGAACGAGATCCAGACCGCCGGGCCGGCCAGCGGGACCGCGGTGCCGAGCACCACGAGGATGCCGGTGCCGAGGGTCGCGCCGACGCTGATCATCGTGAGGTGCCACACGCCGAGCGACCGGCGGAGCGGTGCGCCGTCCACCCCGCGCGCGGCCTCGGCCTGCAGCTGCTCGATCGGCTTGCGCCGCGCGAGCTGCTGACGGAGGGACGTGGGGCGGGTGGGCGCGGACGTCATGGGACCTCTGGTGGAGCGGGGGAAGGGGACTGCTGATGGTGGCACGGCCCCTGAACGGGGTCAAATACGTCGCACACCGCCGGTGTCCGGAGCCGGGTCTAGGTTGGGCGCATGAGCATGGGGCACGGCGCGCGGGTCGGTGGAGGCGGTCCGCGCGGCGGCGGGCGCATCTCGAGCGGGGACGTCCAGGCGCAGCGAGCCGCGAACGCCGAGGCGCCGCGCATCCCGCACCTGGTCCGCCGCATCGCCGGCCTGTTCGTGCCGCACCGCCGCGCGATCGTCCTCACGGTGGCCCTCGTCCTGGTCGGCGCCGCTCTGTCGGTCATCCCCCCGCTGCTCACCCAGCAGGCGTTCGACCGCGGGCTGTTCCCGCCCTCGGGACGGCCGGACGTCCCCGTGCTGCTCGAGCTCGTCGGCGGCATGGTGGCCCTCTGGATCGCGAGCGCCGGGGTCGGCATCTGGCAGACGTACCTGACCGCGACGGTGGGCAACAAGGTCATGGGCGCGATGCGCATGCGGTTGTTCGCCCACCTGCAGCGCATGGAACTGGCGTTCTTCACGCGCACGAAGACCGGTGTGATCCAGTCGCGTCTGCAGAACGACGTCGGCGGGGTCGCGAGCGTGCTGAACAACACGATCTCGTCCGTGCTCGGCAACACCGTCACGGTCATCGCCGCCGTGGTCGCGATGCTCCTGCTCAGCTGGCAGATGACGATCGTCGCGGTGGTCCTGCTGCCGCTCCTGGTCATCGCGCAGCGTCGGGTCGGTCAGGTCCGCGCGCGCATCGCGGGGCAGACGCAGGAGTCGCTGTCGGACATGACCGCGATCACCCAGGAGGCCCTCAGCGTCTCCGGCATCCTGCTCGCCAAGTCCTTCAACCAGCAGCGCAGCGAGACGCAGCGCTACGGGGACGAGAACCGGAACCAGATCCAGCTGCAGGTGCGCCAGCAGATGTCCGGACAGTGGTTCTTCGCCATCGTCCAGGTCTTCCTGTCGATCATCCCCGCGGTCATCTACGTCGTCGCCGCGTACCTCATCATCGGCGACGTCCCCATCACCGCCGGCACGATCGTGGCCTTCACCACGGTGCAGTCGCGGCTGCTGTTCCCGACGGTCGGCCTGCTCCGCGTGGTCCTCGACCTGCAGACCTCGGGCGCGCTGTTCGCCCGCATCTTCGAGTACCTCGACCTGCGGCCGGCGATCACCGACGCGCCCACCGCCCAGAAGGTCGACGAGCGTCGGGTCGGGCACGTGGCGTTCGAGGACGTCACCTTCGCCTACCCCGACGGCGAGCCGGACAAGCCGACGCTCCGCGGGGTCTCCTTCGACCTCGAGCCCGGCCAGTTCGCCGCATTCGTCGGTCCCTCGGGCGCGGGCAAGACGACGATCTCGTACCTGGTGCCGCGGCTGTACGAGGCGTCGGCGGGCTCGGTGCGCTTCGCCGGGCAGGACGTGCGCGACCTCGAGCACGAGGACCTGATGCGACACGTCGGCATCGTCAGCCAGGAGACGTACCTGTTCCACGCGACGATCGGCGACAACCTCCGGTACGCCAAGCCGGACGCGACCGCCGCCGAGCTGGAGCGGGCCGCGCGGGCCGCGAACATCCACGACACGATCGCCTCCTTCCCGGACGGCTACGACACCGTCGTGGGGGAGCGCGGCTACCGGCTCTCCGGCGGCGAGAAGCAGCGCATCGCGATCGCGCGGGTGCTGCTCAAGGACCCGCCGGTGCTCGTGCTCGACGAGGCGACGAGCGCGCTCGACTCGATCTCCGAGCACGTCGTGCAGACCGCGCTCGACACCGCTGCCGCCGGACGGACCACGATCTCGATCGCGCACCGGCTGTCGACGGTCCGCGACGCCGACGTCATCTTCGTGCTCGACCACGGGCAGATCGTCGAGCGGGGGTCGCACGACGAGCTGCTCGCGCGCGACGGCGTCTACGCGTCCCTCTTCCACCAGCAGGACGCCTTCCACCAGCAGGACGCGCCCGTCGACGCCGGGCGCTGAGCTGCGCGCCGACGACCGAGGGACCGCCGCGCAATCCGGCGTCGCATCCCGGCGCACCGCCGGGGGTGCCGCCTAGACTCTGCGGCGTGCGTTACGCGAACTCCGTCGTCGACCTCGTCGGCGACACCCCGCTCGTCCGCCTGAACCGTGTCACCGAGGGGATCCGGGCCACCGTCCTCGTGAAGGTGGAGTACCTGAACCCCGGTGGCTCCGCGAAGGACCGGATCGCGACGAGGATCATCGACGCCGCCGAGGCATCCGGTGAGCTGCGTCCGGGCGGCACCATCGTCGAGCCGACGTCCGGCAACACCGGGGTCGGGCTCGCGCTCGTCGCCCAGCAGCGCGGCTACCGCTGCGTGTTCGTCCTGCCCGACAAGGTCGGCGAGGACAAGCGGAACGTCCTGACCGCCTACGGTGCCGAGATCGTCGTCACCCCGACCGCCGTGGCACCCGACGACCCGGAGTCCTACTACTCGGTGTCGGACCGCCTGGCGGAGGAGATCCCGGGCGCCTGGAAGCCGAACCAGTACGCGAACCCGAACGGCCCGCGCAGCCACTACGAGACGACCGGTCCGGAGATCTGGCGCGACACCGAGGGGCGTCTCACGCACTTCGTCGCCGGCGTCGGCACCGGCGGCACGATCACCGGTGCCGGCCGGTTCCTCAAGGAGGTGTCGGACGGCGGCGTCAGGATCGTCGGCGCCGACCCCGAGGGTTCCGTCTACTCCGGCGGCTCCGGCCGGCCGTACCTGGTCGAGGGCGTCGGCGAGGACATCTGGCCGCCCGCCTACGACCCCGAGGTGCCGGACGAGATCATCGCGGTGAACGACGCGGAGTCGTTCGCCATGACCCGTCGCCTGGCGCGCGAGGAAGGGCTGCTGGTCGGTGGTTCGAGCGGCATGGCCGTCGTCGCCGCACTGCGCGCCGCCCGCGACCTGACCGAGGACGACGTCGTCGTGGTGCTCCTGCCCGACGGCGGACGTGGCTACCTCGGCAAGATCTTCAACGACCGCTGGATGCGCTCGTACGGCTTCGCCGAGACCGACGACGCCCGGACCGTCGGGTCGGTCGTCGCCGGCAAGGACGGCCGCCTGCCGGACCTCGTGCACGCGCACCCGTCGGACACGGTCCGCGACGTGGTCGAGATCATGTCGACGTACGGCGTCTCGCAGATGCCCGTCCTCAGCGCCGAACCGCCCGTCGTCATCGGCGAGGTCGTCGGTGCGGTCGCCGAGAAGGACCTGCTCGAGCAGGTCTTCACCGGCGTCGTCGCCATGACCGACGCGGTCAGCGGCTCCGTCGGCGACCCGCTGCCGCTCATCGGCGTGGGGGAGTCGCTGTCGGCGGCCCGCCGTGCGCTCGAGACGGTCGACGCGCTCCTGGTCGTCGACGACGGCAAGCCCGTGACGGTCCTGACCCGTCACGACCTCCTGACCTCCCTCTCCGAGTGACCCCGCTCGCCGAGTGACCCCCGACCCCCGAGGAACCGAAGCACGCATGACCGAGTTCGCCACCCGCGCCGTCCACGCCGGCCAGGACCCCGACGCCACCACCGGCGCCGTCATCCCGCCCATCCACGTCACCAGCACCTACGTGCAGGACGGCGTCGGCAACATGCGGAACGGCTACGAGTACTCCCGCGGGGGCAACCCCACGCGGGACGCCCTGCAGACCCTGCTCGCCGACCTCGACGGGGGCGTCGCGGCGTACTCGTTCGCGTCCGGCCTCGCTGCCGAGGACGCCCTGCTCCGCGCGTACCTGGAGCCCGGCTCCCGGGTCGTGATGGGCAACGACGTCTACGGCGGCACGCACCGCCTGGTGAACCGGCTGCACGTGCCGTGGGGTGTCGAGCTCGTGGTGGTCGACATGAGCGACGTCGACCGGGTCCGCGCCGCGCTCGAGGGCGCCCCGGCGAAGACGGTCCTGTGGGTCGAGACGCCCACGAACCCGCTCATGAAGATCGCCGACATCACGCTCCTGTCCGAGGTCGGGCACGAGGCCGGCGCGCTCGTCGTCGTCGACAACACCTTCGCCTCGCCGTACCTGCAGCGGCCGCTGTCGCTCGGTGCCGATGCGGTGTCCTACTCGACGACGAAGTACCTGGGCGGCCACTCCGACGTGGTCGGCGGTGCCGTCGTGCTGCGTGACCAGGAGTTCGCCGAGCAGGTCGGCTTCCTGCAGTTCGGTGCGGGCGCGATCGGCTCGCCCTTCGACGCGTTCCTGACCACCCGCGGCATCAAGACGCTCCCGGTGCGCATGGAGCGCCACTCGTCGAACGCGCAGGCCGTGGCGGAGGCCCTGGTGTCCGCTCCGGGTGTCGAGCGCGTGTACTACCCGGGCCTCGCCGACCACCCCGGGCACGAGGTCGCGGCGAAGCAGATGAGCGGCTTCGGCGGCATGCTGTCCGTCGCCCTCACGGGCGGGCCGGAGGCCGCGAAGCGGTTCGTCGAGTCGACCGAGGTCTTCACGCTCGCCGAGTCCCTGGGCGGCGTCGAGTCGCTCATCGGGTACCCGAGCGAGATGACGCACGCGTCGGTGAAGGGGACCGAGCTCGCGGTGCCGGAGAACGTGGTCCGGCTGTCGGTGGGCATCGAGGACCGCGGCGACCTCGTCGCCGACGTGCTGCAGGCGCTGTCCCGCTGACGCGGCCACGGGCCGTGCACCGACAGGGCGACGGACGGGAGGCGCTCCACCGGACCGGTGGGGCGCCTCCCGTCCGTCGTGGTGCCCGTCGGACCGTCGGTGCCGGCCCCTAGGCTGGTCCGGTGAGCAGCGTGGCGACGAGGTCGGGGATCCTCGGTGGGCGGTACGCCCTCGCGACGCTCGGCATGGTCGCGATCGTCGGGGTCGCCGCGTTCCAGAACCTGGCGATGACCACGGTGATGCCGGAGATCAGTCGCGACCTCGACGGGCAGACCCTCTACGCGCTCGCGTTCGCCGCGCCGCTCGCCGCCGGGGTGCCCGGCATGGTGCTGGCCGGCAACTGGTCGGACCGCTCGGGCGGCCGCATCGTCGCCTGGGTGTCCGCCGCGTTCTTCGCGATCGGCACGGCCGTGGTGATGCTCGCACCGACGATGGAGGTCTTCCTCGTCGGGCGCCTGGTCGAGGGGTTCGGCGCCGGGGCCGTCGACGTCGTGCTGTACGTGCTCGTCGCCCGCATCTTCCCGGCGGAGCTGCACGGCCCCGTGTTCGCCGGGTTCGCGGCCGCGTGGGTGGTGCCCGCGCTGATCGGACCCGCGCTCGCCGGCATCGTGACCGAGGTGTGGGGGTGGCACTGGGTCTTCGCCGGGGCGCTCGTCATCGCACTGGTCGCGTTCGCGCTGCTCGTGCCGACACTCTCGCGCCTGCACGCCCCGCCCGTCGAGCGTCGTCCGGCGTGGCAGCGCGGCCGGATCGCCTGGTCGGTGGGGGCGGCGGTGGCGATCCTGCTGCTCAACGTGGCGCCGGACCTCGGGGTCGGGGCGCGGATCGCCGCGGTCGTGATCGGCGTCGTCGGGGCCTGGGCGGCGCTGCGGCCCCTGCTGCCGACGGGGACCTTCCGCGCCGCGCCCGGCCTGCCGTCGGTGGTGCTGCTGCGCGGGCTCGTCGCGGCGGCGTTCTTCGGCAGCGAGGCGTACGTGCCGTTCCTGCTGCAGGAACGCCACGGGCTGTCGGCGTCGGCCGCGGGGCTGGCGCTCACCGTCGCGGCGCTGAGCTGGGCCGGCGCGAGCTGGCTGCACGGGCGGCTCGGGGAGGACCGCCTGACCGCGGCCCGGACCTTCCGCGCCGGGCTCGCGCTCGTCCTGGTGAGCCTGCTGACGGCGCTCGCCGTCGCGCTCTGGGACCTGCCGTGGGCGGTGCTCGTCGCCGGGTGGTTCGTCGGCGGCGCGGGCATGGGCGCGATGTACCCGCGGCTCTCGATGCTCACGCTGCGCTTCTCCCGCGAGGGCGACGACGGGTTCGCGAGTTCCGCGCTGACCATCGCCGACGCGTCCGGCAGCGTGGTCGGGCTCGCGGTCACGGGCCTGCTGTTCGTGGGGAGCGGGGGAGCGGACGGCGACTGGTCGTTCCCGCTCGTGTTCGTCGCGATGACGGGCATCGCGCTCGTGGCGGCCGTCGCCGTCCACCGGCTCGGTCCGGTGCCGGCACCCGCGGCGGGGCCCGCACGGAGCTGACGTCCCGGCGGTAGCGTGGCACACCGACCGAGTGGAGGACCGGAGTGCGCATCACCGTCGTCGCCGTCCTGGTGGGCGCCGCCCTCGCCCTCACCGGGTGTCAGGGTGCGACGACCGCGGCACCCACACCCGTGCGCAGCACGGACCTGACGAGCTCCGACGGTGGCTTCGACCGGAACGCCGTGGTCGGTGTGGTGCTCGCGCCGGGCGACGACGCGCTCGCGGCAGACCTCGAGGACGGGCTCGGTGACGCGGGCTTCCGGCCGGACGTCCGTGTGGCGCCCCGGCCGGACGCCGCGACGGCGCAGCGGCAGGCCGTCGACGGGCTCGTCCGCGACGGGGCGAAGGCGCTGCTGGTCCGCGCCGTCGACGCGGGGTCGCTCGCAGGTGCGGTGCAGACGGCGCACGACGCCGGCGTGGTCGTCGTCTCGCTCGGCGACGCGGTGCCGGCGAGCGGGACCGGGGGCGACGGCGTCTCGGCCGACCACCGGGTGACGACGTCAGACGACCCCGGCGCGACCGCGCGCACCGCGGTCGACGTGGTCCGGTCACTGCAGCGCGGCGAGCAGCCGGACGCGGACGACTGATACGGGCGCGCCAGTGCCCGAGCCCGGGGACGGTGCCGCTCAGGCGGGACGACGGTCGGTCAGTGCCACCACGCCGGGAACGACAGCGTGATCGTCTCGACGAGGGCCTTGCGGGAGCGCCGTGGTCCGGCGAGCCAGGCGCCGATCGCGCCGACGAAGCCCTGTGCGACGAACCCTGCGGCGACGTCGTCGAGCATCGCCGGGCGGGCCGCGGCGTCGAGCTCGCGGATGTGCTGCGCGCTCGACACCGTGAAGTGCTCGACGAGCAGCCGGTGCAGCGAGGCGTCCTCGGTGTCCGGGAGCCCCCGCGCGTAGATGTCGCGGTGCGCGACGACGTGTTCGACGACGGCGTCGATGCCCCGTCGGGTGATCGCGGCGAGCTCGTCCGTGTCGGCTCCGCGTGCGGCGGCGGTGCGGCGGGCCTCGACGTCCTCCTCGCGGATCCGGTCGAGCTCCGGCGTGAGCACGTCGGCGAGCAGGGACCCGGGGGAGACGGCGTGCGAGTAGAAGGTGGCGCGGTTGATCCCCGCGGCGCGGGTGACGTCGGCGACGGTGATCCGGGACACGGGGCGATCGGCGGCGAGTCGGAGGATCGCCTCGCGCAGCGCTGCCGTCGTGTGCAGGATGCGGGCGTCGACCACGACACCACCCCCTTCTGTTGCGTCGGCCCGGTCACCGACGCGTGCCCGAGCAGTCCGACGCTACCGCACGCCGACCGCGCGGACGGGTCGGAGAGCGCAGTGTGACGGGCCCCTCCGTCGGTGGGCGTTCCACGAGCGGGCGTGCAGGCCCTACGATGGTTCCGGGGCCGAATCGATTCGACCCGCGTCGACGCAGCCGTTGCCGAGTCACGTGACGAGCCCCGCACCCGTCTCTCCTGCACCCCTCCTCCCGTGAAGGACCGCTCGTGACCGCGCCCGCCACCACCGGATCGCTCCGCGTCGTGCTGCACCCCGGTGACGCCCTCACCCGGCGTCAGCGACTCGTCTACGTCTTCGTGCTCGGCGCGCTCACCGCGCTCGGGCCGTTCACCATCGACCTCTACCTGCCGGCGTTCCCGTCGCTCGAGCGCGAGTTCGGCATCAGCGAGGGGGCGGTGCAGCTCACGCTGACGGCGACCACCCTGGGCTTCGCCGTCGGGCAGCTGCTCGTCGGTCCGTGGAGCGACAAGGTCGGCCGACGGCTCCCGCTCATCGTGGCGACCACGGTGCACGTCGCCGCGTCCGTCGGTGCCGCGCTCGCGCCGGACGTCGAGGTCCTCGCGCTCTTCCGCGTGCTGCAGGGCATGGGGGCGGCCGCGGGCGGCGTCGTCGCGATGGCGACCGTGCGCGACCTGTTCGGCGGCAAGCCGCTCGTGCGGATGCTGTCGCGCCTGGCGATGGTGAACGGCCTCGCGCCGATCCTCGCACCGCTCATCGGCTCGCAGATGCTGCAGTTCGTCAGCTGGCGCGGGGTCTTCGTCTTCCTCGCCTGCTACGGCGCCGCGGTCGTGATCGCCTCGTCCCTGCTCATCGTCGAGACGCTGCCGAAGGCCCGCCGGCACGAGGCCGGGCACTCCACGATCGGGCAGCGCTACCGCGCGCTGCTCTCCGACCGGATCTTCGTGGGGGTCGCGCTCATCGGCGCGATGGTCTTCAGCGGCCTGTTCTCGTACCTCAGCGCGTCGCCGTTCCTCTTCCAGACCGTCTACGGGCTCGACGCCCAGCAGTACGGGCTGCTCTTCGCGGTGAACTCGATCGGTGTCGTGGTCGGGGTGCAGGTGTCCTCGCGGCTCGCGCAGCGGGTCGGCCCGCAGTGGATCCTGGCCTGCTCGACGGCGACGCTGTTCGTGTCGGCGGCGGCGATCGTCGTCCTCGACCAGCTCGGTGCCGGACTCGTCGGCGTCCTCGTGCCGCTGTGGTTCTTCATCGCCGCCTGCGGCTTCACCTTCCCGCTCGTGCAGGTGATCGGGCTCGCCGCGCACGGCAAGGAGGCCGGCACCGCCGCGTCGCTCCTCGGTGCCCTGAACTTCGGCGTCGCCGGCCTCGTGTCGCCGATCGTGGGCATCATCGGCATCGACGCCGCGACCCCGATGGCCGCGGTGATGGGCTGCACCGCGGCGGTCGCGGTCCTCGTGCTGTGGGTCGTCGTGCGGCCGAGGACGGTCCCGGCGCTCTCGCACTGACCGACCGCAGCACTGACGCGCTGGCCGACCGCCGAGACCGGACCGGGTCGTCGCTGCGTCCGTAGGCTGCGGGCATGAGCGACGCGGTGGAGCAGGCACGGGCGGCGGCAGCGGCGGCGCAGGCCGCGGCGGAGGAGGCGCGTCGGCTCGCCGACGAGGCAGCTCGTCGAGCCGAGGAACTCGCCGCCGCGCTGCAGCAGGCGGCCGACACCGCGGAGCCGGCCGCGCCGAGCGTCGACCCGGCCACCCGCGAGCCGGAGCCGACGTCGGGGACGGGCACCGAGCCTCCCGGCAGCACCGCAACACCGGACACCGCTCCGGCCGACACCCCGCCGTCCGCGCCCGCGCCGTCCGCGCCCGCGCCGTCCGGTCCCCTCGGCCCCGAGGCGGTCGCCGCCGTCCGTGCCGGCTACGCCCTGGAGGGGACCGCCCTCGAGCTCGGCGCCCTCGTCAACGGCGCACCCCTGCCCGACGTGCCGGTGCGGATCCCGCTCGCGATGCTCAACCGCCACGGCCTCGTGGCGGGCGCCACCGGGACCGGCAAGACCCGCACACTGCAGGTGCTCGCCGAGCAGATCGCGGCTACCGGCGTCCCCGTCTTCGCCGCCGACGTGAAGGGGGACCTGTCCGGGCTCGCCGAGGCGGGACAGCCGAACGACAAGCTGCTCGCACGGACGGCCGGCATCGGCCAGCGGTGGGAGGGCCTGGCGAGCCAGGCGGAGTTCTGGTCCCTCGGCGGACAGGGCGTCGGCGTGCCGATCCGTGCCACGGTCTCGGGGTTCGGTCCGCTGCTGCTGTCGAAGGTCCTCGGGCTCAACGAGACGCAGGAGTCGTCGCTCGGTCTCGTGTTCCACCACGCCGAGCGCGCCGGACTGCCCCTGGTCGACCTGGCCGACCTCCGTGCCGTGCTGACCTTCCTCGTCAGCGACGCGGGCAAGGCCGAGCTGGCCGAGCTCGGTGGCCTGTCGAAGCAGACGGCCGGCGTGATCCTCCGCGAACTCGTGACCTTCGCGGACAAGGGGGCCGACCGGTTCTTCGGGGCGCCTGAGGTCGACACGCAGGTGTTCCTCCGCACGGCCGCCGACGGACGCGGGATCGTGAACCTGCTCGAGGTCCCCGGCGTGCAGGACCAGCCGGAGGTCTTCTCGACCTTCCTCATGTGGCTGCTCGCGGACCTGTTCAACGAGCTCCCGGAGGTCGGCGACACCGAGAAGCCGAAGCTCGTGTTCTTCTTCGACGAGGCGCACCTGCTCTTCAGCGGCGCGTCGGACGACTTCACCGAGCAGGTCGTGCGGACGGTCCGGCTCATCCGGTCGAAGGGCGTCGGCATCGTCTTCGTGACGCAGACACCGAAGGACCTGCCGGACGACGTGCTCGCGCAGCTCGGGTCGCGCGTGCAGCACCAGCTCCGGGCGCACACGCCGGACGACGCGAAGGCGCTCAGGGCGACGGTGTCGACCTTCCCGACGAGCGACTACGACCTGGCGGAGGTGCTGACGTCGCTCGCCACGGGCGAGGCGATCGTCACGGTGATGGACGAGCGCGGTGCGCCGACACCGGTCGCGTGGACGCGACTGCGCGCTCCGCAGGGATCGATGGCCCCCCTGCCGTCGTCCGTCCTGGAGGCACGGGTCGCCTCCTCCCCGCTGCTCGCCACCTACGGCACCGCGGTCGACCCCGAGTCGGCCCGCGAGATCCTCGCGGCCCGGATGGAGGCAGCCGCAGCGGAGGCCGCTGCAGCCCAGGCGCAGGCCGAGGCGGAGCAGGAGGCGGCACGTGCCGCCGCCGCGGCGGCGAAGGAGGCGGCCGCGCAGGCGCGGCGCGACGAGCGGGAGCGTGCGGCGGCCCAGGCCGAGGTCGAGCGGACGCAGCGGGAGTTCGAGCGGGCCGAGCGGGCTGCGACCGCGCGGCGGTCGCGCTCGTCCACGCGGACGCGTACCAGGCGGGTGACCGACGACCCGTTGGCCGACCTGCTCGGTCCGGGGATCGGCGGCGCGATCGCGAAGGAGGTCGTGCGCGGGATCTTCTCGACGCTCCGGCGGCGTCGCTGAGGACCCGTGTCAGCGGGCCAGGAGCTCCACGGTCTCGACGGCCAGGAGGGCGACACCGATCCCGACGGTGAGCAGGGCCACCACGAGCACACCGGCACGACGCTCGTACCAGGTGCGGCTCGCCGGCCAGCGGCGTGCGAGCTCGCGCGTGTGGACGGGACGACGGTCGTGCTCGACGGGGAGGTCGAGGGCCTCGAGCACCCGGTCGAGGGCGGACTCGCCCCAGACGTCGCCGCGCATCCGGAACAGGTGGCCGCCCTCGGCGTCGAACGCCAGGAGCTCCCGCGTGGTGCGGTCGGCGGAGGCGCCGTAGGTCGTCGCGACCACGAGCCGGTGGAGCCGGTCGCGGGCGACGTGCCGGTTCGGCGTGAGGACCGCGCGGAGGACGACCGACTGCGCGTCGATGCCGAGGTACGCCTGCCCGAGCCGGACGAACAGCGCGCAGACGAGCACGGCGAGGACCAGGACGACCGGGACGACGAGGGTCCACCACCGCACCGGCAGCGACACCCAGGCCAGGGCCACCGCCAGCGGGACGGCGGAGCACACGACGCTCAGCACCGTCGAGCGGACCAGCGACCGCCGCGGACGGAGCAGGACGTCGAAGACGGGCGTCCGCAGTCGTCCTGCGGTCGGCATCGTCGCTTCCCCCACGTGGGTCTCCTCACCCCTCGGGCGCGGGCAGGCGAGAGTCCTGCCGCGGACGACGCCCCTGCCGTCCGCTGCACCGCGACCGCCCCGTCCCGGGGGCGACCGTCTGCTCAGGATAGGGGCGAACGGGGGTGGAGGACAGCGCGTTCCACCCCCGATGAGCGTTTCCCGGCCAGGACCGGTGCGACGGGGGGCGTCGTGGTCGGGCAGGTGGGGGACCGGGAAGCAGGACAGGCGCGTCCGGGATCCGGACGCGCCTGTCGGTGCCTGCTGTCGGTGCTTGCTGACGGTGCTTGCTGTCGTGCCAGTCGTTCTGCGGAGAATGGGGGATTCGAACCCCCGAGGGCTTGCACCCAACACGCTTTCCAAGCGTGCGCCATAGGCCACTAGGCGAATTCTCCAGTGCCGTCTCGCGACGACACCCCATGGTACAGGTTCCGGAGCGTGCGGATGACCACACCCTCCACAGATCGTCGGGTTCCCAGAGCGCCCGACACCCGCCCGACTAGCCTGGAGGGGTGTCGACCCGCATCTACATCACGTCAGCAGAAGGACACACGGGCAAGAGCACCGTCGCCCTCGGTGTCCTCGAGACCCTCGCACGCTCGGTGGGACGGGTCGGGGTGTTCCGCCCGGTCGCCCGGTCGGTCGTCGAGCCGGACTACGTGCTCGAGCTCCTGCTGCAGCACAGCGCGGTCGGGCTGTCCTACGACGAGGCCGTGGGCGTCACCTACGACGACGTGCACGCGGACCCGGACGCCGCCCTCGGCACGATCCTGTCCCGGTTCGCCGAGGTCGAGCGGCAGTGTGACGCGGTCGTCGTGCTCGGGTCGGACTACACGGACGTCGGCAGCCCCACGGAGCTGTCGTTCAACGCGAAGGTCGCCGCGAACCTCGGTGCACCCGTCCTGCTCGTGCTCGGGGGTCGCGACGCGGCGGAGCGCGGGGTCCGGACGCCCGACGCGATGGCGCAGGTCGCCGACGTCACGACGAGCGAGCTCCGGGCGGCGCACGCGCAGCTGCTCGGCGTCGTGGTGAACCGGGCCGACCCGGACGCCCTCCCGGCCATCGTGCAGAGCGTCGAGACCGCCGTGCGCGACGACCACCCGGACACGCCGGTGTGGGCCATCCCCGAGGACCGCGTGCTCGTGGCGCCGACGGTGCGGGCACTCCTCGAGGCGACCGGCGCCACGCTCGTGCGCGGGGACGAGGCCCTGCTCGACCGCGAGGCACTGGGCACGGTCGTCGCCGGCATGAGCATGGAGAACGTCCTCCCGCGGTTGATCGAGGGCGGCATCGTCGTCGTCCCCGGGGACCGCAGCGACGTGCTCCTGGCGACCGTCCTCGCGAACCAGTCCGAGACGTTCCCGAGCCTGGCGGGCGTGATCCTCAACGGCGGGTTCGAGACGTCGCCGCAGATCACGCGCCTGCTCGAGGGCCTGTCGAGCTCGCTGCCGATCGCGCGGAACGACCTCGGCACCTACGACACCGCGCTGCGCATCACCCACACCCGCGGTCGGCTCGCGGCCGACTCGCCGCGGAAGGCCGACCTCGCGCTGGCGCTCTTCGAGCAGCACGTCGACGCGGACGCCCTGCGGGACCGTCTGCAGCTGACGCCGTCCGGGGTCGTCACACCGCTCATGTTCGAGCACGGCCTGCTCGACCGGGCCCGTGGGTACGGCAAGCACATCGTGCTGCCGGAGGGCGACGACGACCGCATCCTCCGTGCTGCGTCCACGTTGCTCGCACGGCAGGTCTGCGCGCTCACGGTCCTCGGCGAGCCGGCGGCGGTGCGTGCCCGGGCGACGGAGCTCGGCCTCGACCTCGAGGGCGCCCGGATCGTCAGCCCCTTCGACCCCGAGCTGCGGGAGCGGTTCGCGGCGGAGTACACGCGGCTGCGGGCGCACAAGGGCATGTCCATCGAACTCGCACGCGACACCGTCACCGACGTGTCCTACTTCGGCACGCTCATGGTGCAGCTCGGGCTCGCCGACGGCATGGTCTCGGGTGCGAAGCACACCACGGCGCACACGATCCGCCCGTCCTTCGAGATCATCAAGACCCGTCCGGACACGTCCATCGTGTCGAGCGTCTTCCTCATGGCCCTCGCGGACCGCGTGCTCGTCTACGGCGACTGCGCGGTGATCCCGGACCCGACGAGCGAGCAGCTCGCGGACATCGCGATCTCGTCGGCCGAGACCGCGTCGCAGTTCGGCATCGACCCCCGCGTGGCGATGCTCAGCTACTCGACGGGCGACAGCGGCACCGGGGCGGACGTCGACAAGGTGCGCGCCGGCACCGCCTTCGTGCGCGAGCGCCGTCCGGACCTGCTCGTCGAGGGACCGATCCAGTACGACGCCGCCGCCGACCCGACCGTCGCCCGCACCAAGATGCCGGACTCGCCGGTCGCCGGCCGCGCGACGGTCTTCGTGTTCCCGGACCTCAACACCGGCAACAACACGTACAAGGCCGTGCAGCGCTCGGCCGGTGCCGTCGCCATCGGTCCCGTGCTGCAGGGCCTGCGCAAGCCCATCAACGACCTCTCCCGCGGTGCGCTCGTCAGCGACATCGTCAACACCGTCGCCATCACGGCCATCCAGGCCGGCACCGCGACGGACGCAGCCTGACCCCGGGGACCCGCACCGTGCCTCCCGTCCGATCCAGAAAGTGACCACCCACGTGACCGCAGCCCTCGTCGTGAACTCCGGTTCGAGTTCGTTCAAGTACCAGCTCATCGAGCTCGAGGGCGAGCGCACGCTCGCCTCGGGCCTGGTCGAGCGCATCGGGGAGTCGTCGGGCGCCTGGAAGCACACGAACGCCGTGACGGGGGAGACCTCGTCGAACGACGCGGCCGACGTGCCCGACCACGCCGCCGGCTTCCAGGCGATGATCGACGCCTTCGCGAAGGTCGGACCGTCGTTCGACGAGCACCCGCCGGCCGTGGTCGGGCACCGCGTCGTGCACGGCGGGACCACCTTCGACCGCGCGACCGTCGTGACGGAGGACGTGGAGCGGCAGATCGACGAGCTGAGCAGCCTGGCGCCGCTGCACAACCCCGCGAACCTCGAGGGCATCCGGGCCGCGCAGCGGGTCTTCTCGGACGTGCCGCACGTCGCCGTGTTCGACACCGCCTTCCACCAGACCATGCTGCCGCACGCGTACACGTACGCGATCCCCGCGGACCTGGCCGAGCGGTACCGCATCCGCCGCTACGGCATGCACGGGACGAGCCACAAGTACGTCTCCGAGCAGGCCGCGGTGTTCCTCGACCGGCCGCTGGCGGAGCTGAAGACCATCGTGCTGCACCTCGGCAACGGTGCCTCGGCGGCGGCCGTCGACGGTGGGCGGTCCATCGAGACGTCCATGGGCCTCACGCCGCTCGAGGGGCTCGTGATGGGCACCCGTTCCGGCGACCTCGACCCCGCCGTGCTGATCCACCTGCACCGCGAGGCCGGGCTCGGCTTCGACGAGCTGGACACCATGCTCAACAAGGAGTCCGGGCTGCTCGGGCTCACGGGCAACGGCGACATGCGGGACGTGCAGGACGCGGCGCTCGCCGGCGACGAGGACGCGGAGGCGGCGCTCGCCGTGTACCGGCACCGGATCCGTCGCTACGTCGGCGCCTACACGGCACAGCTCGGCGGGCTCGACGCGGTCGTCTTCACCGCGGGCGTGGGGGAGAACAACGCCCTGCTGCGTCGGCGCGTGCTCGCCGGCCTCGAGCACCTCGGGATCGAGGTCGACGCCGACCGGAACGAGCTGCACTCGAAGGAGGCACGGCGCATCTCCACGGACGGCTCGCGGGTCGCGGTGCTCGTCATCCCGACGAACGAGGAGCTCGAGATCGCTCGGCAGTCGGCGGCGGTCGCGCTGTAGGGCGCTGCCGGGTGCGGGACGCCGTCCGGTGGGCGAGACGCCGCCGAGTGCGCGAGACGCCCCCGGATCCGGCAGTGTCTCGTCGCTCGGACGGCGTGTCCCGCCGAGGCGCGGGCCGCCCGGGTCAGCTCATGGCCTGCAGGGCGGCCGGGATCGGCGTGTCCCCGCTCGTGACCTCGAACTGCACGCCGACCGCGGCGTCGTCGAGCAGGGCGTGCAGCACGAGTGCAGCGACGTCCGCGCGGGGGATCGATCCCCGCGGCACCGTCCGGCCGACGGCGACCGTGCCCTGCGGCGGGGTGTCGAGCAGCCCGCCCGGGCGGATGATCGTCCACCGCAGGTTCCGCATGCGGATGTTCGCGTCGGCTTCGGACTTCGCGCGCAGGTACACCTGGAACACGTCCGCCTCGGTCTGCGCCGGGACGACGGCCCGCTCGCGGTCGTAGGCGTCGGCACCCATCGCCGAGATCATCACGTAGCGCTGGATGCCGATCCGCTCGGCCGCGTCGGCGAGGGTGATCGCGGCATCCCGGTCGACGGTCTCCTTGCGCTCCGCGCCGCTGTTCGGGCCGGCACCGGCGGCGAAGACCACGGCGTCGACACCGCGGAGGCGCAGCGCGAGCTCGTCGTCGTCCACCTGCTCGAGGTCGACGACCATCGCGGTGGCGCCCTGCTGCTCGACGTCGGTCACGTGCGCGGGGTTCCGGATGATCGAGACGGCGTCGTGTCCGGCATCGGTGACGAGTCGGGCGAGGAGCAGGGCGATCTGACCGTGTCCTCCGGCGATGGCGATCTTCATGTGTCCGATACTGCCCGTCGCGTCCGGTATGCTTCCGGAGGCTCCTCACGTGACGCCATCCAGGCCAACTCCCCCAGGGCGGAAACGCAGCAAGGGTAACCGGGCTCTGGCGGGTGCGTGAGGAGTCTTTGCATTCCCGGGACCTCATCGCCGTACCGCGGCGAGACCACGTCGTGCACGGCCTCCACAGGTCGTCGCGCAGGCGTCGCGCTGTCGGCTGTCCCGGCTACCCTTGTCGCGTGGTCACCGCCCTGTATCGCCGTTACCGGCCCGAGAACTTCGCCGAGCTGATCGGGCAGTCGCAGGTCACCGACCCGCTGCGGACCGCGCTCCGGACGAACCGCGTGAACCACGCCTACCTGTTCAGCGGACCGCGCGGGTGCGGCAAGACGACGTCCGCGCGCATCCTCGCGCGGTGCCTGAACTGTGCCGAGGGCCCCACGGACACGCCGTGTGGTGTGTGCCCGAGCTGCGTGGAACTCGCGCGCGGTGGCGGTGGGTCGCTCGACGTGATCGAGATCGACGCCGCGAGCCACAACGGTGTCGACGACGCCCGTGACCTGCGCGACCGCGCCGTCTTCGCACCGGCTCGCGACCGCTACAAGATCTTCATCCTCGACGAGGCGCACATGGTGACGCCGCAGGGCTTCAACGCGCTGCTCAAGCTCGTCGAGGAACCGCCGGAGCACGTCAAGTTCATCTTCGCGACCACCGAGCCGGAGAAGGTGATCGGCACCATCCGGTCCCGCACCCACCACTACCCGTTCCGACTCGTCCCGCCGGCGACGATGCTCGAGTACATCGAGCAGCTCTGCGCGCAGGAGTCCGTCTCGGTCGCGCCCGGCGTCCTGCCGCTCGTCGTGCGGGCCGGCGGCGGGTCGGTCCGCGACACCCTGTCGCTGCTCGATCAGCTCATGGCGGGCAGCGAGGACGGTGCGATCGCGTACGAGCGGGCGGTCGCACTGCTCGGCTACACCGATGCCGCGCTCCTCGACGACGTGGTCGACGCGCTCGCCGTCGCCGACCCGGCGTCCGCCTTCGCCGCGATCGACCGCGTCGTGCAGACCGGCCAGGACCCGCGACGCTTCGTGGAGGACCTGCTGGAGCGCCTCCGCGACCTGATCGTCGTCGCGGCGACGAACGAGAGCGCCGCCGCCGTGCTGCGCGGCATCTCGCCCGAGGAACTCGACACCATGACGCGGCAGGCGGGCGTGTTCGGCGCGACCGCCCTCTCGCGGTCCGCCGACATCGCCAACAAGGCCCTGACGGACATGACCGGCGCCACCTCACCGCGACTCCACCTCGAGCTGATGACGGCGCGGATGCTGGTGCCCGAGGCGGACGACACGCAGCGCGGCGCGCTCGCGCGGGTCGAGCGGCTCGAGCGCCGGGTGGGTGTCGGCGAGGTCAGCGGGCACGAGGGGACGACGACGGACGCCGGTGCCGGTGCTGCTGCCGCGCGCGCCGTTGTGCCGTCCACACGTCCGGGTGCCCCGGAGCCCGGGCCGTCGGCCGCGCCACGGACCGCTCCCGCTGTGCGGACGGCTCCCGCGCAGCAGCAGACCACCGCTCCGGCTGCCGCGGCGCCTGCATCGTCCGGGTCGGACGATCCGGGGACGGCCGTGCGCGACGCCGCCGCCTCGTGGGCAGCGGTGGCGCCGGGTGCGAAGGCACCGAGCGCGCCCGCAGCACCGGCCGCCGCCCGGCAGCCCGCGGAGGAACCGGAAGCGTCGGCACCCGAACGGCACGAGCCCTCCGGGACGGCGAACGCCTCGTCCACCGGGCAGGGGACCGCCGTCGGGGACGAACCCGTCGTGCGTCCGGTCACCCCGGTGGGCTTCCAGCAGCTCAAGGACGCCTGGCCCGAGGTCGTCGAGCACGTCCAGCGCTCCCGACGGTCGGCCTGGTCCGTCGTGGTCACCGCGCAGGTGACCGCGCTCCGTGAGGACGTGCTCACGCTGACCTTCCCGAGCCAGCAGGACGTGGCGTCCTTCAAGGAGATGTCCGACCCGTCGACGAGCGTGAGCGAGCTCCTGCGCTCGGCGATCATCGAGGTGCTCGGCCTGCGCGTGAAGTTCGTGGCGCGCGGCCCGGGGCAGCAGCAGCAGGCGGGCCGACCGCAGGCGGCACCGCAGTCGGCACCGCAGCCGGCGGCCCCGCAGCAGGCCGCACCCCGGCAGGAGGCGCCGCAGCAGCGACCGGCTCCGCGACAGGACGCGCCGTCGGTGACCTCGGACCGTCCGGCACCGCAGCAGGCGGCGCCGCAGCAGGCGCCGACGCAGCAGGCACCGACGCAGCAGGCACCCCAGCAGCAGCGACCGACGCAGTCCGAGCCGCAGCACACCGCCCCGACGACGGCACCCGCGTCGACGGGGCCCGTCACCGACTGGGCGGTCGCGACCATCCCCGCGACCGACCCGACCGCGGGCGCGGTCCCGGAGCACCTCGAGCCGGGCTGGTCCGCACCGTTCGGCACCACCGACACGGGGGAGCCCGTCGCACCGGTCACACCGGTGTCGGACCCGGCTGCCGACGCGGCCCTCGCGGCACAGCTGCGACCGGCCTCGGCACTCGGCGGAGCAGCAGCGCGCCCGCGGACCGGAGCACCGAGCGAGCAGCCCGCGACCGGGACGACCGGCGCGGCGGCGGGCACGGCACCGGACACCGCCGAGGCAGCTCCCGCGACGTCGGCTCCTGTGGTGTCCGGCCAGGGAGCAGCATCGAGCCCTGCAGCAGGAACGAGCACCGAGGTCCCGGTCGACGACTACCCGCTGGACGACGAGCCGTACGACGACGGCGCCCCGTTCCCCGACCCGGGTGCCGGATCCGCAGCACCGTCGACCCCCGCGCCGTCGACCCGCGCCCCGGGCCAGGGCAGCCCGACGCACGACCGCCCCCAGGCGGCCACCGCACCGCAGCGGACCGCCCCGGCCCAGCAGCGGACGGCCCCGCCACAGGTCCGGCGCGCCCCGGTCGCGGGCCGCTACGGCGAGGCCGTCGTCCGTGAGATCCTCGGTGCGCAGTTCATCGAGGAGACCGCCCTGCACGAGGAAGGCGCCTGATGTACGACGGCATCGTCCAGGACCTCATCGACGAGTTCGGCCGGCTCCCCGGCATCGGGCCGAAGTCGGCGCAGCGGATCGCGTTCCACATCCTGCAGACCGAGTCGTTCGACCCCGCACGGCTGTCCGAGCTCCTGGCCGAGGTCAAGGAGAAGGTCCGCTTCTGCGAGATCTGTGGCAACGTCACCGAGAACGTTCAGTGCAGCATCTGCCGCGATCCCCGACGCTCGCCGGCCGTCATCTGCGTCGTGGAGGAGGCGAAGGACGTCGCCGCGATCGAGCGCACCCGCGAGTTCCGCGGGCTCTACCACGTGCTCGGCGGCGCGATCAGCCCGATCGACGGCGTCGGTCCGGACGACCTGCGCATCCAGCAGCTCATGACGCGGCTGGCGGACGGCACCGTGGACGAGGTGATCATCGCGACCGACCCGAACCTCGAGGGTGAGGCGACGGCGACCTACCTCAGCCGTCTGCTCGTCCCGATGGGCATCCGCACCACCCGTCTCGCCTCCGGCCTGCCGGTCGGCGGCGACCTGGAGTACGCCGACGAGGTGACCCTCGGACGCGCCTTCGAGGGCCGTCGCGTGGTCGGGAACTGACCCCGGGCCACGCAGGATCGTTGCGTCGGTGCCCGCTCGCACGCAACATCCGCGGAACACCCTCTAGCATTGTCAGACCGCGTGACCGTCGCGGAACCGTCGTCCCCGGGAGTACCAGCCAGTGGCCCTGATCGTGCAGAAGTTCGGTGGATCGTCCGTCGCGGACGCCGAGAGCATCAAGCGCGTGGCGAAGCGGATCGTCCAGACGAAGAAGGCCGGCAACGACGTGGTCGTGGCGGTCTCGGCGATGGGCGACACCACCGACGAGCTCGTCGACCTCGCGCACTCCGTGACCCCGATCCCGGCCGGTCGTGAGCTCGACATGCTGCTCACGGCGGGGGAGCGCATCTCGATGGCGCTGCTCGCGATGGCGATCAAGAGCCTGGGGGTCGAGGCGTCCTCGTACACGGGCAGCCAGGCCGGCATGCTCACCGACGCCCAGCACGGCAAGGCCCGCATCGTCGACGTCACCCCGAAGCGCGTGCGCGAGGCGCTCGATGCCGGACACGTCGCGATCGTCGCCGGGTTCCAGGGCTTCAACCGCACCACGGGCGAGATCACGACGCTCGGACGCGGCGGGTCGGACACGACCGCCGTCGCCCTCGCCGCCGCGCTCGACGCCGACGTGTGCGAGATCTACACCGACGTCGACGGCATCTTCACCGCGGACCCCCGCGTCGTGCCGAAGGCGCAGAAGGTCGATCGGATCACGAGCGAGGAGATGCTCGAGCTCGCCGCGTCCGGCGCCAAGGTCCTCTACATCCGTGCCGTCGAGTACGCCCGACGGCACGGCGTCACCCTGCACGTCCGCTCCTCGTTCAGCAACGCCGAGGGCACCATCGTCTACAACCCTGCCGAGGGGGAAACCGTGGAAGAACCGATCATCACCGGGATCGCCGGAGACCTCTCCGAGGGCAAGATCACCGTCGTCGGCGTGCCCGACACCCCCGGCAAGGCCGCCGAGATCTTCACGATCGTGGCCCGCGCCGGTGCGAACATCGACATGATCGTGCAGAACGTGTCCGAGGCCGTCACCGGCCGCACGGACATCTCCTTCACGCTGCCGAAGGACCAGGGCCAGGGCGTCCTGACGGCGCTCGAGGTCGCGAAGGCCGACATCGGGTACGAGGGCATCCAGTACGACGACCAGATCGGCAAGCTCGCCCTGGTCGGCGCGGGCATGCGCACGAACGCGGGGGTCTCCGCGGCGCTCTTCCGCGCCCTGCACGAGGCCTCGATCAACATCGAGATGATCTCCACCTCGGAGATCCGCATCTCGGTCGTCACCCGCGCCGACACCCTGAACGAGGCCATGCGGGTCGTGCACCAGGCGTTCGGCCTCGACGCCGACCAGGAAGCCGTCGTCTACGCCGGCACCGGCCGCTGAGCAGCGCCCCCAGCACGCACCGACGCGGCCCACGAGCACGCACGGCACGACCCACGAGCAGGAGCACCACATGAGCACCACCGTCGCCGTCGTCGGCGCCACCGGCCAGGTCGGCGCCGTCATGCGTCGTCTCCTCGAGGAGCGCGCGTTCCCGGCCGACCGGGTCCGGTTCTTCGCGAGCGCCCGGTCCGCCGGCACGACCCTGCCGTTCCGCGGCGAGGAGGTCGTCGTCGAGGACTCCGAGACCGCCGATCCCTCGGGCATCGACATCGCACTGTTCTCGGCTGGTGCGACGGCATCGCGCGCGCTGGCGCCCCGCTTCGCGGCGGCCGGGGCCCTCGTGGTCGACAACTCGAGCGCGTGGCGGATGGATCCCGACGTGCCGCTGGTCGTCAGTGAGGTCAACCCGCACGCGATCGACGAGGCCCCGAAGGGCATCATCGCGAACCCGAACTGCACGACCATGGCGATCATGCCCGTGCTGAAGGTGCTCGACACCGAGGCCGGACTCCGTCGGCTGGTGGCCACCACGTACCAGGCGGTCTCGGGCTCCGGGCTCGCCGGGGTCGAGGAACTGCTGGGCCAGGCCCGTGCGGCGCTCGAGCAGGACACCGCTGCGCTGACGCACGACGGGTCGGCCGTGACCTTCCCCGAGCCGGTCAAGTACGTCCGCCCGATCGCGTTCGACGTCGTCCCGCTCGCCGGCTCGATCGTCGAGGACGGTCTGGGCGAGACCGACGAGGAGAAGAAGCTCCGCAACGAGAGCCGCAAGATCCTCGAGCTGCCGGACCTGCTCGTCGCCGGGACGTGCGTCCGCGTGCCGGTCTTCACCGGGCACTCGATCTCGGTGCACGCCGAGTTCGCGGAGCCGCTGTCGCCCGAGCGCGCCACCGAGATCCTCGCGTCGGCCCCCGGGGTCGAGCTGTCCGACGTGCCGACGCCGCTGCAGGCCGCCGGCCAGGACCCGTCCTTCGTCGGCCGCATCCGCGCCGACCAGTCCGCGCCCGAGGGGCACGGCCTGGCGCTGTTCGTCAGCAACGACAACCTCCGCAAGGGCGCCGCGCTCAACGCGGTGCAGATCGCGGAGACCATCCTCGCGCGGCGCACCGTCGCCGCGTAGGCGGGTCCGGGTCGCGATCGCGACCACCCGACGGACGGGAGGCGCGGTGCCGGTCGGCACCGCGCCTCCAGTCCGTCGTGCGCCCACCTGTCAGCGGTGCGCCGGTAGGATCGACGGGTGGCAGTGAAGCAGGTGGACCCGATCGACGTCGTCCTGGTCGGGGGAGGGATCATGAGCGCCACGCTCGGCGCCATCATCCACCGCCTCGAACCGACCTGGAAGATCCGCGTCTACGAGCGGCTCGGGTCCGTCGCGCAGGAGTCCTCGAACCCGTGGAACAACGCCGGGACGGGGCACTCGGCACTCTGCGAGCTGAACTACACGCCGGAGATGCCCGACGGCCACGTCGACATCGCCAAGGCGGTCACGGTCAACGAGCAGTTCCAGGTCTCACGGCAGTTCTGGGCGCACCTGGTCGAGACCGGCGCCTTGCCGCAGCCGTCGAACTTCATCAACCCGACCCCGCACATCTCCTTCGTGTGGGGCGCGGACAACGTCGAGTACATGCGGAAGCGGTACGAGGCGCTCAAGGACCACCCGCTCTTCGCGGGCATCGAGTACTCCGACGACCCGGCGCAGATCCGGAAGTGGGCGCCCGCGCTCATCCCGGGTCGCAAGAAGGACCAGCCGATCGCGGCGACCTACTCGGCGGCCGGGTCGGACGTCGACTTCGGGTCCCTCACGCAGCAGCTCTTCGACGAGCTCGAGATCGCCGGCGTCGAGTTCGAGCCGTCGCACCAGGTGCGGAAGATCACACGGTCGAAGGTGACCGAGGGATGGGTCCTCGACGTCCGGAACGAGATCGGCCGCTCGACCCAGCGCATCGCGGCGAAGTTCGTCTTCGTCGGCGCCGGTGGCGGTGCCCTGCACCTGCTCCAGCAGTCGGGCATCCCGGAGATCCGCGGCTACGGCGGCTTCCCGGTGTCCGGCGAGTTCCTCCGCACCGACGAGCCCGAGGTCGTGCAGAAGCACGCCGCGAAGGTCTACGGCAAGGCCAGTGTCGGCGCACCCCCGATGTCGGTCCCGCACCTCGACACCCGCATCGTGGACGGCTCTGCCTCGCTGATGTTCGGCCCGTACGCCGGGTTCAGCCCGAAGTTCCTCAAGCAGGGGTCGGTCCTCGACCTGTTCCGGTCGATCCGGCCGCACAACCTGCGGCCGATGCTCAGCGTCGCGTTCTCGAACTTCGACCTCGTGCGCTACCTGGTGGGGCAGCTGATGGCCTCGAAGCAGACCAAGTTCGAGGCGCTCCGCGACTTCATGCCCACCGCGGAGCCGGACAACTGGCACCGCATCACGGCCGGGCAGCGGGTGCAGGTCATCAAGCCGGATCGTGAGAAGGGCGGCGTGCTGCAGTTCGGGACCGAGGTCATCACCTCGGCCGACGGCTCCATCGCGGGTCTGCTCGGTGCGAGCCCGGGCGCGTCCACGGCGGTGCCGATCATGCTCGCGATGCTGCAGCGGTGCTTCCCGGACCGCTGGGACGGGTGGGCGCCGACGGTGCGCACCATGGTCCCGACGTACGGCACGGATCTCGGATCGGACGCACGACTGGCGGACGAGACGCTCGCGCGCACGGCGAAGGTCCTCGGGCTGCACCACTGAGGAACCCGGCTTGCCCTCCGTTCGAACGTGTGTTCGAATGGGGCGATGCGGTGGAGCGGACAGGCGATCGGAGCGGAGCGCGGTGACGCGCTGCCGGGTCTCGAGTCGAACAGCGGACTCGTCCGGAGCGTCACGACCCCGGAGTTCGCGGGCGTCACGTTCCACGAGGTCCTCGCGAAGAGCGCGCTGAACCGTGTGCCGGCGGCCGACGGCAGCGGCACCTACGGGTGGACGATCAACCCGTACCGCGGCTGCAGCCACGCGTGCGTGTACTGCTTCGCGCGGCCGACGCACACCTACCTCGAGTTCGACGGCGGCGCCGACTTCGACCAGCAGATCGTGGTGAAGACGAACGTCGCCGACGTCCTGCGCCGTGAGCTCCGCCGCCCGAGCTGGGACCGGCACCCGGTGGCGCTCGGCACGAACACCGATCCCTACCAGCGGGCCGAGGGGCGGTACCGGTTGATGCCGGGCGTCATCCGCGCCCTCGCCGAGTCGGGTACGCCGTTCAGCATCCTCACCAAGGGCACCCTGCTGCGTCGGGACCTGCCGGTCCTGGTCGAGGCGGCCCGCTCGGTGCCGGTCGACCTGGCGATGTCGATCGCGGTCTACGACGACGAACTGCAGCAGCAGGTCGAGCCCGGGACGCCGACGACGGCCGCGCGGTTGGCCACGGTCCGGGCGATCCGTGACGCCGGGCTCGAGTGCTCGGTGTTCCTCATGCCGGTCCTGCCGTTCATCACGGACACGCGGGCGCACCTCGACGACGCGATCGGGCGCGCGGCCGACGCCGGCGCGTCGAGCGTGATGTACTCCGCGCTCCACCTGCGTCCGGGTGTGAAGCCGTGGTGGTTCTCCTGGCTCGACCGGACCCGTCCCGACCTGGTCGCGCGCTACCGGTCGATGTACCTCGACAACACCTACGCGCCGACCGACTACCGGCGCTGGCTCGCCGAGCGGGTACGGCCGATCCTCCGCGACCACGGGCTCGGCCTCGGCCGGGTCGACCCGGCGACGGGTTCGATGGGGTTCAGTGACCGCCAGGCGCACCTGGTCCCCACGGCGGAGCCGGCGCACGCCGGGGCGGCTCCGGCCATCACGAACGGGTACCGCGTGCCCGTGTCCCTCGACGAGCAGTCCCGACCGACGTCCTCACCGCTCAAGCGTGCCGACCCGGACTGGGACCGTCGCGCCGGTGCGGCCCGGACCGCTGCGGGGCAGGCGGTGCCGACGCTCTTCTGAGCAGCATCCGCGATCCGCGTCCGGGGGACACCTCGTGTCGGTGATCGGCGGTAGCATCGGACAGGTCGCCGGACCGCGCTCGATTCGGGGTACACGATCGCCCCGCGGGTGCTCGTGTAGACCGGCGGCCGGACGACTCCCGGAAGGACCACGGACCCGTGCTCGGCATCCCCACGCACCTCGCACCGCGAGTGAACGCGTGGTCGACCGTGCGGGCGTTCCACGCCGCTGCCGTGGGGTCCGTCGTCGCCGCCGCCGTCACCCTGCTGCTCTACCGGCTGGCCGAGCCGGACGTCCGCGTCGCCGGGGCGGTGCTCGCGCTGCTGCCGATGCTCGCGATGATCGGTGTGCACGTGCAGTTCGGCACCTGGCGCTCCGCCGTGGCGTTCCTCGCCGTCGGCGGCGTGTGCACCTGGTGGTTCACGACCGTCGTGCAGCGCGAGGTCCCGACGGCCTGGGTGTCGAGCTACCTTCTCTCGCTGGCGGTGATCCCGCTCGTCCTCGTCGGCGGCGCGGGGGCCGTGGCCGGCCGGGTCGTGCTCTGGTCGTTCGGCGGGTTCCTGGTCGGCCGGCTCGCGACCTCACTCGCGGTGCTCCAGGCCGACGCACCCCCGAGGCCGCTCGTCCTCGCGTGGATCACGCTCGGGTTCGTGGTCGCACTCGTGCTGTTCACGAGCCGCAACACCGCCCGGTCGGAGCGCGTGCAGCCCGAACTCCTCCGCTCCGCGCGTGAGGAGCACGTCTCGGCCTACCGCGCGGGGGTCGAGGCCGAGGCCGCCGCCATCCTGCACGACACGGTCCTCAACCACCTCGGTGCCATCGCCCTCGCCCCGGACGGCCCGATGGACGCCCAGCTCGCCCGGACCGTCGAGACCGACGTCGCGATGCTCACCGGGCGGCAGTGGCTCGCCGCGCCGGACACCGGTGCCGACGCGGACCCGGACGCCACGACGACGGCGTTCGACGCGATGGTCGACGAGCACCGGACCGAGGGCCTGCGGGTCGCGGTCACCGGGGACACGAGTGCCCTGGGCCGGTTGGACGCCGCCGGGTCGACGGCGATGCTCCGCGCGGTCGGCCAGTGCCTGTCGAACGTGCGGAAGCACGCGGGCACCGATGCCGCGGAGGTCAGCGTGTTCGACGACGGCGCCTCGTGCACCGTGATGGTGGTCGACGACGGCCGCGGGTTCGACGAGCAGGAGACCGGGGCCGACCGGATGGGCCTGCGCGGATCGGTCCGCGAGCGCATCGGCCGGGTCGGCGGTGACGTGCAGGTGTGGTCCTCGCCCGGGTCAGGCACGAGCGTGATGATGTCCGTGCCGTACCCGGCCGCTGGAGCGGACACGGTGGACGCCTTTGCCGTGACCGGCGAGTCCGACCGGGGGAACACCCGGTGAGCCGCGTCGACGTCGTGCGCGCCGCCGCGCGGGGCTCCCGGACCGCCCAGCAGTACGACCCCCTCGGCGCCATGGGGTCGCGGCCCCTCGCGGTCGTGCTCGGCGCCGGTGGGGTCCTGTGGGCGCTGCTCGTGTCGCTGCTCGACCGTGACGTCCCCGGCAGCCCGACGCTCAGTGCGCTCACCGTGCTGGTCCTCGCCTCCTCGGGAGCGGTGGTCGTCACCGCGTCCTCACCCTTCCGGGCGCCGTTCCCGCGGTGGGCGTACGTCGTCCACGTTGCCCTGCTCGCCGTCGCGACCGTGTCGAGCGTCGCCGCCCAGTGGGGTCCTGACCGGAACGCCCTGAACGACTTCATGTGCCTGCTGACCGCGACCGGGATCGTCGTCGTCGCGCCCTACCGCCCGTGGCGCGACCTCGCCGTCGGCGGGCTCGTGCTCGCCGCCGTCGACGCGGCGACCTGGGGCGTCTCCGCGTCGGTGTTCCCGCACCAGGTGCCCGTGGCGGTGGCCGCCTTCCTCGCGGCGGCACCGACGCTCGTGCTCACCGCTGCGGCCGTGGTGTTCGCGTGGACCTTCGGCGGCCTGGCCGAGCGGGTGCAGATCCGTGCCGGTTCGTACTCGGTGGCCCGCGCGGAGCGCGACGGCATCGCCGCGAGCGTGCAGCAGGACCGCTCGGTAATCCTCGCGCGCGACGTCGCGCCGTTCTTCGCCGAGCTCCGCACCCGCGAGGTGATCACCGACGCCGACCGCGCCCGTGCCCGTGCGATCGCCGACGGCATCCGCCGGGCGATGGTCGCGGACGCCGACCGGACGTGGTTCGAGTACGCGGTCGTGGTCGACGGCGGTCCGGCGGAGGCCGTGGACGACCCGGACGGGCTCATCGCGACGCTCGACGCCGACCAGCGCACGGTCGTCCGCACCTTCCTGCGCGCGGCGCTCGGGGCGGCGACGGTCGACCCCGCCCGCTTCCGCGCGACGGTCCGCCGTGCCGACGAGCCCGGTGCTCCCGCCGGCCGCGTCGCCGTCCGCATGGAGCTCGCCGTCGACGACTCCGACGTGGGCATCCACCGCACCTTCGACCCCTACTTCGCGGTGCTCCGCGTGACCTTCCACGACCTCGACGTCGCGGTCCGACCATCGTCCCTCGCACTAAGGTTCTCCTATGACCAGCACTGATCCGACCCGGACCACGGAGGGCGGGTCCCCGCTCCCGCAGGCCGGCACCCGACGCGTGCGGCTGGCGATCCTCGACGACCACGAGGTGCTGCTCGACAGCCTGTCGAGCTGGATCGCCGTGAACGCCTTCGACTTCGACCTCGCCCTGACGGCCCACACGTGGCTCGAGATGGTGCACAGCGAGAACTTCCCGACGGACCTGGTGTTCCTCGACTTCCAGCTCAAGGAGCCGGTGTCGATCGAGGCGCGGGTGCGCACCTGCCGGGCCGCGGGCGCGAAGGTCATCGTCCTGTCGAGCGTCGACAGCCGCGAGTCCCGTGACCGCGCGCTGGCCGCCGGCGCCGCGGCGTTCCTGTCGAAGTCGCTGCCCATGCGCGAGGTCATGGACGTGGCGCGCGAGGTCATGGGCGTGTCCCGCGAGACCCCGGTCCAGCGCGACTGGCGTCCGCTGCCGACCGGGGCGAACGCGCACCAGCGGCCGAAGCTCAGCGCCGGTGAGGAAGAAGCGCTGCGCCTGTACGTGTCGGGCTACTCGACGAACGAGGTCGCCGCGCAGATGAACGTGCAGTACGAGACCGCGAAGACGTACCTGCGTCGGGTCCGCGAGAAGTACAGCAAGGTCGGTCGGCCCGCGTCGAAGAAGTCCGACCTCATCCGCCGTGCGGCCGAGGACGGGTTCCTCGCGTAGTGGCGAAGCTCTACTTCCGGTACGGCGCCATGAACAGCGGCAAGAGCACCGGGCTCCTGCAGGCTGCCTACAACTACGAGGAGCGCGGGCAGCGGGTCCTGCTCGCGAAGCCGTCGGTGGACACCAAGGGTGACCGCGAGATCGTGTCGCGCCTCGGGGTGACGCGGGCGGTGGACGTCGTGTTCGCGCCGGACGACGACGTCCGTGCGGCCGTCGCGGACGCCGGTGCGACCGACCCGGAGTCGGCTCGTCTCGACGGCATGGTCCGGCCGGTCAGCTGCGTCCTCGTCGACGAGGCACAGTTCCTCACACCGCGACAGGTCGACGACCTGCTCCGGATCGCCGTGCTCGACGACGTCCCGGTGCTCGCGTACGGCATCCGGACCGACTTCCGCACCGAGGCGTTCCCGGGGAGCGCCCGGCTGCTGGAGATCGCGCACTCCCTCGAGGAGCTCAAGACGATCTGCCGGTGCGGACGCAAGGCGGTGTTCAACCCGCGGAAGGTCGACGGGCGGTTCGTCTTCGACGGCTCGCAGGTCGCGATCGACGGAGCGGGTGTCACCTACGAGTCGCTCTGCGCGAACTGCTACCTGACGGAGTCGGGTGGGCGGCTGGACGGTGCGCTCGCGCACTGAGCGCGACCGTGTGACCGGACGGGAGGCGCGTGGCGGGCCCGCCACGCGCCTCCCGTCGCGGAATGTGCGCGCCCCGGCGTCGGTTGTGCCCCGCATGAGCGACGCAACCCTGCACCTGTCCGTCCTCGACCTGGCCACGCGTGAGTACGGCCAGACGAACACCGAGGCCCTGCAGGGCACCATCGACACCGCGGTCCACGCGGAGCGCCTTGGCTACGAGCGCATCTGGGTCGCGGAGCACCACGGCATGCCCGGCATCACGTCCTCGGCGCCGGCGGTGCTGCTCAGCGCCGTGGGTGCCGCGACCTCGCGGATCCGCATCGGCTCCGGCGGGGTCATGCTGCCGAACCACGCGCCGCTCGTCGTGGCGGAGCAGTTCGGCACGCTGCGGGCGCTCTACGGCGACCGGGTCGACCTCGGCATCGGCCGCGCACCCGGGACCGACGGGGCGACCGCGATGGCCCTGCGCCGGACGGACCGCCTCGACGTCGACGACTTCCCCCAGCAGCTCGCCGACCTGATCGGCTTCTTCACCGGCATGGACGAGGCGAACCCGCTCTCGCGCATCCGGGCCGTGCCGGGCTACGGCGACGTGCCGGAGTTCTGGCTGCTCGGGTCCTCCGGCTACAGCGCGCAGGTCGCCGGTGCCCTCGGTGTCTCGTTCGCCTTCGCGCACCACTTCGCCTCCGACAACACCGAGGCGGCCCTCGCGCTGTACCGCGACTCGTTCCGCCCGTCGCGCTTCCGGCAGACGCCGAACGCGCTCATCGGCGTGCAGGTCGTGACCGACGAGGACCCCGCGATCGTCGACGAGCAGAGCGCTCCCGGCATGATCTCGTTCATCCGGATGCGGCAGGGCGCGAAGCCCGAGCCGGTGTCGATGGACGAGGCGCGCGCGTACGAGTTCTCGGACCTCGAGCGTCGGTTCATCGCCGCGCGGACCGAGCGCCAGGCGTACGGGACGCGGGAGCAGGTCGCGGCGAAGATCAACGAGCTCGTCGCGTCCACCGGTGCCGACGGCGTGATCGTGGCACCGGGTGCGGCGCAGGCCCGGTACCGGCACCAGGCGCTCGAGGTCGTCGCGTCGCTGCAGGCCGAGGGCCGGCTGGTCCCGGCGGGCGCGACCGTCTGACGTCGCGCTCGCGTGGTGCCGTCAGGCGAGCAGGCCGAGCCGTGCCGCAGCGGTGATGGCGGCGACCCGCGTGCCCACGTCGAGCTTGCGGAACACGTTGTAGACGTGCCGCTTGACGGTGCCGACCGCGAGACCGAGCTCGGCGGCGATCTCGGCGTTGGACCGGGCTGCGGCCACGAGACGGAGCACCTCGAGCTCGCGGTCGCTCAGCGGTGAGCCGGCCCGGGCGTCGGTCACCAGGTCGACCGGGAAGGTCACCGGTGCGGCGTCGGTGCGGGTCGCTCGGACGATGCGGTCGACGAGCTCGCGGCTCGGTGTGTCCTTCGTCAGGAAGTCGACGGCGCCCGCGTCGAGCAGCGCGCGGCGGAGCACGGCGTCCCGGTGCATCGTGAGCACCACCACGGCGATCCGCGGGTGGTTCCGCCGGACGGTCGCGATGGTGGTGCGTGCGGGCGGGCCGTCGAGCTCGACGTCCAGCAGGAGGACGTCGATCGCGTTCGCCTCGGGGGAGTCGAGCACGTCGGACGGTCGCTCGCCGTGCGCGACCACGCGGATGGTCGGGACGGACGACAGGATCGTCGCGAGCCCCTCCCGGAACAGCCGGTGGTCGTCGACCAGTGCGACGTGGGTGATGCCGGTCACATCGACCCCCGCGGGACGGTCAGGCGGACGGTGGTGCCCGCTCCGGGCGCACTCTCGACGTCGAGTCGTGCGCCGAGCACCCCGGCGCGCTCGCGCATGGTCTGCTGGCCGAGCCGGCCGTCCGCGCCCGAGCCGGGCGTGAAGCCGGGTCCGTCGTCGCGGACGGTCACGACCACGGCCGTCTCGGACCACGCGAAGCTCACGGACGCGGTGGATCCCGGTGCGTGCTTCCGGCGGTTGGTGAGCGCTTCGAGCAGGATCGTGAGGGCCTCCTCGGCCTTCCAGTTCGGCAGCGTGCCACCGACGCCCGTCGTGGTGACGGTCAGGCGGTCGTCGCCCGGGAAGAGGTCGTCGACGTGCCGTCGCAGGGCGTCGTCGAGCCGGTCGTCGCCGACGCGTGCGTGCAGCGTCACCGCGAGGTCCTGGACGTCCGTCAACGCGGCACGCAGCAGGCGCGCGGCGCCCTCGAGCTGCTCGGAGCGTTCCGGTGGCGGTGGGTCGGTGAGCAGCACGAGGTCGAGCCGCTGCAGGCCGGCGAGGACCCCGTGGGCGACGCGGTCGTGGAGGTCCCGCGCGATCTGCGTCCGCGAGTCGAGGTTCGCCGTCGTCACCCGTTGCCGGAGTGCCTCGGTGTAGGCGATGGCGCCGGCCGGGAAGCGGCTCCACACCCCGGCGTGCAACGCCCGTGTCGCCCGCAGGACCTCGGCGGTGGTGCTGGCGCCGACCTCGTCCACGAAGACCGGCAGGTACGCGTCGAACAGCATCTCGGCGGCGAGCATCGCCCCGGCGGGGTGCTGGGCGTGCTCGGCGTGCAGCGCCCCCGTGGCCAGGTGGTCCGGGTCGAGGTAGCGGTCGCTGACGATGCTCCCGACGCCGTCACCCGAGGCGTAGCGCTCGTGCGCCTCGGCCACCATCGACGTGACGTTCTCGAGCAGGCTCCGGGCCATCACCGGGTCGTCGGCGAGGTGGGGGAAGCGGGCACCGATCTCCGAGAGGACGGCGGCGAGCGGGGCGGGGATCGTCATGACGCTTGCGAGCGTAGCGGGGGAGTGCAGCGCAGCAGCGGTCGGGACAGCGGTGTGTGTCGACGGACACAGGAGGGACCGCGGATCCGGCGATGATCCGGGGCAGTCCAGGAGCCCGGGAAGAACAGAAGCCCGGGTCCGAGGACCCGGGCTTCATCACTGTCTCAACACAGTGTCGGGGTGACAGGATTTGAACCTGCGACCTCCTCGTCCCGAACGAGGCGCGCTACCAAGCTGCGCCACACCCCGCGGTGTGATCGCCCCGAACCGGAGCGACCAGGAAAGTCTACCGGACGTTCGAGGGTGCTCACGACCATCGAGCGAACACCCGGGCGCGTCGCACCGGTCGGTGCCGGGCTCAGGCGGTCTTCGCGGTCAGGGTCACGACGACGGCTTCCGGGCGGCAGGAGAACCGCACCGGGGCGTAGATGGACGTGCCGATCCCCGCGGAGACCTCGAGCCACGACCAGTGCCCGCGGTGCTGCCACTGGTGCAGACCGCTCACGTAACGGCGGGGGAGGTCCGAGTTCGTGACGAGCGCGCCCACGCCCGGCACCTGCACCTGTCCGCCGTGGGTGTGCCCGGCGAAGACGATGTCCGCACCCTGGTCGACGAAGGCGTCGAGGACCCTGCGGTACGGCGCGTGGGTGATCCCGATCGCGACCGGGGCGGGGCCGTCCTCGTCCTCGGTCCACGGCACGGTGCTGCGCATCTCGTCGACGTTCGTCGGCAGGAGGTCGAGCCGGTCCCAGTCGCGGTGCGCGTCCGAGGTGCCGAAGAGCTCGAACCGCGATCCCCGGAGTTCGATCGCGTGCGCCTGGTCGTTGACGTCGAGCCAGCCGAGCGACTCGAAGAACGCCGTCTGCCGGTCGATGTCGAGGCCGACCGGGCGCCGGTCGGAGTGCGTGCTGCTCGGCCCGGTGAAGTACTTGAAGGGGTTCCGGGGCGAGGGGCCGTAGAAGTCGTTCGACCCGTGCGCGAAGGCACCCGGGATGCCGCGGAAGGGCTCGAGCGCGTACTCGACCGCCGCGTTCGCCGTCTCGTGACCGAGGTTGTCGCCGGTGTTCACCACGAAGTCCGGCTCGACCAGGCTGAGGTCGCGCAGCCACTGCTGCTTGTCGGCCTGCCACGGCGCCATGTGGATGTCGGAGAGGTGCAGGACGGTGACGTCACGCGAGCCCTCGGGAAGCACGGGCACGGTCTCCCAGCGGATGCCGAAGCGGCGACGCTCGACGAGGGAACCCCACGTCGCCGTCGCCGCTCCGACGGCCGCGCCCGCTGCGATGACCCCCAGCGCGGCGCGGCCCCGACTCACCGGCACTCCTTCGGCGCCTTGCCGTCCTGGTCACCGAACAGCTGCAGCGACACGGTGGTGTCCTTGCTCGCGGCCGCGCCGACCTGGGGCCGGACGTTCGCCACGGTGCACTTCTTGCCGTCGTCGCCCTTGGCGTAGCGGTTCGTCGTCGACACCTTCGCGAAGCCGGCCTGCTGCAGGAGTCCGCGCGCCTCGTCGAAGGACTTGCCGGCGACGTCGGGCACGGTCGTCTGCGTGCCGTCCGTCGTGTAGACGGTGACGCTCGAACCCTGCGACAGGAGCGTCCCCGCTCCCGGTGAGGTCGACGAGACGGTGCCGGGAGCGCCCCCACCGGGCTGCGTGCCGCCGTCGACGTAGGTGAAGCCGGCGCCGGCGAGCGTCGCCCGTGCCTCGTCCGCGGTCTTGCCCTTCACGTCGGGGACGTTGAGCGAGTTGCCGCGCAGGGCGGTCTGGGACGGTGCCGGGAACGGGTCCGCCGGGTGCAGCTGGTTGATCGGGATCATCGCCTGCTGCCAGACGTGCGCACGCTGACCGGCGTACGAGCCGTAGCCGGCACCCGAGTAGTAGTGCCGCAGGTTGTTCTTCGCGCCGTCGGTGTTCCCCTGCCAGTAGGCGGTGGCGACCTTCGAGCTCCCGCCGACGAGCCAGATCTGGTCCGCGTCGTCCGTGGTGCCGGTCTTGGCGAAGAGCTGCGTGCCGTCCGGCGTCTGCGCCCCCACGGCGGTGCCGTACTGGATCGTCCCACGCATGGCGAACGCGGCGGTCGCGGCGACGGCCGGGTCGAGCACCTGCTTGCACTGCTTCGTCTGGCCGCCGAGCTTCTTGCCCGTGGCGTCCGTGATCTGGTCGATCGCGATGGGCGCGCAGTAGGTCCCGCCGTTGGCGATGGTCGCGTACGCCGAGGCCATCGTCAGGGGCGCGATGTTGTTCGTGCCGAGGATCGAGGACGGGTACGCGTTCAGCTCCGTCTTCTCGTCGGCGGAGTGCACGCCGAGGTCCTGCGCGGTCTGCCGGATGTCGCAGAGGTCGAGCTTCGCGGCCATCGAGGCGAACGCGGCGTTCACGGAGAGCGCGGTCGCGCGGGCGACCGTGAAGCTGCCGTTCTCACCCGCGGAGTCGTTCTTCGGCGCCCAGGGCGACGTGATCGTCGACCCGCACTGCGTCCACTGCGAGGTGTTGTGCGGCGTGCCGTTGACGCTCTCGTTGAGACCGTGCCCGGCCTTCAGCCAGTCGAGCAGCGTGAAGACCTTGTAGGTCGAGCCGACCTGGAAGCCGATGGACCCGCCGTACTCCTTGTCGACGCTGTAGTTGATCGACGTCGCGGTGGGCGGCGACTGCAGCGACTGGTCGTAGTCCTTGTTCTGGGCCATCGTCAGGATGCGACCGGTCGACGCCTCGACCGAGTTGAGCGCGCTGCCGAGCTGCAGGCGCGACTCGGTCTTCGGGTCGTACGTGTTCAGCAGGTCCTTCTGCTGCCCGTTCAGGTTGATGTCGAGGCTCGTCTGGATGGTGTAGCCACCGTTGCGCCAGGCCTGGTCACGTTCCTTCTGGGTGCCGCCGAGCTGCGACATCTTCTTCACGACCTTCACCGCGTAGTCGCAGAAGAACTGCGCCCCGTTGCCCGCGGCCGACTGGCAGCCCTGGTTCGGCTCGGTGAGGTGGACGTAGTCCTTCGGGTTCGATGCGATCGCCTGGTCGAAGTCGGCCTTGGACAGGTGCTTCTGCGCGTACATCGACTTGAGGATGACGTCGCGGCGGGCCTTGTTGGCCTCGTAGTTCTTCTCCGACGCCAGGTTGCGCGTGTTCGGGGACTGCACGATCGCGAGGATCGACGCGGCCTCGGCCGGCGTGAGGTCGGTCGCCGACTTGTTGAAGTAGTGCTGCGCGGCGGCCTGCACGCCGTACGTCTGGTCGCCGAAGTAGGCGATGTTGAGGTACCCGGTGAGGATCTCCTCGTGCGAGTACTTCTTCGCCAGGCCGATCGCGAGCTTCATCTCCTCGAGCTTGCGGGGGATGGTCTGCTCGACGGCGTCGTTGTACGCCTTCTCGCGCTCCTCCTGCGTGGGGAGCTCGAGGGCCTGCTGCATCTTGATGTTGCGCACGAGCTGCATCGTGAGCGTCGAGCCACCGCCGGACTCGCCGAGCCCGCCGGCGATGCTGCCCACACCGGCGCGCACGAGCGAGGTCATGTCCACGCCACCGTGGTCCCAGAAGCGCTTGTCCTCGCCGTCGATGGCGGCGTTCTTCAGCTGGTCGCTGATCTGGTCGTACTTGAGCTCCTCGCGGTTCTGGTCGTAGACCGTCGCGAGCTTGACCGGCTTGCCGTTGGCGTAGGCGTAGATCTCGTTGCGCTGCGGGAGGTCACCGATCTCGATGTACTCCGGCAGCGACTCGAACACGCCGATCGTCGAGGTGGTCGTGACACCGGCGACGGCGATGGCCGGGGTGACCCCGATCGTGACCAGCAGACCAGCGAGCGCACTGAAACCGACGAAACCGACGAAGGCGCCGATCGCGGAGACGGGCTTGGTCCGCGAGGCAGACTTCTGGGCAGACATAGGATGCAGCCTAAACGACGCCCACGACTGAAAGGCTGGCAAGGAACCGCATGACTCAGTGGGAGTACTTCACCGCTCCGTTGTTCATCCACAACACGGCCGCGATCCTGAACAACTTCGGTTCCGAGGGGTGGGAACTGGTCCAGGTCGTCAGCGGCCCCGAGGGCGGCCTCGTCGCCTACCTGAAGCGCCCGAAGGCCGACGCGTGAGCGTCGCCGACCGGCTCGCGGAGCTCGGCATCGAGCTCCCCGGCGTCGCGGCGCCCGTTGCCGCCTACGTGCCCGCCGTCGCCACCGGGAAGTACGTGTACACGGCCGGCCAGTTGCCCTTCGTCGACGGTGCGCTGCCTGTCACCGGCAAGGTCGGGGCCGGGGTCGACGCGGACACCGCGACCGCCCAGGCCCGGGTCGCCGCCCTGAACGCGCTGGCGGCCGTCGCGTCCGTGGCCGGGTCGCTCGACCGCGTCGCGCGCGTCGTGAAGGTCACGGTCTTCGTCGCGTCCGACCCGTCGTTCACCGGGCAGCCCGGCGTCGCGAACGGGGCATCCACCCTCGTCGGGGAGGTCCTCGGGGATGCCGGCGTCCACGCGCGCAGTGCGGTGGGCGTCGCGGTGCTGCCGCTGGACGCGCCGGTCGAGGTCGAGCTGGTCGTGGAGCTGACCGACTGACGGACCGTCAGCGATCCAGGTCACGTGGGCAGGGCCTCCAGTTCGGACGGACTGGAGGCCCTGCCCACGTTCCGCGCGTCACATGAGTTCCGCGATGGTCGCCATGATCGTCGGGTCGGCGAGCGTGGTCGTGTCGCCGATGCGGCGGCCCTCGGCCGCGTCGCGGAGCAGGCGCCGCATGATCTTGCCGGAGCGGGTCTTCGGCAGCTCCGGGACCACGACCACCTGCCGCGGCTTCGCGATCGCGCCGATCCGCTTGCCGACCCAGTCGCGCAGCTCCTTCGCGACCGCGTCGCGGTCGACGCCCTCCGCCGCCTCGGCGGTCAGGATGACGAACGCGACGACGGCCTGACCGGTGGTCTCGTCGGCCGCGCCGACGACGGCCGCCTCGGCCACGCCCTCGTGACCGACGAGTGCCGACTCGATCTCCGCGGTCGAGAGGCGGTGGCCCGACACGTTCATGACGTCGTCGACGCGTCCCTGCACCCAGATGTCGCCCTGTCCGTCGAGGCGTGCGCCGTCGCCCGCGAAGTAGCGACCGGGGAAGCGGTCCCAGTAGGTCTCGACGAAGCGGTCCGGATCGCCCCAGATGCCACGGGCCATCGACGGCCACGGCTCGGTGACGGTGAGGTAGCCGCTCTCGCCCGGGTCGACGCGGTGGCCCTCCTCGTCGACGATCTCGGCGACGATCCCCGGCAGCGGGGTCTGCGCGGCGCCGGGCTTGAGCTTCGTGACGCCGGGCAGTGCCGAGATCATGATCGCGCCGGTCTCGGTCTGCCACCAGGTGTCGACGATCGGCGTGCGGTCGTGCCCGATGACCTGGCGGTACCACTGCCAGGCCTCGGGGTTGATCGGCTCGCCGACGCTGCCGAGCAGGCGGAGCGACTCGAGGCTGCGGGCCTCGGGGATCTGCCGGCCGGCCTTCATGGCGGCGCGGACGGCGGTCGGCGCGGTGTAGAGGACCGTGACGCCGTAGGAGTCGACGATGTCCCACCAGCGACCGGGCTGCGGCTCGTCGGGCGTGCCCTCGTAGAGCACCTGCGTGACGCCGTTCGCGAGCGGGCCGTAGACGACGTAGGAGTGTCCGGTGATCCACCCGATGTCGGCGGTGCACCAGTAGACGTCCTTCTCCGGGTGCATGTCGAACACGTTCCGGTGCGTGTACGCGGCCTGGGTCAGGTAGCCGCCGGAGGTGTGCACGATGCCCTTCGGCTTCCCGGTCGTGCCCGAGGTGTAGAGGATGAACAGGGGCGTCTCGGCGGGGAACGCCTGCGCCTCGTGCTCGGGAGCGGCCTTCGCCAGTTCGTCGTGCCACCACAGGTCGCGGTCGGTCCAGGCGATGTCGTTGCCGCCGCGCTTGACGACGAGGACGTGCTCGACGGTGTCCGTGCCCGCGCCGGTCAGGGCTTCGTCGACCGCGGGCTTGAGCGGCGAGACCGCTCCGCGTCGCCAGCCGCCGTCGGCGGTGACGACGAGCTTCGCGCCGGCGTCCTCGATACGGGCGCGGAGGCTCTCGGCGCTGAAGCCGCCGAAGACGACGGAGTGCACCGCGCCGATGCGGGCGACGGCGAGCATCGTGACGACGGCCTCGGGCACGAGCGGCATGTAGACGACCACGCGGTCGCCCTGCTCGACGCCGAGGTCGGTCAGCATGTTCGCGGCGCGGTGCACCTCGGCGGTGAGCTCCGCGTAGGTGATGCGGCGGGTGTCGCCGGGGGCGCCCTCGAAGTGGATCGCGACCCGGTCCCCGTTGCCGGCGCGGACGTGGCGGTCCAGGCAGTTCTCGGCGACGTTGAGCTCGCCGTCGTCGAACCACCTGGCGAACGGGGCGTCGGACCAGTCGAGCGTCCGGGTGAACGGTGTCCGCCAGTCCAGCAGGCTGCGTGCCTGGTCGGCCCAGAAGGCCTCGCGGTCGGCGGTGGCGGCCGTGTGCAGGTCCTCGCCGGCGACGGCGTCGGCGACGAAGGCCGCGGTGGGGGCGAAGGTGGGGCCGTCGTCGTGGCGTTCGTCGGCCCGGATCGGTGTGGACATCGGTGTCCTCTCGCGTCGGTGCGGCAGGGGTGCAGTCGGAGACTACCCCTCGGTCGGCGCGCCGCAGCGACCCGGGCGGGCGCCGCTCGGACATCCGGTCGCGGGGGTTGCCGAGCACGGGTGTTCATGGGGTACAGTGGTTCCTGCCGGACTCGTTTCCGGCGGCACCGGGTCGGATTCCCCCCAATCCACCGATGTCAAGGCGGCACCAGTTCCCCCCAACCGGTGCCGCCTCTTCTTTTTGTCCGACGGGTGTCGCGGAGTGCTCCGGGCAGGGTCGCAGCGATCCGCGTGCTGGTGCCGAACCGTGGACAGACCTGTCCACGCGCTCGTTGCAGACGTTGCCCCGAGCGGTCGTGATCGGGACGGTGCGGCGTTCTGCGGACCGGGCCGGGAGACGGTCGCGCGACGTGCTGACGGGGCCGGAGCCGAACGGGGTACGGGATTCCGTCGCGGGGTACAAAACCCGCCGTTGGTGTGGATGGTCGCCGCTACCAACAAGGGTGCGCAGACGGCGGACACCCGAGCACGCCGCCGCCCTACCGTCGTCGCCATGCACCGTCACCGAGCCGAGCTCCCCAGGTCCCGTCGGTCCCCGGACGGCGGGCTCCCGCTCGACCGGGCCGCGGCCGGGTCGTCTCCGCCCGCCGTGCCCGTCCGCCGTCCGCCCGCCGCGCACCTGGCGTCCGTGGTCGACGAGCCGTTCCTGCCGGGCGCACACCGGCTCCCCACCCGGGGCCGCAGGGCGGTGGACGCCGCGGCGTTCGAGGAACTCGCCGCGCTCGTCACGGACGCCGCCACCACGGACGTCCTCGTCGTCGGCGGTCGCGGAACGTGGGTGGACCGGGGGCGCGGCCTCGAGCGCGTCCCACCGGACCTGCCCGAGCGGCGTGTCCGGGCGCTCGCCGCGGAACTCGTGGCCCTCGGCGGACGACACGTCGACGAGACGACACCGTGCGCCGACGTCCGGCACGGCGACGGCGTCCGGGTGCACGTCGTGCTCGCGCCGGTCTCGGTGGGCGGCACCGCACTGTCGGTGCGGCTCCCGTCGCCGGACCGACCGACGCTCGCGTCCCTCGAACGCCGCGGTGCGTTCCGGGCCGTCCCGCGCGCGGTGCTTGAGCGCGCGGTGGCCGAGCGGCGGAACGTGCTCGTCACGGGCGCCACCGGCAGCGGCAAGACGACGGTGCTGGCGGCGATGCTGGCGGCGGTCCCGCACGACGAGCGCATCGTCACCGTCGAGGACGTCGCGGAGCTCCGCGTCGACCACCCGCACGTCGTCGCGCTCGAGGCGCGGCAGGCGAACGCGGAGGGCGTGGGCGCGATCGGGCTCGACCGGCTGGTGCGGGAGGCGCTGCGCATGCGGCCGGACCGGCTCGTGGTGGGCGAGTGCCGGGGCGCGGAGGTGCGGGAACTGCTGTCCGCCCTCAACACCGGGCACGACGGCGGTGCGGGGACGCTGCACGCCAACGGCCTGCAGGACGTCGCGGCCCGGCTCGAGGCCCTCGGTGCACTCGCCGGGCTCGGGCCGGAGGCGCTCGCCCGGCAGGTGGTGAGCGCGGTGGACCTCGTCGTGCACCTCGAACGCTCGGGGTCGAGGCGGGGTCTCGCCGCGGTGGGCTCCTGCGTGGTCGACGGCGACGCTCGGCTCGCCGTACGTCCGGTCCGGGGCGTCGGCCGGGTGTGACCGGCCGGCCGGCTGCGCGTCGCGGTCCTCCTGGTCGGGTCCCGGGCACCGACGACGCGTCGGCGGCCGCGCGGGTCCTCGACCGCGTCGCCGTGCTCGTCGCCGCGGGGGTCCCGGCACCCCGCGCCTGGGCACTCGTCGGGGGCCGTCCGGCGTCCGCGGATCCGGCGTGGCGGGACGTGCGGGTCGTCCTCGACGTCGCGGCCCGGAGCGGGGCGCCGTCCGCCGAGGCGCTCCGCGCGCTCTCGGCCGCGATGCGCAGGAGCGCCGCGGCGGACCGAGCGGTGCGCGTCGCGCTCGCCGGGCCCCGGACGAGTGCGCGCGTCGTGCTCGCGCTGCCGCTCCTGGGTCTCGGGCTCGGCTGGGCGTGGGACGCCGGCGCGGCCGAGGTCCTGCTGACGCGGCCGGTCGGCTGGGCGTGCTCGGCCCTCGCCGCCGGCCTCGTCGCGGTCGGTCGACGCTGGACACGGCTCCTCGTGCTCCGTACCGTCCCCGAAGGACGGATCCCCGGGATCGAGCTGGACGCGTGGGCGGTGGCGCTGACCGGGGGCGGGTCGTGGCAGACGGCCGAGGAGACCGTGCGTGCGGCGCTCGCCGACGCCGGCCTGCCGACCGAGCCCGGGCCGGAGGTCGCCGCACGGCTGCGGGAGGCGCTCGACCTGGGGCGACGGGCGGGGGTACCGGCGGCGGGACTGCTGCGTGCAGCGGCGGAGGACGTCCGCGACGACGCGGCCGCGGCGGGACTGGCCGGGGCGGAGCGGCTGGCGGTGCGGCTCGTGCTGCCGCTCGGCACCTGCGTGCTGCCGGCGTTCGTCCTGGTCGGGGTCGTGCCCGTCGTGGTCGGGGTCCTGTCCTCCACCGTCGGCGGACTCGGGTGAGGCGTCCACAGACCGACGCATCGACGGGGTGCGGGCCGCCGCGGTGCACGACCGTTGGAGCACGACAGGAGAGAGGGGAACGGGATGACCGACACCAGGGCAGCACGACGGACCGCGACAGGCCGAGGGCGGGAGCGGGAGCGGGAGCGGCGGCGCGTCCGCGTCCGCGCCGGGCGGCGCTGGGAGCGGGCGGTCCGCAGCCGGCTCGCCGGCGACCGCGGATCGGCGACGGCGGAGTACGCCGTGGTCATCCTCGCCGCGGTCGCCTTCGCGGGCGTCCTCGTCGCGGTGATGCGCTCGGGCGAGGTCCAGCAGGTCCTGACCGACCTGGTCCGCGGGGCGCTGGTCCCGTGATCGCCTCCGACCGCGGGCAGGGCGACCGGGGGAGCGTGACCGTCGAGTTCGCGGTCGCGCTGCCCGTCGTCACCCTGGTCCTGGTGTCGCTCGTCGCGGGCGTCGTGCTCGCCGACCGAGCCGGGCGACTCCAGGACACCGCCGGTGCCGCAGCGCGGGCCCTCGGGCGCGGGGACGACGGGGCGGCCGCGACCGCGGTGTCGTCCGGCGCGCCCGGGGCGTCGTCGTCGATCCGCCGCTCGGACGGCCTCGTGTGCGTCGATCTCCGGGCGGCCGCTCCCGGGCCGTTCGCCCTCCTGCCGCTCCGGGCGACCGGCTGTGCCGCGGAGGGCGGGCGGTGACCGCCGGTGCACGAGCACGGCACGACCACGGGACGGCGACCGTCCTGCTCGTCGCCGCCGTGGCCGTCGTCCTCGTCGTGGCCACGGCGGCCCTGGGAGCGGCGCGGATGCGCGTCGGCGACGTCCGGGCACGCACCGCGGCCGACGCCGCTGCGCTCGCCGCGGCGGCGGTGCTGGTCGGTCGGGTCGCGGGGACGCCCTGCGCCACGGCCGGCCGGGTGGCGGCCGCGAACGGCGCGGCGCTCGGCTCCTGCGCCACACGGTCGGCGACCGCCCGCGTGCGGGTCGTCGTCGCCCCGGGACCGTTCGCCGTGAGCGCGGTCGCCGTCGCCGGTCCGGCGACCAGCACGTCCGAACAGGGTGTGTATGGTGTGCACGTCGGCCCCCGGTCACCGTCGTCCCGGTCGACCCGGACTCCGCTGGCGTCCAGGGCCGGCACGCACCATCGATCAAGGAGACACGTGCCAGGCACGAAGAAGCTCGTGATCGTCGAGAGCCCCGCGAAGGCGAAGACGATCGCGCAATACCTCGGTGACGGATACGAGGTCCAGGCGTCCGTCGGACACATCCGTGACCTCGTCGAGCCCAAGAACCTGCCCGCCGAGCTCAAGAAGGGTTCGCTCGGCAAGTTCTCGGTCGACGTCGACAACGGCTTCGAGCCCTACTACGTCGTCTCCGACGCGAAGAAGAAGACGGTCACCGAGCTCAAGCGGGCGCTGAAGGAAGCCGACGAGCTCTTCCTCGCAACCGATGAGGACCGCGAGGGCGAGGCCATCGCGTGGCACCTCCTGCAGGTGCTCAAGCCCAAGGTGCCGGTCAAGCGCATGGTGTTCCACGAGATCACCAAGGAGGCCATCCAGCGCGCGAAGGAGGCCACCCGCGAGCTCGACACCGCGCTGGTCGACGCGCAGGAGACCCGCCGCATCCTCGACCGTCTCTACGGGTACGAGGTCTCGCCGGTGCTCTGGCGCAAGGTCGGCCCCGGACTCTCGGCGGGTCGCGTGCAGTCCGCGGCGACCCGTCTCGTCGTCGACCGGGAGCGCGAGCGGCTCGCCTTCGTCTCCGCGAACTACTGGGACCTGTCCGCCCGTTTCGAGAAGGTCGGCGACACCGCCTTCACCGCGCGGCTCGCCCGCCTGCAGGGCACACGGGTCGCCTCCGGACGCGACTTCGACGACCGCGGTGCGCTCAAGGGTGAGGCCGTCCGTCTCGACGAGGCGTCCGCCGCCGCCCTGACTGCGGTGCTCGAGGGCGCCGGCGACGCGGTCGTGCGGAGCGTCGAGTCGAAGCCGTACACGCGTCGACCCGCCGCGCCCTTCACGACGTCGACGCTGCAGCAGGAGGCCGCGCGCAAGCTCCGGTTCTCCGCGCGCCAGACCATGAGCGTGGCCCAGTCGCTCTACGAGAACGGCCACATCACCTACATGCGAACGGACTCGTCGTCCCTGTCGCAGCAGGCCGTCACCGCGGCCCGCAAGCAGGCTTCCGCGCTGTACGGCCCGGAGACGATCCCGGAGAAGCCGCGCAGCTACGCGGGCAAGAGCAAGAACGCGCAGGAGGCGCACGAGGCGATCCGCCCCGCCGGTGACACCTTCCGCACCCCGTCCGAGATGGAGGGCGTGCTGCGCGGCAACGACTGGCGGCTCTACGACCTCATCTGGAAGCGCACGGTCGCCTCGCAGATGGCGGACGCCAAGGGCTCGACCGCGTCGGTCGTGCTCGGCATCACGTCGACGGAGCCGGTCGCCGGCATCGCCGCGACCGCCACCGGCACCGACGCCGAGTTCACGGCGTCCGGCACCGTCATCACCTTCCGCGGGTTCCTCAACGCCTACGAAGAGGGCCGCGACGAGGACCGCCACGGCGGGGACAACGGCGACGCCAAGCTCCCGCAGATGGCCGAGGGCGACCACCTCGGCGTGAGCGACGTCGAGGCGAAGGGGCACGACACGTCGGCGCCGCCGCGCTACACCGAGGCCAGCCTCGTGAAGACGCTCGAGGAGCTCGGGATCGGTCGTCCGTCGACGTACGCGGCGATCATCTCGACGATCATGGACCGCGGGTACGTCACCCAGCGGGGGAGCGCCCTCGTGCCGAACTGGATCGCGTTCAGCGTGGTCCGGTTGCTCGAAGACCACTTCGGCGACCTCGTGCAGTACGACTTCACCGCCGGGATGGAGGAAGACCTCGACCGGATCGCGAGCGGCGACGCCGACCGCATCGACTGGCTCAAGGGGTTCTACTTCGGCGGTGACGACCACCGTGGGCTCCGGACGGTCATCGACAACCTCGGCGAGATCGACGCGCGCGACATCAACTCGGTCGAGCTCGCGCCCGGTCTCACCCTGCGCATCGGCCGCTACGGCCCGTACATCGAGGTCCCGAGCGACGACCCGGAGAAGCCCCGGCGCGTCAACGTGCCCGAGGACCTCGCGCCCGACGAGCTCACCGTCGAGAAGGCGCAGGAGCTCGTCGACGCGCCCGTCGTCGGGGACCGCGTCGTCGGCATCAACCCCGAGACCGGCAAGGAGGTCCTCGCGAAGGACGGCCGCTTCGGCCCCTACGTGACGGAGCGCACCCCGGAGCCGGAGCCGACGGTCGACCCGTCCACCGGCGAGGTCGTCGAGGCTGCCGCCGAGCAGGCTCCGACGTCGACCACGACGAAGGCCGCCTCGAAGACCACGGCGAAGGCCCCCGCGAAGAAGACGACGAAGAAGGCCGCGGCGCCCAAGGAGCGCACCGCGTCCCTGTTCAAGTCGATGGATCCGCAGACGGTGGACCTGGAGACCGCGCTCAAGCTCCTCGACCTGCCCCGCGTCGTCGGGAAGGACCCGGAGTCCGGCGAGGACATCACGGCGCAGAACGGTCGCTACGGCCCGTACATCAAGAAGGGCACCGACACCCGGACGCTGCCGAGCGAGGACGCGATCTTCGACGTCGACCTCCCCGGCGCGATCGAGCTGTTCGCGCAGCCGAAGTACGGTGCGAAGCGGACCGCGAGTGCCGCGCTCAAGGAGTTCGACGCCGACCCGGTGTCCGGCAAGCCGATCAAGATGAAGGACGGCCGCTTCGGTCCGTACGTCACCGACGGCGAGACGAACGCGACCATCCCGCGCGGCGAGGACATCGAGACGGTCGACCACGCGCGCGCCGTGCAGCTCATCGCCGACAAGCGCGCCAAGGGTCCGGTGAAGAAGAAGGCCCCGGCCCGCAAGGCGCCGGCCAAGAAGAAGTGACCGGACGGTTCATCACCCTCGAGGGCGGTGACGGCGCGGGCAAGACCACCCAGGCCGCACTGCTCACCGACTGGCTCGAGGCCAGCGGTCGGACGGTCGTGCGGACGCGTGAGCCCGGGGGCACGGACCTCGGGCAGCGCATCCGCGAGATGGTGCTGCACGAGCGGGGCCACGTCGCCCCGCGTGCGGAGGCCCTGCTCTACGCGGCCGACCGTGCCCACCACGTGGAGACGGTCGTCCGGCCGGCCCTCGAGCGCGGCGAGGTCGTGCTGCAGGACCGCTACATCGACTCCTCCGTGGCCTACCAGGGCGTCGCGAGGGGCCTCGGGGCCGACCGCATCCGATCGGTGTCGGAGTGGGCCGCCGACGGCCTCGCGCCTGACCTGACCGTGCTGCTCGACCTCGACGTCACGGTCGGCCGCGCCCGTGTGGCCGCGGCGCGGGGCGACACCTTCGACCGGCTCGAGTCCGAGGCCGCCGCCTTCCACGAGACCGTCCGCGGCGCGTTCCTCGACGCGGCCGCCGCGGAACCGGCCCGGTTCCTGGTCGTCGACGCGTCGGCTCCTGCCGAGGACGTCCAACGCGCCGTGCGCACCGCCGTCGGCGCGCTCGTCGGGATCCCGGCCCCGGACCCGAGCGCATCGTGACGACCGCCCGCGTGACGGAGGCTGCTGCGAGGATGACCCCGTGAGCGTGTGGGACGGCCTGACCGGGCAGGACGAGGCGGTCGCCGCGCTGCGCAGCGCGGCCGAGGGCCCCGAGGCCACGGGTGGGATGACCCACTCGTGGCTCATCACCGGCCCGCCCGGGTCCGGTCGGTCCAACGTCGCGGCGGCGTTCGCGGCCGCGCTGGTCGGCTCGGGCGCCGACGACGACCACACCCTGCAGCAGATCGCGGCACGGACCCACCCGGACGTCTCCGTGCTGACCACGCAACGCGTGATCATCACCATCGACGAGATCCGGCACCTCGTCACGTCGTCGCACTACTCGCCGTCGGTCGGTCGCTACCGCGTCGTCATCATCGAGGACGCCGACCGCATGACCGAGCGCACCTCGAACCTGCTGCTCAAGGCGCTCGAGGAACCGCCGGAGCGCACGGTCTGGATCCTCTGCGCCCCGAGCGAGGCGGACCTGCTGCCCACGATCCGGTCGCGGGTCCGTTCGGTGCGCCTGCGCGTGCCGGACGTGGCGTCCGTCGCGGACCTCATCGTCGCCCGCACCGGGGTGGACCGGGACCTCGCCACCGACGCCGCCCGGCAGGCCCAGAGCCACATCGGCATGGCACAACGCCTGGCGACGAGCGAGGACGCCCGTGGCCGCCGTCGACGGACGCTCGAGACGGTGCTCGGCATCCGCTCGGTGGGCGACGCGGTGATGGCCGCTGCGGACCTGCTCGCCGTGGCCGACGAGGACGCCAAGGCGATCACCGTGGAACGGGACAGCGAGGAACGCGACGCCGCACTCCGCTCACTCGGAGTGGCACCGGGCGGGACCGTGCCGCCCGCGCTGCGGTCGCAGCTCCGCGCACTCGAGGAGGACCAGAAGCGCCGGGCGACCCGGAGCCTCCGCGACGGCCTCGACCGCATCCTCGTCGACGTGTCCTCGCTGTACCGCGACCTGCTCCTGCTCGGTCTCGGCGCGCCGGCCGAACCCGTGAACCTCGCGATGCGCGACCAGCTCGACCGCGCGCTCGAGGTCGTCCCGCCCGCCGCTGCCCTCGAGGTGCTCGACGCCGTCGCCCTGGCACGGCAGCGGATCGCGGCGAACGTCGCCGCTCTGCTGGCACTCGAGGCGCTGCTCGTCACGATCGCCCGCGCGACCCGCTGACGGACGGATCGCCCCGTCGCCCGACGGGGGCACCGACGGACGCAGGCGTCCCCGACGGGCCGACCACGCGCCTCCCGGCCGACCCGCCGCTGTCGTCCGACCCCGGCGGGTCGGTCTCCACCGTCCGAACCCGGCAGCCTGCGCACACCCGCAGCCGGCTGCTGCACCGGCCGTGAGAAGATCGCGCCATGCCCGACGCTGCACCCGGCCTGCGTGAACGCAAGCGCCGCGCCACCCGTCTCGCGATCCAGCAGGCGGCTCTCCGGATCGCGATCGAGTCCGGCTGGCCGGCGGTCACCGTGGACGAGATCGCCCGCCGGGTGGACGTCTCGCCGCGCACCTTCTTCAACTACTTCCCGAGCAAGGAGCAGGCGCTGCTCGGCGACGACCCGACGCTGCCCGCGGGGCCGGCGCTCGACGCCTTCCGGGCGGGGGGACCGACCGGGGAGCTGCTGTCCGACCTCGGGGTGTTGCTCGTGCACGCGGCCGAGGAGCTCGTCGACGACCGCGAGCTGCTCGCCGAGCGCCAGCAGGTGCTCCGTGCCGCGCCCGAGCTGTTCAGCAGGCGGATGGCATCGATGAAGGAGTTCCAGGCGCAGATCGAGGACGCCGTCACCGAACGACTCACGGCGACCGGGGCGGACGTCGACGAGGCACCGGAGGTGCTCCGGAGGCGGGCACGCCTGGCGTCGGTGGTCGCGCTCGCGGCGCTCCGGCACGCCTGGTGGGAGTGGTCCGACGGCGGCTCCGAGACGCTCCTCGTGGACGAGCTGCAGCGCTCCTTCGACGAGCTCGGCGCGCTCGTTTCGCGTTCGCTCGTCTGAACCTGTATAGTCGTTACCCGTGCCGCTCCGGGAACGGAGCGTCCGCCGCCTTAGCTCAGTCGGCAGAGCGATTCACTCGTAATGAATAGGTCGTCGGTTCGATTCCGACAGGCGGCTCACAACCGGAACCCCCGGTCGGACGATGTCCGACCGGGGGTTCCGTCGTTTCGACCCGTCAGGCCGACCCTTCAGGCCGACCCGTCCGGCGCACACGGGAGCCCTGCGCCGGGCCCCTGCCGGACCGAGGCGTCCGGCAGGGGCACGGGTGGTCACGGCAGGTAGTAGGTGGGGTTCGGCAGCTTGACGCTCCGGTCCGCCGACCCACCGATGAGGTCGCTGTACTGGTCGCCGAAGTTCGCGACGACGTCGTACCGACCGCCGGCACGAGACTCGATGTGCGCCCGGGTCTGCGCCTTGTACTCGATGGTGGTGCACTTCGCCGCGGCGCACGTGACGTACGACGGCTGCTGCGAGGCGCCGACACCGGTCCACTTCGTGTAGTACGTCTCGGTGCCGCGCTTCGTGGCGCTGAACTGCGGGTAGCCGACCTTGTTCAGGTCGGCGATGGTCGCCTCCTCCTGGCCGTCGTTGCGGCCGGTGAGCCCGATGATCGTGCAGCCGGAGCGCTCGGCCACGGACACGAGCGAGGTCATCGACGGGGTGGCCGGGAAGCGCTCGTCCTGCACCCACTCGTCCTGCAGCGCGGGGTCGAAGACGAAGTGCATGTCCGCGACCTCCATGTCGTAGGTCCAGAGCGTCGTGTCGTCGGCGTCGAGCACGATCGCGGGGTTGCGGTGCTGACGGCTCGCGACGGAGCACTGGGCGGCGACGACGGGCGCCTGTCGCGCGACGATCGAGCGCATCTCGCGGATGTAGGGCGAGTCGGTCTTGTCCGCGATCCCGGTGCCGGGGTCGCCGTAGTACGTCGCGATGGTCTTCTTGACCGAGTCGATGTTCGGGATGCCCTCACCGCCCTGCGTCGCGCCGGACGAGCCGTCCGCCGCCATGGTGAACCGCGTGCGCGGGGTCAGCCGTGGCTCGGACACGCCGGGGAGGTCGGCGGAGGGGAGGAAGTAGGTGGGGTTCGGCAGCTTCAGGGAGCGGTCCGCGTACCCGCCCTGCAGGTCGCTCCACTGGTCGCCGACGTTCAGCGTGATGTCGTAGCCGAGGTCCTGTTCGATGTGCTTGCGCGTCAGGGCCTTGTACTCGGCCGTCGTGCACTTCGCGGTGGCGCACGTGATGTACGACGGCTGCTGCGAGGCGCCGACGCCGGTCCACTTCGTGAAGAACCGGTCCGGGGCGAACGCGGTGTAGCCGACCTTGGTCAGGTTCTGCACGGTGGCGGTCTTCTGGTCGTCGTTGCGACCGGTGAGCCCGAAGACGGTGAACCCCATCGCCTGGGCACGGTTCACGAAGCCGACCATCGAGGGCGTGGCGGCGAAGCGTTCGTCCTGCACCCACTCGTCCTGGCGGGCGGGGTCGAAGACGAAGTGCATGTCCGCGACCTCAATGTCGTACGTCCAGAGCGTCGTGTCGTCGGCGTCGAGCACGATGGCCGGACGCTGCCCGTGCCGGACGGCGGTGTCGTGCATGCGGCGGAGCTGGCGCGTCTCACGGTCGACGATCGAGCGCATCTCGCGGATGTAGGGCGAGTCGGTCTCGTCCGCGATCCCGGTGCCGGGGTCGCCGTAGTACGTCGCGATGGTCTTCTTCACCGAGTCGATGTTCGGGATGCCATCACCGCCCTGCGTCGCGCCGGAGGAGCCGTCGGCAGCCATCGTGAACTGCGTGCGGGGCGTGAGAGCGGTGTCGTGCCCGTGGTCGTGCCCGGGCGGACCCCAGCCGTGGGCTGCGGCGGGGCCGGCGCCGACGAGCGTCGTCGTGAGCAGGACGGCCGCGCTCGTGGCGACGGCGGTGAGGACTGATCGGCGCATGGAGACGGGATCACCTTCGAGTCGGGGAACGCCCCCGGTCGGGGGACACGAGCACGCTAACTGGCCGTGCGCCGAGCGGTCCATGTGGGTCCGCACGGGAAGCGAGTACTGCCCGGGAAGCGGTCCCGCGGACGGCGCGGGGCCGACCGCTGGTAGACAGGGGCCATGACGGTTCGCTGGGGAGTCATCGGCACGGGCGGCATCGCCCGCTCCTTCGTGGTGGACTGCACCGCCGCGGGGATCGAGTTCGTCGCGGTGGGCAGCCGCACGCGTGCGAGCGCCGAGGCCTTCGCCGCCGAGCACGGCATCGCCCGCGCCCACGGTTCCTACGAGGACCTGGTGGCCGACGAGGGGGTCGACGCGGTCTACGTCGCCACGCCCCACTCGCGGCACGCCGAGGACGCCCTCCTCGCGATCGCCGCGGGCAAGCACGTGCTCGTCGAGAAGGCGTTCACGATCACCGCAGCCGAGGCCCGCCGGGTCGTCGACGCGGCGCGTCGCGCCGACGTCGCCGTCATGGAGGCGATGTGGACCCGGTTCCTCCCGCAGATGCGGATGATCCGCGAGCTGATCGCCGAGGGGCGGATCGGCCGACCGCGACTCGTCGAGGCGTCGCACCACCAGGCCCTGCCGAGCGACCCCCACCACCGCCTCAACGACCCCGCGCTGGGCGGCGGCGCGATGCTCGACCTCGGCGTCTACCCGATCTCGTTCGCGGTCGACGTCCTCGGAGTTCCGACGGCCGTGACCGCCGCGGGCACGCTGAGCGACCAGGGCGTCGACACGCAGGTGGGTCTCGTGCTCACGCACGAGGGCGGTGCGCAGTCGACGGTGCACTTCGCCCTCGACCTCCGGAGCCCGAACACCGCCTCGGTGATCGGCGAGGACGGCCGCATCGACCTCGACGACACCTGGTACACCCCGACGACCTGGCGACTGCGGGACCGGGACGGCGCGGTCGTCGAGGAGTACGACTCCCGCGAGCAGCTCGCCGGGTACGCGCACGAGGCCCGCGCGTTCGAGGAGATGATCACCTCGGGCACGCACGAGGGCGGCCCGATGGACCCCGAGGAGACGGTGGCCGTCATGGCGGTGATGGACGAGGCCCGACGCCAGGTCGGCGTCCGCTACGCGGCCGACGACGAGGACGGTCCGGCTCCCGCCTCCGTCGCCTGACCCCCGGTCGCGGATCGTGTCTGGAGGCCCGTGGCCGGGTTCCGTAGGATCGTTCGCGATGTCCGACCAGCAGCCCTCGTCGAAGTCCCTCCCGACGCGCCTCCGCGACGCGGCCGCCGCCGTGCGCCGTTCGGCGGCCCGACGTCCCGTGCCGTGGATCGCGGGCGGCCTGGCCGGCGTCCTGGTGCTCGGCTCCGGCGGGGCCGTCGCGGTCGCCGCCGCGACCATGCCGTCGCGCCCGGCCGCGGCGCCGACCGTCGACGCGAGCGCGTCCTCCGCCCCGGCGACGCCGCGTGCGTCGCGGACCCCGAGCGCGACGCCGACCCCGGACGCCCGGGCCGTCCCCGCCGACCCCGCGGGTCCGTCGGCACTCCGCACGTGCACGATCGACTCCGCCGCGTCCGCCGCGGGTCTCGGCGACTTCGAGGGCTTCGTGATGGACGCGGCGACCGGCGAGACACTGTTCTCGAGGAAGGGCACGGAGGCCGCCCAGACCGGCAGCGTCATGAAGACGCTCACGAGCGCCACCGCGCTGGCCGTGCTGGGCGGTGACCACCGCATCCCGACCACCGTGACGAAGGAGGCGGACGGCACGATCGCCCTGGTCGGGCACGGCGACGCGACGCTGTCGGCCGGCAACGGCACCGTCTACCCGGGCGCCCCGACCCTGGCGCAGCTCGCCCAGCAGGTGAAGGCGGCGCTCGGCGACGCCCCCGTCACGACGATCGTCGCGGACGACAGCTACTGGGACGACGCCGACGCGTGGGACCCGACCTGGCCGGAGACCGAGCGGACGATCGGCTACCAGCCGCGGGTCACCGCGCTGATGGTCGACGGCGACCGTGCGAACCCCGCCGCGGCCACGTCGCCGCGCTCCACCGACCCGGTCGGCCGCGCCGGTGCGGCGTTCCGGACCGCGCTGGCGGCCGCCGGGGTCGTCGGTGCCGGGAACGCGCAGGTCGTCCACCGTGCGACGACGAGCTCGGACACGATCGCGTCGGTGTCGTCGCAGCCCGTCTCGACGCTGATCGGGCAGATGATCCCGAACTCCGACAACACCCTCGCGGAGATGCTCGCCCGGGTCTCGTCGCGGGAGTCCGGCGCGGGCGGTTCCGCTGCGTCCCTGACCGGGGTGTACCAGCGGGCCCTGGCGGGCTACGGGCTCGACCCGGCCGGCATCGTGATCCGGGACGGCTCGGGGGAGAGCGCGTCGAACGCGGTGTCGCCGGCGTTCGTCGCCCACCTCATGGTGCAGGTCGCCGCGGGCGCGAAGGGCCTCGGGGTGCTCGCCGAGTCGCTGCCGGTCGCGGGGGTGTCCGGCACGCTGTCGAGCCGCTTCACGGGCGCGAACGCGGTCGCCCGCGGCAAGGTGCACGCGAAGACGGGCTGGATCGACAGCGCGAACACGCTGGGCGGGTACATCGACGCCGCGGACGGCACCCGGCTGACCTTCGCCTTCTACGCCATCGGTTCGTCGCGAGCGGCCGCCCTGCCGGCGCTCGACGCCGTGACCGCGGCGACGTACTCCTGCGGCGGCAGCCTGACCTCGTCCTGAGCCTCACCGCGCCCGGAGGCTCGGGGTGCAGGATGGGGACATGGCCAGGGCACTGCTCGTCGTCGACGTCCAGAACGACTTCACGGAGGGCGGTGCACTCGGTGTCGACGGGGGCGCTGCCGTCGCGGAGCGCATCACCGTCTACCTCCGCCGCCACGCCGACGAGTACGACCTGATCGTCGCCTCGCGGGACTGGCACCACGGGGACGACGACAACGGCGGACACTTCGCCGGCCCCGAGGGACCCGACTACGTCGACACGTGGCCGGTGCACTGCGTCGGCGGCACGCCCGGGGCGGACTACCACCCCGACCTCGACACGAGCGTCGTCGACGTCCACGTGTTCAAGGGCCGTGGGCGTCCCGACTACTCGGCGTTCCAGGCGTCCACGGAGGACGGCACGACCCTGCCGGACCTGCTCGCGGACCGACGCGTGACCACGGTCGACGTCGTCGGGATCGCCACGGACCACTGCGTCCGGGCGTCGGCGCTCGACGCGCGTGCGGCCGGCTTCGACGTCGCGGTGTACGAGGACCTCGTGGCGGGCGTCGACCCCGAGCGGAGCGCGCGTGCCCTGGCCGAGATCAGCGCGGCCGGCGGACACGTCGACCGCAGCGACACGGACGAGGGGCTCGCGAGCCCCGGAGGAGCAGTACTGTGACCAGCACCACCAGCACCACCAGCACCACCAGCACCACCAGCACCACCAGCACCACCAGCACCACCAGCACCACCACGACCGTCCGCGACGAGCACGTCTCGGTCGCCGACGTCCCCACCGGCCTGTACATCGGCGGCTCGTGGCGCCCCGCGAGCGGCGGCGCGACATTCCCCGTCCGTGACCCGAGCACCGGCGCGGTCCTCGCCGAGGTCGCCGACGCGACGCCCGAGGACGGCATCGCCGCCCTCGACGCCGCCGTGGCCGCGCAGGAGGGCTGGGCCTCGACCGCGCCGCGGACGCGCTCGGACGTCCTGCGCCGTGCCTTCGACCTGGTCCACGAGCACGAGGACGACCTCGCCGCCCTGATGACGCTCGAGATGGGCAAGCCGCTCGCGGAGTCGCGGGGCGAGGTCGTGTACGGCGGCGAGTTCCTCCGGTGGTTCTCCGAGGAGGCCGTCCGCATCCACGGCGACTACCGCACGAACCCCGAGGGGACGGGCCGCGGCATCGTCCTCCGCCGTCCGGTCGGACCGGTCTACGCGATCACGCCGTGGAACTTCCCGCTCGCGATGGCCACCCGGAAGATCGGGCCCGCGCTCGCCGCCGGCTGCACGGTCGTGCTGAAGCCCGCCGACCTGACCCCGCTGACGACGCTCTTCCTGGTCGAGCTGTTCCGGCGGGCGGGTCTGCCGGACGGCGTGCTCAACGTGGTGCCGTCGCGCGACGCGAAGGCACTGTCCGAGCCGATCATCGCCGACCGCCGGCTCCGCAAGCTCACCTTCACGGGGTCGACCCCGGTCGGGTCGGCCCTCCTCAAGCAGGCGGCCGACAACGTGCTGAAGACGAGCATGGAGCTCGGCGGCAACGCCCCGCTGCTCGTGTTCGACGACGCCGACCTCGACGAGGCGGTCGCCGCCGCGATGCAGGCGAAGTTCCGCAACGTGGGCGAGGCCTGCACGGCCGCCAACCGCTTCTTCGTGCAGGAGGGCATCGCCGACGCGTTCACCGCGGCCCTCACCGCGAAGGTCGAGGAGCTCCGGGTCGGCCGGGGTACCGAGGACGGCACGACGCTCGGCCCGCTCATCGACGACCGTGCGGTGGACAAGGCCGCTGGGCTCGTCGACGACGCGGTGGAGCGGGGCGCGACCCTCGTGACCGGTGGGCAGCGCGTCGACCGCCCGGGCACGTTCTACGCGCCGACCGTGCTCGACGAGGTGCAGCCCGGGTCGGACATCCTCACCACGGAGATCTTCGGACCGGTCGTGTCGATCACGCGCTTCACGACCGAGGAGGAGGGCATCCGGCTCGCGAACGACACCGAGTACGGGCTCGTCGCCTACGCCTTCACGACGGACTTCCGGCGGGGCCAGCGGCTCGCCGAACGCCTCGAGACGGGCATGCTCGGCCTGAACACGGGCGTCGTGTCGAACGCCGCGTTCCCGTTCGGCGGCGTGAAGTCGTCGGGCCTCGGTCGCGAGGGCTCGCACGAGGGCATCGAGGAGTACCTGGAGTCGGTCTACGTCCTGACCCCGGACCCCTTCGCCGCCTGACCCGCAGGGCCGGGGTCAGACGAGCAGCTGGTGCTTCGCGAGGTCCCGGTAGAGCGGGGTCGACTGCACGAGCTCGGAGTGCGTGCCCGTGCCGACGACCCGGCCGTGCTCGAGCACGACGATGACGTCCGAGTCCACGACGGTGGACAGCCGGTGCGCGATGACGAGCAGGGTGCGGTCCTCGGCGACGGCGTCGATCGCGAGCCGCATCTTCTGCTCGTTCACGCCGTCGAGGGACGACGTCGACTCGTCGAGCAGCAGGATCGGGGGAGCGGCCAGCAGCGCGCGGGCGATCGCGAGTCGCTGCCGCTCACCACCGGACAGCATGACGCCGTCCTCGCCGACCTGCGCGTCGAGGCCCCGGGGGTCGCGGTGCAGCACCTCGCCGAGGTTGACCGCCTCCAGCACGCGGACGCAGTCCTCCTCGGAGGCGTCGGGCGAGCCGAGGAGCAGGTTCGCCCGGATCGTGCCCGCGAGCACCGGAGCGTCCTGCTCGACGTACCCGATCTGTGCGCGGAGCTCGGCGCGGTCGAGCCCGCGGACGTCGACACCGCCGAGCCGGATGACCCCGTCGGTCGGGTCGTAGAACCGCTCGATCAGGGCGAGGGTCGTCGACTTCCCGGCGCCCGACGGGCCGACCAGCGCGACGCGCGCGCCGCGCGGGACCCGGAACGACACGTCGTCCAGCACCACGTCGCCGGCGGCGGGTGCGTCGTCGACGGCACCCGGGCCTCCCGACCGGCCCGTCGCGCCGTCCGCGCCCGTCGCGCCGTCCGCACCCGACGCGTCGGCCGCACGCGCGTACCGGAACGTGACGTGCTCGAACGCGATCGCGTCGTCGGTCTCGATCGCTGCGGCGACCCGGACCGCGGCGTCGTCCTGGTCCTCGGTCGGCAGGTGCAGGACCTCCTCGATGCGGCCGAGCGCCCCGAGGGCCTGCGCGACGGCGACGACCGCGCCGAGGGCCTGGCCGAGCGGCATGACCATCATGAAGAGCAGCAGGATGAAGGTGATGAGGGTGGCGATCGTGATGGTGCCCGCGGCGACCTGCGCCCCGCCGACGCCGAGGACGGCGATGAACGCGACCTGCAGGACGATGCTCGCGACCGGGACGACGAACGCCGACATCCGGGCGATGTCGAGACCGCGGCGGTAGGCCTCGGTGGCGTGGCCGTCGACCTCGCGGACCTCGCGCTCGGTGGCACCGGCGGCGCGGATCGTGCGGACGGCGCCGATGCCGCGTTCGACCGCGGCGGTGAGGTCACCGACCTTCTCCTGCGCGCGCTTCGACGCCACGCGGATGCGCCGGCTGAGCCCGCCGACGACGACGATCGCGACGAGCACGATGACGACCGTGATGCCGAGGAGCAGCGGATCGATGACCGCCATCGCGATGACGGCGCCGACGAACGTCAGTGCGCCGCCGATCGACTCGATGAGCCCCTGCGTCAGCACGGCCCGCAGGAGGGTGGTGTCGCTGCCGACCCGGGACACCAGGTCGCCGGTACGCCGGGTGTCGAACTCGGAGATCGGCAGGTTGAGGATGCGCGCGATGAGCTTGCGACGGGTGGAGAGCACCACGCCCTCGCCGGCGCGCTGGAGCAGGAAGTGCTGGACGCCGTTCAGGACGCCCGACACGAGGACGAGCGCGACGAGCACCCAGACCAGGACCGAGAGCGTGTCACCGCGCTGCACGGCGGTGACGACCTGGTTGACGAGCAGCGGCTGCGCGAGCGAGGCGCCGGCTCCGAGGACGCTCAGCACGATGATGACGACCATCGCGGGCTTGTTCTCGAACAGGTAGGTCAGCAGTCGTCCGAAGCTCGCGCGGGGGCCGTCGGACTGCTTGCGTCGTACGAAGGGGAGGCTCATCGTTCCTGGTTCCTGCCGCCCGTGCGGGGTGTGCTGGCGGCCGTCGTCCAGTCTCCCACCGTCACGTGGGTGCGTGCTGCGCCGTCCGTGGTGCTGGGGACGACGGAACGGGAGGCGCGGTACCAGCCGGCACCGCGCCTCCCGTCCGGCGGGTGGTCGCCTGGGCGACCCGTCAGGCGCGCACGTCCGTGGCTGCGGTCGCGTCTGCGTCTGCGTCCGCGAGCCCGCGGCTCTTCGTCTCGCGCACGAACAGCAGGGCGACGAGCGTCACGACCGCGGCGATCGTCAGGTACAGGCCGACGAGGAAGATGTTCCCGTCCGGCCGCCAGAGCGCCAGGGCGATCGTGGGCGCGAGCGACGCCCCGAGGATCGACGCGACGTTGTAGGCGATCGCCGAGCCGGTGTAGCGGACGTTCGTCGGGAAGAGCTCCGGCAGCAGCGCCCCCATCGGGCCGAAGGTCAGGCCCATGAGCGACAGCCCGACGACGAGGAACGTGACCACCGTGATCGGTCCCGTCGACGCGGCGAACCACAGCTGGAACGTCAGGCCGAACAGCGCGATGCCGATCGTCGTGGGGATGAGGGTGCGGCGACGGCCGTACTTGTCCGCCAGCCAGCCCGCGATCGGCGTGAAGATGCCGAAGAACACGACGCCGATCATGAGCAGCGTGAGGAACTCGCCGCGGCTGTAGCCGAGGCCGATCTTCGGCACGAGCGGTCCCGCCTCGGCACCGGTGGTGCCGTAGTTCAGCGTGAAGGTCGTCATGAAGTAGAAGAGGACGTACGTGGCGACCATGCCGAAGGTGCCGACGATGACGGCCTTCCACGAGGTCCGGAACACCCGGCCGAGCGGGAGCTTCGCGACGCTGCCGGTCTCCTGCACGCCGCGGAAGACGGTCGACTCGACGAGCTTGAACCGGACGTAGAGCCCGACGATGACGAGCACCGCGGAGAGCAGGAACGGGATGCGCCAGCCCCACGCCTGGAAGTCGGCGTTCGGGGTGCCGTCCGCGCCGGCGGGCATCGCGGCGTTGATCGCGATGAACAGGCCGTTGGCGAGCAGGAAGCCGATCGGGGCGCCGAGCTGCGGCATCGACCCGAACACGCCGCGCTTGCCCTTCGGCGCGTTCTCCGTCGCGAGCAGTGCGGCCCCGGACCACTCGCCGCCGAGTCCGACGCCCTGGGCGAAGCGCATCACGGCGAGCAGGACGGGTGCCCAGATGCCGATGGTGCCGAAGGTCGGCAGGCAGCCGATGAGGAAGGTCGCGGTCCCCATGACGAGGAGCGACGCGACGAGGGTGGCCTTGCGGCCGACGCGGTCGCCGAAGTGGCCGAACAGGATCGACCCCACCGGGCGGGCGAAGAAGGCGAGCGCGAAGGTCACGAAGGACGACAGCTGCGAGGCCGTCGGGTCCTCGTTCGGGAAGAACAGCGCGGGGAAGACCAGGACGGCGGCGGTCGCGTAGACGTAGAAGTCGTAGAACTCGATCGAGGTGCCGACCAGGCTCGCGATGACGACGCGGGACCGGGGGTTCTCGGCCGGCGCGGATGCCGGGGTGGGGGCGGACGTGGGTGCCGGTGCGGCGGACATGGTGCGGGGGACTCCGAGGGGAGCGCTCTCTCGAGCGCGGCGGTGGCTGCCGAAGCTGCGGACACCGACCGGTCCGCGCGGGGTGGCGCGTCTCTCGGTCGGGTGCGTTCGGTGGGTGGTCCCGCTCGTGACGGAGCACCCAGCGTACGACAGATGTCGTCCACCTGCGAATCCACCGAGGGTCCCCGGTGCGTGCCCTGCGCTCAGCTGGTGGTGTCGGCCTCGAGGTGCGGGGGCAGCTGGTGGCCCATGCGGTCACGCTTCGTGTCCAGGTACCCGGCGTTTTGCGCGGAGATCCCGACGACGAGCGGCACGAGCGCGGACACGGTGATGCCGTGCTCCTCGAGCTGGCGGCGCTTCTCCGGGTTGTTCGACAGCAGTCGGACGCGCGTGATGCCGAGGTCGGCGAGGATCCCGGCGGCTCCGCCGTACTCGCGGGAGTCCGCCGGCAGCCCGAGCGCGAGGTTCGCGTCGAGGGTGTCGAGCCCGTCCTCCTGCAGGCGGTACGCCTTGAGCTTGTTGATGAGCCCGATGCCGCGGCCCTCCTGACCACGCAGGTACACCACGACACCGCCCTCGGCGGCGATCGTGTCGAGCGCGGCATCGAGCTGCGGGCCGCACTCGCACTTCAGGGATCCGAACGCCTCGCCGGTCAGGCACTCCGAGTGCACGCGGACCAGGGCGTCGTCGCCCGGTGCCGACCCGTCGGGCGCGGGAGCGATGATCGCGACGTGCTCGGCACTCGTCACGAGGTCGCGGTAGGCGCGCATCTCGAACGTCCCGTGCGTCGTCGGGACGTCGGTCGCGACCTCGAAGTGCACCGGGCTGCCCGGGGTGGGGGAGGTGAGGGCGTCGGTCATGCGGTGCTCCGGTCGTTCTGTGCCTGGTCTGCTGTCGTCGCCGCTCCGGTGGGCGCGGTCCCCTCCGCCGGCCGGCCGGAGCCGGTCCGGGGGCGGTGGGGACGAGCGCGGACCAGGAGGTCGGGGCCCAGGCTGGTGGTGGACGTCACGTCCAACTGGCGGCGGTCGCCGATGCTTCCCACCCCGACGTCGCCGATCGCGACCCGGGGGCCGCCGAGCAGGACCGGGGCGAGGTAGACGAGCACCTCGTCGACCAGGCCGTCCGCGATGAGCGCCGAGGCGACCGTCGGACCGCCCTCGACGAACACCGAGTGGACGCCGTGGTCGCGCAGGGTGCGGAGCGCGTCCGCGAGGTCGTGCCCCGGGAGCGCGAGCAGGCCGCGCGGGTGCTGTCGGACGGCGGCGGTGTCGGGCACCGCGCGGTCGCCGACCACGACGGGGAGGGGCTGGTCGGCGAGGAGCTCGCCCGCGTCGCCGCGCGCCGTCAGGCTCGGATCGTCGGCGAGCACCGTCCCGGTGCCGACGAGGATCGCGTCGTGCGCGGCCCGCTGCTCGTGGACGTGCTGCCGTGCGGCCGCCCCGGTGATCCAGCGACTCGTGCCGTCGGCCGCGGCGACGCGTCCGTCCAGGCTCGACGCCCACTTCACGGTCACCCACGGGCGTCCGGTGCGGACGGAGAGGAGCCAGCGCTCGAGGAAGGCCTCGGCCTCGTCGGCGAGCAGGCCGGACACGACGTCGACCCCGGCCGCGCGCAACCGGTCGGCCCCGCCGTGCGCGTGCTCGCCCGGGTCGTCGACCGCGTAGACGACCCGTCCGACGCCGGCCTCGATCAGGGCCAGGGCGCACGGTCCGGTGCGGCCGACGTGGTTGCAGGGCTCGAGGGTGACCACCGCGGTGGCACCGCGGAGCTGCTCGGCGGGCACCTCGGCCATCGCGGCGACCTCGGCGTGCGGGGTGCCGGCGCCCCGGTGCCAGCCCTCGCCCAGGACGTCGCCGGCGGGGGAGAGGATCACCGCGCCGACCCGGGCGTGGTCGCCGACGGCCGGCCCGAGCGCGGCGAGCTCGAGCGCGCGGCGCATCGCTCGGCCCTCTGCGGGTCGGACCGACGGATCGGGGTTCGTGGTCACGCTCCGACACTACCGACCGGCCGTCGGTGACCCGTCACCCGGTGGTCCCCTGTCAGCGAACGCCCGCGCGTGTCAGCGACCGCCCCGGTGCACGCCCGCGTGCTCCGGTCCCTCGGTGCCGTCCGGGAACGACGCAGCCGGCCAGGGCAGCTCCGACGCCGGTGCACCGTCGGCGCGACGCAGCCCCGTCCACGCCACCGTCGGCCCGCCGTCACGGGCGGGGATGCGGGCGGTCCCGGTGCCGGTGAAGGAGAACCCCGCCGAGCGGGCGACCGACGCCGACCCGACGTTGCCCTCGTAGCACTCCCAGTACACGTCGGGGGCGCCGCGGTCGAACGCCCACGCGACCACGAGTTCGACGGCCTCGTGCATGATCCCGGCACCCCGGGCGGCGGGCGCGAGCCAGAAGCCGAGGTCACGGTGCTCGGTGCGGAAGGAGACCACGCCGACGAGCCAGTCCGAGCCGGCCCGCCGGATGCCCCACGTGTACTCGCGGTCGGACGCCCAGCCGGGGCCGACGAGCGCGTCCACGAAGGTCTGCGCCTCGCGCTCGGTGTACGGCGTCGGGACGGTCGTCCACCGGACCACGGCCGGGTCCTGGCACCCCTCGGTGATCGCAGCCGTGTCGGCCCGGGTGGGCACCGTCAGGCGCACCCGGTCCGACGACAGCGTCAGGGGGAGCATCGTCAGGCGCGGCGGCGCGGCACGAAGCCGATGCGGTCGTACACGCGGGCGAGGGTGGCCTGCGCGATCGCCTCGGCACGGTCCGCACCGACGGCGAGCAGCCGGTCCAGCTCGGCCGGGTCGTCGAGCAGTTCCAGCGTCCGGGCGCGCACCGGCTCGAGCTCGGCGACGACGGCGTCCGCCACCGCACCCTTGAGGTCGCCGTAGCCCTTGCCCACGAACTGCTCCTCGAGCGACGCGACCGGGGTGCGCGTGAACGCCGAGAGGATCGCGAGCAGGTTGGTCACACCGGGCTTGGCCTGACGGTCGGCCCGGATCTCGCGCTCGGTGTCGGTGACGGCCGACCGGATCTTCTTCGCGGTGCGCTTCGGGTCGTCGAGCAGGCGGATCAGCCCGTTGTCCGACGCCGCGGACTTGCTCATCTTGCTCGTCGGGTCCTGCAGGTCGTAGATCCGGGCGGTCTCGGTGCCGATCTGTGCCTTCGGGACGACGAAGGTGTCGCCGAAGCGCGAGTTGAACCGGGTGGCGAGGTCGCGCGTCAGCTCGACGTGCTGGCGCTGGTCGTCACCGACCGGCACGACCGCCGTGTCGTACAGCAGGATGTCCGCCGCCATCAGGATCGGGTAGGTGAACAGGCCGACCGAGGCCGCCTCGGCGCCCTGGCGTGCTGACTTGTCCTTGAACTGGGTCATCCGGCTGGCCTCGCCGAACCCCGTCAGGGTGTTGAGCACCCATGCGAGCTCGGCGTGCGCCGGCACGTGGGACTGCACGAACAGGGTCGACTTGGTCGGATCGATGCCGGACGCGATGTACTGCGCCGCGGTCGCGCGCGTGCTCGCCCGGAGCTCCGTGGGGTCCTGCGGCGACGTGATCGCGTGCATGTCGACCACGCAGTAGATGGCGTCGTGGTCGTCCTGCAGGTCGCGCCACTGCATGAGCGCCCCGACGTAGTTGCCGAGGTGGAGGGACCCGGCCGAGGGCTGGATGCCGGAGAAGATGCGCGTCGTGGTCATGGTGCTGTTCCTGTACTGCGAGAGCGGAGGGGGAGCGGGTCAGAGCTCGTAGTCGACGACCACGGGAGCGTGGTCGGACCATCGCTGGTCGTACGCCGCGGCGCGGTCGACCGTGTACTGCGTGACCTTCGCGGCGAGGTCGGGGGTGGCCACCTGGTAGTCGATGCGCCAGCCGCTGTCGTTGTCGAACGCCTGGCCGCGCCACGACCACCACGTGTAGGGCCCGTCGACGTCACCGGCCTGGTCGCGTCCGACGTCCACCCAGCCGAGGCCCGGGCCGGTCGAGCCGTCCGCGCCCTCGACGGGTTCGCCCTCGGTCCCGAAGAACCGCGAGAAGTAGGCACGTTCGCGCGGGAGGAACCCGGCGCGCTTGACGTTGCCCTTCCAGTTCTTGATGTCCCGCTGGTCGTGCCCGACGTTGAGGTCGCCGACGACGACCGCGAGCGGGTTGTGCGCGCGCAGCGCCGGCAGCCGCTCGGTCATCGCGTCGAGGAACTTCCACTTCTCGTCCTGCTTCGGGGTGTCGACCTCGCCCGAGTGCACGTAGCAGGACACGACCGTGACGGTGGTGCCGTCGAGCTCGTAGTCGGCCTCGATCCAGCGTCCGGCGGAGTCGAAGTCCGTCGGACCCAGTTCGACGCGGTGGATGTGCGCACGGTGGCGCGAGGCGATCGCGACACCCGCGCGGCCCTTCGCCGTGGCGGGGTCGTGCACGATGTCCCACTCGTCGCCGAGGAGCCCGGCCAGGTCGTCGCTCGATGCGCGGACCTCCTGCAGGGCCAGCACGTCGACCTCGCGCGTGTCGAGCCAGTCGCCCATGCCCTTCCGGAACGCGGCGCGGACGCCGTTCACGTTGACGGATGCGAGGCGCAGGCGTGTCATGCCGACCACCCTACCGACGCGCGGGGACAGGCCCGGCCGCACCCGTGACGGACGGGAGGCGCGGTGCCCGCTGGCACCGCGCCTCCCGTCCGTCAGGTGGTCGCGTCGCGCGACCGGTCTGCTCAGGCCGCGTCGTGGTCCGTCTGCAGGAACTCGACCAGGCTGTCCGCGGTCGCGTCGGCGTCGTCGCCGGTCACCGTGAGGGTGACCTCGTCGCCGTTCTCGATGCCGAGACCGAGGAGGGCGAGGATGCTGCCCGCGTTGCCGGTCTTGTCGCCCTTGGCGATCGTCACCTGGTGGCCGGACGCGGTGACGGTCTGCACGAAGAGGGACGCGGGGCGGGCGTGCAGGCCGGACGCGCTGGCGACGGTGACGGTGCGGGTGGCTTCGGACATGCGTTGACTCCTGTCGACGGGTGGTTCGCTCATGCTAGCGAGCGCGAGGTGGGCGGTTCCGGGGGGCTGTCCGGGCGGGACGGACCGTGGTCCGGTCAGTCGCGGCCGGGCCAGAGGACCTCGGTGCCGGCGGCCTCGACCTCGCGCACGAGGTCGGCGTTCACGCCGGGGTCGGTGATGATCGTGTCGATCGCGGCGAGCGGGGCGACGCGCCCGAACTCCTCGCGACCGAACTTCGTGTGGTCGGCGAGCAGGATGCTGCGACGGGCGGACTTGATCATCGCGCTCTTGACGGCCGCCTCGGCCATGTTGTGCGTGGTCAGTCCGCGCTCGGGGGTGATCCCGTTGATGCTGATGAACGCCACGTCGACGCTGACCATCCCGATCAGCTGGTGGGTCCAGGTGCCGACGCCGGCGAGCGAGTCGCTGCGGATGTTGCCGCCGAGCAGGTGCAGGTCGATGCCGGACCGGTTCGCGACCGCCATGGCCACGGGCAGCGAGTGCGTGACGACCGTCAGGCCGCGGTCGGTGGGCAGCATCTCGGCCAGGCAGATCGTCGAGGTGCCCGCGTCGATCATGACCGAGCCGTTCTCCGGCAGCTCGGCGAGGGCCGCCTCGGCGATCACCATCTTCTCGGCCTGGTTGATGCCGCCGCGGTCGCCGACGCCCGGGTGCAGCGTGATCCGTTCGACCGGGATCGCGCCGCCGTGGGCGCGCCGGACCAGCCCACGCCGCTCGAGGCTCGTGAGGTCGCGCCGGATCGTCTCCGGGGTGACCTCGAGCAGCTCGGCGAGGTCCTTCACGTCGACGCGCCCCTGCGAGCGGGCGCGCTCGACGATGCGCTGGTGGCGCTCTGGTGCGTACATCGGACCTCGTCGTCTCGCGGTCGGGGTGGAACGGTCGGGCTGCTCGCTCGGGGCTGCTCGGTCGGGCCGGAACGGACCGGCTCGGACACGATCACGGCGGAGCGTGCCCGTTCGGTTCGTCCGCCGGACGCAAACGGGCACCTGTTTCTGCATTTTTATCCCCGGATGTGTTTGTTTGTCAACGTGGATCGGGGTAGTGTGATCGCACGCCGCCGCGGTCGGACCCGATTCGTCGCGCGGCTCGCACCCCCAAGCACCTCCGCGTGAGATGAAGGAGTCTCGAATGTCCGAACTGCTCGGCACCGGCGTCGGCCGTGGCGTCGCCCACGGCCCCGTGCTCCGGATGGCGGACCCGCTCGGCGCACCGTCGACGGCCCCGCTCGAGGGTTCGGCGGACGACGCGAAGCAGTCCGTGCACGACGCCCTCGCGGTCGTGGCGGAGGACCTCAACAAGCGCGGGCAGCTCGCCGGTGGCGACGCCCAGGCGGTGCTCGAGGCCCAGGCGCTGATGGCGCAGGACCCGACCCTCCTCGACGACGTGCACGCCCGCATCGACGGCGGCACGAACGCCGAGCGCGCGGTGTTCGAGGCGTTCGGCCAGTTCCGTGACCTGCTCGTCGGCATGGGCGGCTACATGGGGGAGCGCGCCGCCGACCTCGACGACGTCGCCCAGCGCATCGTCGCCAAGCTCCGCGGCGTCCCCGCGCCGGGCGTGCCCGAGTCGGACACGCCGTTCGTGCTCGTCGCCCGCGACCTCGCCCCCGCCGACACCGCGCTGCTCGACCTCGACAAGGTCCTCGCGCTCGTCACCCGTGACGGCGGCCCGACCTCGCACACCGCGATCCTCGCCCGCGCCAAGGGCATCACCGCGATCGTCGGGGTCACCGGGGCCGACGGTCTCGTCGACGGCACCCCCGTCGTCGTGGACGCGGCCGCCGGCACCGTCGTGACCGAGCCGTCCGCCGAGCTCGTCGCCGACGTCGAGCGTCGGATCGCCGACCGTCTCGCCGTCGCGGCCGCACCGCTCACCGCCGGGGCCACGGCCGACGGCCACCTGGTCCCGCTGCTCGCGAACCTCGGCAGCCCCGCCGACGCCGCGGGCGCCGTCGCTCTCGGTGCGGAGGGCGTGGGGCTCTTCCGCACCGAGTTCCTCTTCCTCGACTCGCCGACGGCACCGACCGTCGCGCAGCAGACCGAGTCGTACCGCCAGCTGCTCGAGGCGTTCCCCGGCAAGAAGGTGGTCGTCCGTGCGCTCGACGCCGGTGCCGACAAGCCGCTGCCGTTCCTCACGGACAAGGACGAGGAGAATCCGGCGCTCGGTCGCCGCGGTCTCCGGGCGCTCCGCAACCACGAGGAGGTCCTGCGCGACCAGCTCACCGCGCTGGCGCAGGCCGACGCCGCGACCGAGGCGGACCTCTGGGTGATGGCGCCGATGGTCGCCGACGCCGAGGAGACCGAGTACTTCGTCGACCTGGCCCGCGAGCTCGGCATCCGCACCGCGGGTGTCATGGCCGAGGTGCCCTCGCTCGCGCTGATGGCCGAGCAGGTCCTCACGACCGCCGACTTCGTGTCGATCGGCACGAACGACCTGACCCAGTACACGATGGCCGCCGACCGCATGCTCGGCACCGTCGCGTCCTACCAGGACCCGTGGCACCCCGCCGTCCTGCGCCTCGTCGCGCAGCTCGGGGCGGCCGGCGCCGACGCGGGCAAGGCCGTCGGCATCTGCGGTGAGGCCGCGGCCGACCCGCTGCTCGCCGTCGTGCTCGTCGGCCTCGGCGCCACCACCCTGTCCATGACCCCCGCGGCCCTGGCCGACGTGCGCGCCGAGCTCGGCCAGCACACGCTCGAGCAGGCCCGCGAGATGGCGAAGGCGGCACTCGCCGCGAGCACCGCGGCGGCGGCCAAGACCGCCGCGGCAGCTGCGCACGCCGCCTAGCCGCAGCACCACAGCAGCACCACACCCCTCCACCACTGCAGCACCCATCACAGAAAGCCAGGCACATGACAACGTCGTCCGTTGCAGCGCCCGACGCACCCGCGAAGTCGCGGGGCGGCGCACGCGTCGCCGTCCAGAAGTTCGGCACGTTCCTCTCCGGCATGGTGATGCCGAACATCGCGATCTTCATCGCGTGGGGCCTCATCACCGCCTTCTTCATCGAGACCGGGTGGACGCCGGTCGGCGTCCTCGGCGGCTTCGGCGAGACGGACGGCGTGGCCAACATCGGTCTCGTCGGCCCGATCCTCACCTACCTGATCCCGCTCGCGATCGCCTTCCAGGGCGGCCGGATGATCTACGAGACCCGCGGTGCCGTCGTGGGCTCGATCATGGCGATGGGTGTCATCATCGGCGCCAACGGCACGATCATGATCCTCGGTGCGATGATCTGCGGTCCGCTCGGTGCGTACCTCATCAAGCAGATCGACAAGATCTGGGACGGCAAGATCAAGCCCGGCTTCGAGATGCTCGTGAACAACTACGCGGCCGGCATCCTCGGCTTCGCGCTCGCGCTCGTCGGCTTCTTCTGGCTGGCCCCGCTGTTCAAGCTCATCGCCGAGGGCCTCGGCGCCGCGGTGAAGTTCCTCGTCGACAGCTCCCTGCTGCCGCTCGCCAGCGTCATCATCGAGCCGGCGAAGGTCTTCTTCCTCAACAACGCCATCAACCACGGCGTGCTCGACCAGCTCGGTGCCCAGCAGGTCCAGGAGTCCGGCAAGAGCATCCTCTTCCTGCTCGAGGCGAACCCCGGCCCCGGTCTCGGCATCCTGCTCGCCTTCACCTTCTTCGGTGTCGGCATCGCCCGCTCGACCGCTCCCGGCGCGATCCTCATCCAGTTCTTCGGTGGCATCCACGAGATCTACTTCCCGTACGTGCTGCAGAAGCCGGTGCTGTTCCTCGCCGTCATCCTCGGTGGCGCGACCGGTGTCGCCACGAACGTCGCCTTCCAGTCCGGCCTCGTCGCCCCGGCCTCGCCCGGATCGATCATCGCCGTCCTCACCGCCACGGCGAAGGACAGCTACGTCGGCGTCATCCTCTCGGTGGTCCTCTCCGCGGCGGTCTCGTTCGCGGTGGCGTCCTTCTTCCTGCTCGCCAGCCGCAAGCGCGACCTGGCGAACAACGGCGGCGACATGAGCGCCGCGATGGCGAAGCTCCAGGCCAACAAGGGCCGCGACGTCAACGCCGCGACCTCGGGTCTGCTCGGCAACAACTCCCCGGCCAACGAGGAGGAGGCCGAGGCCTCGCTCGGTGGCGTCGGATCGGCGTCGACCACCACGGCGACCCGCGTCGAGAACGTCGTGTTCGCGTGCGACGCCGGCATGGGCTCGAGCGCCATGGGTGCCAGCGTCCTGCGGAACAAGGTCAAGAAGGCGGGCATCGAGGGCGTCACGGTCGTCAACAAGGCGATCGCGAACCTCGACGGCACCGAGGACCTCATCATCACGCAGGAGGAGCTCACCGACCGCGCCAAGCAGAAGAACCCGGGCGCACAGCACGTGTCGGTCGGCAACTTCATGAATGCGCCGCAGTACGACCAGGTCGTCGAGCAGCTCAAGAACCAGTAACGAAGTGCAGTATCGGAGGGGGCGGACCACGGTCCGCCCCCTCCACCACGTCCGCGATCAGCAAGGAGAACCCCCATGCCCGTCCTGCAGGAGAGCCAGATCCGCATCCACACCGAGGACACCGCCCCGACGAAGTCGGAGGCGATGAAGGAGGCGGCCGAGATCCTCGAGGCTGCAGGCGCGGTCACGGCGGACTACTACCCGGCGATGCTCGAGCGTGAGAAGAGCGTCTCGACGTACATGGGCAACTTCCTCGCGATCCCGCACGGCACCAACGACGCGAAGGACGCCATCAAGTCGTCCGCCCTGTCGTTCATCCGCTACGCCACCCCGATCGACTGGGACGGCAACCCCGTGCGCTTCGTCGTCGGCATCGCCGGCGTGAACAACGAGCACCTCGACATCCTGTCCAAGATCGCGATCGTGTTCTCCGACGAGGACGAGGTCCAGAAGCTCACCGACGCCCCGGACACGGCGGCGATCCTGTCGATCCTCGGCGAGGTCAACGAGTGACCACCGGAACGCGCACCGCCGTCCACTTCGGCGCGGGGAACATCGGCCGCGGCTTCGTCGGGCTCCTGCTCCACGAGGCCGGGTACGAGGTCGTCTTCGCCGACGTCGCCGCCCCGCTGATCGACGCCCTCGCGGCAGCCGACTCGTACACCGTGCACGAGGTCGGGCAGGGCGCCCAGGACCACGAGGTCACGGCCTTCCGCGCCGTCAACAGCGCGCAGGACGAGGACGGGGTGGTCGCCGAGGTGGCCGCCGCCGACGTCGTGACCTGCGCGGTCGGCCCGACCGTCCTGAAGTTCATCGCGCCCGTCATCGCCCGCGGGCTCGTCGCCCGCGACGTGGACGCCGCTCCCCTCGCCGTGATGGCGTGCGAGAACGCGATCAACGCGACCGACCGGCTGCGCGAGTTCATCGTCGCCGCACTCCCCGAGGAGCAGCGCGACGCCGCGCTCGCCAAGGCGGTCTTCGCGAACACCGCCGTCGACCGCATCGTCCCGCAGCAGCCCGCGGACGGTGGCCTCGACGTGACGGTCGAGACCTACTTCGAGTGGGCGATCGACCGCACCCCCTTCGGCGGGGACGAGCCGGAGATCCCCGGCGCGCACTACGTCGACGGGCTGGCCGCGTCGATCGAGCGCAAGCTCTTCACGGTGAACACCGGGCACGCCACCGTCGCGTACCACGGCTTCCTCGCCGGGGCGGACAAGATCTCGGACGCGATCGCGATCCCCGCGGTCCGGTCGGCGCTCGAGTCCGTGCTCGCCGAGACGAGCGACCTGCTCGTCCGTCGGCACGAGCTCGACCCCGAGGTGCACCGCTCGTACGTCCAGGCCATCATCGGCCGCTTCGAGAACCCGCACCTGCCGGACACCGTGACCCGTGTCGGCCGGCAGCCGCTCCGCAAGCTGTCGCGTGACGAGCGGTTCGTCTCGCCCGCGGCGGCCCTGGCCGAGGACGGCACCGAGCCGACGGCGCTGCTCGACGCGATGGGTGCGGCCCTGCGCTTCGACGTCGCGGACGACGAGCAGAGCGTCGAGCTGCAGCAGCTGCTGCGCTCCGACCGCTCGGACGCCGACGTCGTGACGGAGATCACCGGGCTCGCTGCGGAGCACCCGCTGCACGCGGCGTTCGCCGACCGGGTGCGCGCGGCGCGCTCCTAGCGTCGCCATCCTCACGGACGGACGGGAGGCGCGGGGGCGGCGGGCCCCCCCCCCCCCGGCGGGGGGGGGGGGGGGGGGCGGGCGCCCCCCCCGCCTCCCGTCGGTTCGTGGTCACCCTGCTGCGCGGGACGCCGTCAGCTCGGCGGGATGCCGCCACTCGCTGAGACGCCGTCCGCTCGGCGGGACGCCGTCCGCTGCGCGGGACGCCGCCACTCGTCGCGGCGTCTCGGTGACCTGCGGGCGTCTCGTGGAGACGCCGGCGTCGGGAGGCCCTCGTCGAGGGCGGCCGTCACCAGCGGAGTGCGGTGAGGACCGCCCCGGCGGCCTCGACCGTCGCACGGGCGAGTCGCCCGGGGTCGATGCGGCCGGGGCGGCCGAGCGCCGGGTCCCGCCGCAGGACCACGACCGCGCCGACGCCGCGGGCACGCAGCGTGCCGAGGTCCGGTGCGGTACCGCGTGCCGTGCGGTCCACGAGGACGACGACCGTGCGGGCGGGCAGCGACGGGTCGGCCGTGGCGGCGGTGTCGAGCGCGGCGACGGCGTCCGCTGCACCCTCGTCGGACGCGCGTCCGACGACCACGAGCGCGTTCTCCGGTGCCGCCGCCAGGTGTGCGGCGGGGAGCACGTGCGCGCCGGCGTCGTGCACCGCGTCGCGCGTGGTCGCCGGGTCGAGCCGGGGCAGCCGTGACGCGAGCTCGCCGCCGGAGTGGTCCGAGGCCTGCACGACCGCACCGCGCCGTGCACCGGCCGCGTCGACGAGGAGGGCGGCGACCGTCGTCGTGCCCGTTCCGCCGGACACCCCGGCGACGAGCACGGTGCGAGCGCGCTGGACGGCTGCCCGGCGGGTGCCGGGGACCGGGGGGAGTCCGGTCACGAGCCGTCCTCCACGAGCAGTTCGCCGTCGACCTCGGCCGCGAGGGCCCGAGCGATCGTGACGCCGACCTCGCCGTGCGCGCCCCAGGGCGCCCAGGCCTCGGTCCACCACAGCGGCGCCCGCAGCGTGGTCCACGGCGCGAGGCGACGGACCTCCTCCTGGTTGTCGACACGTTCCGGGTGCTGCACGCTGACGTGCGCGGTGCCGTGGTCGTCGACGACCTCGACCACGGCGTCGCCGTCCAGCGACCGGACGCGCAGTTCCGGGTCGACCGAGGCGCCGGCGTTCACGAAGTCCACGAGCGACGGCGCCGTGGTGGAGAGCACGAGCAGGTCACGGGGCATCGGCCGCTCCCTTCGGGTCGAGGACGGTGGTCGCGGCACCGGTCGCACCGGCAGCCTCGGGTGCCGCCGCGGGGAAGTGGGCGACCTGCACGATCCGCGGCGGCGTCCCGCGACGGACCAGTCGGCCGCGTCCCGGCGGGAACTGCTCGGCGTACACCTTGGGGAACACCTGCCCCTCCGACCGCTCGCCGCTGAGCACCAGTCCGGCCGCGCCGGAGTCGCGCACGGACTGCAGCACGGAGTCGTACACGGCGCGCGCCGCACCGGCGACCGGTCGGGTCAGCACGAGGTGCAGACCGAGGTCGCGCGCGGACGGCAGGTAGGGCACCAGGGGAGCGAGCGGGTCGGTGCCGGCGGACGCCACGATGTCGTAGTCGTCCACGAGCACCACGATGCGGGGCCGCGGGCCCGTCGAGGTCCCGGCGGCGCGCTGCTCGAGCTCTGCCGCGATGGCCGCTGCGAGGCCCCGGGCGTCGCGGCCGTTGGCGGCATGCCCGCCGAGGAACTCGTCCGGCGTGCCCGCGGCGGCCGCACCGCGGACGTCCATGAACGCCAGCACGAGCTCGTCCGGCGTGGCGCGCTCCACGAACCCGGCGGCGAGCCCGCGGAGCAGCGAGGTCTTGCCGCTCCGGGTGTCCCCGAACACCAGCAGGTGCTGGTCCTGCGCGGGGTCGAACGCGACGAACTCCATGGTGTCCTGCCGGAGCGCGAAGGGGACCGCGTCGGGCACGGCGAGCGGGTCGGGCAGCTCCGCGGGGTCGAACGACTCCGGGAGCAGTCGGATCGGCGCCGCAGCCGGGCCGCCCCAGCTGTCCGCCACGCGTCGGGCGAGCGCCTCGAGGGCGTCTCCGACGGCGTCGTCGTCGACGTCGTCGAGCACCGGCAGCGCCACCTGGCCGAACCGCTCGTCGCCCGTGAGGACGCGGCCCGGCTCGCCGGACTTCAGGGTCGCGGCCGCGGCGCGGGCGATGGTGGAGTCGGCCGGGTCGTTGAGGCGGAGCTCGAAGCGCTGCCCGACGAGCGGTTGGTTGGCCAGGCGCAGCTCGTTCCACCGCGTGAGGCCGAGCACGACGTGGATGCCGAAGCTCCCACCGCGCTGCAGCAGGTCGCCGAAGGCGTCCTCGAGCTCCTCGAACTCCGTGCGCATCGCGCCGTACCCGTCGACGAGCAGCACGACGTCCGCCGAGCCGAGCTCCGGGACGCGACCGGCGGCGTGCCGGGTGCGGAGCATCGCGAGCGAGTCGATGCCGTGGTCGCGGAACACGCGCTCGCGGAGGCGGATCATCGCCTGGAGCTCCTCGACGAGGCGCAGGAGCCGGTTGCGGTCGGCTCGCGTGGCGACGCCACCGACGTGCGGGAAGCCCTCGAGCCGCCCGAGCCCACCCCCGGAGAGGTCCATCCCGTACACGCTCACCTGACGGGGTGTCGTGGTCAGCGCGACGGACGCCGCGACGGTGCGGAGGAACGTGGTCCGGCCGGAGCCCGGCGCACCGATCACGGCGACGTGGCCGCCGCCCTGCGTGAGGTCGAGCACCCACGGGCGCTGCCGCTGTCGGGCGGGGTCGTCGAGGAGGCCGATCGGCACGGCGAGTCCCGCGGGGTCGGTCGGGGCCTGCGGGTCGAGCACCGCGCCGAGCGCCAGCCGGTCGGGGAGCGGGGGGAGCCAGACGGGGGCGGTCGCGCGGTCGGCACGGGCGAGGCGTTCCACCACCTCGTCCACGACGCTCCGACCGACATCGGGCGTCTCGAGCACGGCCTCGACCGGGCCGTCGTCCTCGGCGGCGACGGTGTTGTGGACGGGGAGCTCGAAGGGCTCGGGGGCGTCGTCCTGCGTCGCGATCACCGCGGTGGGGACGGCCTCGTCGACGGGGCCGGAGACGTAGCCCGACCGGAAGCGCGTGTAGACGCTCGTGTCGACCTTCAGGTACCCGTAGCCGGGGACGGCCGGCAGGTGGAAGGCGTCGCCGGTGTCGAGCACGACCTGGCTCTCGGCCTCCGAGAACGTGCGGAGACCGAGCCGGTACGACAGGTAGGTGTCGAGCCCACGGAGCTTCCCCGCCTCGATGCGCTGGCTCGACAGGAGCAGGTGCACGCCGATCGACCGACCGATGCGGCCGATCATGAGGAGCAGGTCGACGAACTCCGGCTCGGCGGTGAGGAGCTCGCCGAACTCGTCGATCACGAGGAGCAGGTGCGGCATCGGCGGGAGGTCCGGGCGACGGGTGCGCAGCTCGCGGTAGTGGGTGATCGACGGCGAGGAGCCCGCGTCGCGGAGCAGCTCCTGGCGTCGCCGGACCTCGCCGGCGATCGACGCCCGGGCCCGACGGGTGAGCTGGGGGTCGTCGGCGAGGTTGTCGATGAGGCCGGCGACGTGGGGCAGCCGGGCGAACGGCGCGAACGCGGCGCCGCCCTTGTAGTCGACGAGGATCATCGCGAGGTCCTCCGGCGGGTGCGACACCGCCAGGCCGAGGACGAGCGTCCGGAGCATCTCGCTCTTGCCGGAGCCGGTCGCGCCGATGCAGATGCCGTGCGGCCCCATGCCGAGCTGGGCCGACTCCTTGAGGTCGAGCAGCAGCGGGGCGCCGAAGTCGTCGACGCCGATCGGCACCCGGAGGAAGTCCCGCGGGGTGCGCGGACGCCAGGTGCGGTCCGGGTCGACGGCGGTGACATCGGTCACGCCGAGCAGGTCCTGCACGCCGAGCGCGGTCGCCGACTCGGCGCGCTCCTCGGCGTCGGCGGACAGGCGCAGCGGCGCGAGTGCGCGGGCCACGGCGGTCGCGAGGGACGGGGACACCGGGTCGCAGACCGCCGGCTGGACGGGAGCGGGTTCGCCCTCCTCGACGTCCCGCGCATCGACGATCTCGAGGGTCGTCCGCTCGCGGGCTGCGTCGTCTGCCGGGCGGCTCGTCGCCGTGATGCGGACACGGACGTCGGACGGCTCGTGGAGTCGGTCCGCGACCAGGTGCACGACGGTGACCCGCAGGTCCTCCGGCCGGGTCTCGCCCTCGGGCAGCGCGAGCGGTACGGCGACGCCGCCGTGCTCGTCGGCGACGACCACCAGACGCGGCAGGTCGCTGCGGCGTCCGGCGTTGCCGGACCGTCGCCACATCGCCGCCGAGCGGGCCCGTTCGCCGAGCTCGCCACCGAGGACGCGCGCCAGCGAGGGGACGTCCGGCGCGACCCGGCGGGCACGCACCGGTCCGTCGAAGGTCCGGTCCATGCGGGCGTGCGGCAGCAGGTCGAACCAGGCCCAGTCCTCGGCGTGCTCCTCGCTGAAGGCCGCGGCGAGGTGGAGGTCCTCGGGGGAGTGCAGCGCCGCGAGCTGGACCGTCAGCGCCCGGGCGACGGCGAGCACGGCCTGCCGGTCGCCGACCACCGAGACGTCGCCGGCCTCGTCGAGACGGACGGTGATGGGCATCGCGTGGACCGTGCCGTAGTGCTCGGCGACCTGTTCGAGCTCGGCGAGCATCAGCGGGTCGAGCGGCTGCACCGGGTTCTGGTCCGGCGGGACCACGAGGTCGAGCCAGCCGACGTCACCGGAGCCGACCCGGACGCGCAGGAAGTCGCCGTGCGTCCGCCGGCGCTCCCAGAGGCGTGCGGGGTCGGCGACCACGCGCGGCAGCGTCTCCGGCGCCGGGTCGACGTGCTCGGCCCGCTCACGGACCGCCGTCGTCCGTGCACGGAGGTCGCCGCGGAGCTCCTCGAGGTGGTCGAGGTACCGCTCGCGCTGCGTCCGACGGTTGCGGACGGCGTTGCCGCGCTGCGTGAAGGCCATGCCGAGTCCGCCGACGAGGGCGACGACGAAGACGAGCGCCGCGACGACCATGAGCACCGGGTTGTTGCCGCGGAGCACCACCATCATCACCACGGACGACACCGCGCCGACGACGGGGAGCAGGGACTGCAGCGGCAGGCCGCCGCTCGGACCCTCGGGGAGCTGCGGCGGCGGTGCCAGCTGCTCGGCCTCCGGTCGCACGAGCGGCGTGGACACGCGGGCGGGGCGGTGCACGATGCGGTTCACCGGTGTGCCTCCGGAGCGGGGCGACCGACGGCGGCGTCGACGAGGGCCGCGGTCAGGTGGACGAGGGCCGTGCGGACGGCTGCGGGTCGGGTTCCGCCGGCGCGCGACGGGTCCGACGCCACGGGGTGGACCTCGTGCCCCGGCCAGCCCGCCGCCGTCCGGGCCGCGCGGAGGCCCGTCCCCGTGGTGTCCACCGGGACGACGAGGACGCGCGTGCCCTCGGCGTGCCGTCGGACGGCCTCGGCGTGGGCGACGCCCTCCTCGATGCCGGCGCGGTCGGCACCGGTCACGAGGGCGACCACGTGTGCGTCCGCCGCCACCGACCCGAGGTCGACGAAGGGGGACCGCGATCCCCAGTCGCCGACGACGACGTCGAAGAAGCGTGCGATCGGGTCGACCGCCGCCGCCCACTCGGACGGCGAGGCCTGTCGTGACGGGCTGCGCGGGTCGCCGGTGCGGAGCACGTGCAGGCCCGCCGGGGTGACGGGCAGACCGTCGAGGGCGTCCCACGACGTGCGTGCCACCCGGCGGCGGTCCGACGCGGGCGTCGGGTCCGTGTCGGGCGATCCCGCGTACGCCGCGAAGGACCGGGACCCGGCCGCGCCGTCGACGCCGAGGACACGTCCGGGGCGCCGACGGGCGAGCACCGTCGCGACCGCGGCCGCGGTGGCCGAGCAGCCGGTGCCCCCGCGCAGCGAGGCGAAGGCGATGCGGCGGCTCGTGGGGACGCCCTGGCAGATCGCGCGGTGGGCGTCGTCGAGCTCGCGTGCGCCGCCGGCGACACTGCCGAAGAACGCCCGGCCGAGCGCGGGCACCACGTCGTCGATGAGTCGCATCGTCAGAACGTCTCCAGGAGTGCCTCGAACAGCCCGAAGGTCCCGAGCAGCAGGGGGAGCAGGACGACCACCGCGATCGTCTCGAGGACGTTGCCGGCCGAGCGCAGCCGAGCCCGGGTGTGCGCCGCCGGTCGGACGCCGGCGAGCACCGCACCGAGGACGGCGACGCCCGCCAGGAGCGCGAGCACGAGGACCGGGTGCGTGACGGCGTGTGCGACGAGTCCGAGGACCGCGGCGACGAGCACGGCGCTCCAGAGCAGCACGCCCTGCAGCGCGAGCGGGAACGCGCGGGTGCGCAGGGCCGCCACGAGCACCGTCGCCGTCCCGAGCCCGACGGCCGCCGGGTCGCCGTCGGCCAGGAGCGCTGCGCCGGACAGCGCCAGCGGTGCGGCGACCGCGGCGGTCGTCCAGTCGAGCGCGCGGTAGGAGTCGTCGAGGGCCCGGACGACGCGCTCGCGCTGCACCCTGGTGCCGGAACCGACCTGGTCGTCGAGTCCGGTCAGTCCCGCCGACGACATCGCGAGGGCGGGCAGCAGGCCGCACACCGCGACGGCGGCGACCGCGACGACACCCCAACCGGCCGCCTGCGGGGCCGGTGTGGTCCACGTGACCATGCCGAGTGCGGGCAGCACGACACCGACGACCGACGCGACCCCGACCGAGCGGTTCCGCGCTCCGACCCCGAGGCCGAGTCCGAGCGCGAGCCACACCCAGACGAGCACCACCGCAGCGGTCATCGCCGGACCGTCGCCGTCACGACCGACGAGCGGCCCGACGGCGAGTCCCAGCGGCAGGCCGAGGCCGGTCGCCGCGGCGGTGCAGGCGATGCCGGTCCACCGAGCGCCCGCGCGGCCGGCGACGACCGCCGCCAGCGCCAGGACCACGCCGAGCACGACGAGCACCGCGGGCACCACCGCCGGCGACGCCGACCCGCCGGCCAGCGCCGCACGGATGCTCGCGACGGTGGAGACGGCCACGAGCAGCAGCCCGGCCACGGACGCCGACGCCCCGAGGGCCACGGCGGCGACGGCCTGACGCGCGGCGTCGCCCCAGCCGTCCTGCCGACGGCCGAGCGAGTCGGCCACGGCGTCGGTCACGTCGGACACCTCGGGCGGCGGCGGTACGTCCGCGCGACGGACCAGGTGCAGGACCTCGCCGTCGGCGATCTCCTGCGCGGCGGCGTCCTCGGCGAGGGAGACCTCCTCCCCGGTCACGCGCACGATCGCCACCGGCTGCGCGCTGTCCGCCACGGGCTCGTCGAGGATGTCGACGAACCGCGGCAGCAGTCCGGCGAAGGGCTCGTCGGAGGCGACGACGACGTCGGCACGACGCCCGACCCCGACGACGGTCACCCGGGTGAAGTCGGTCACTTGACGATCTCCTGTTGCTGTCGTTGCTGGGCGGCGGCCTGCTCGGCGAGCGCGTTCGTGACGAAGGAGTACCCGAGGCACCCGACGCCGACGACCGCGGCGAGCACGATGCTGCCGACGAAGCGCTTCACGTTGTCGTTCACGACCCGTCGGTCGGCGAGACGGCCGAGCACGAACGCCTGCCGCAGCCGGCGTCGGTGCGTCGCGACGCTCTCGAGCAGGACGGCGTCACTGTTCCGTGGCACGGCGTACCTCTTCCCTCGTGCGGTCGTCCAGGCCGACCGCATCGGCCACCCGGTCCGCGCCGACGTGCTCGACGACCGCGGCCAGCTCCTCGACGGCGTCCGCACCGTCGCGTCGACCGAACGGCAGGACGAGCGCGGGGATCCGGGGCTTGCCCGCCACGATCGCGCCGAAGCGCTCGCGGAACACCTCGACGTCGAGGCCGAGGTCCCGCACTGCCGGGGCACCGAGCAGCATCGCGACGGGACGCGGGGCGGCGGCCAGGCGCGGTGCCTGGGCGAGGTCCGCACGCCCGGGGCGGCGGAGGACGAGCGCGAAGAGCGGCAGCTGCGCGGCGGCGAGCCGGCCGAGCACCTGCGGCACCGCGGCGACCCGGACGGCCGTCACGTCCCCGCCGACCGGTCCGACCGCCAGGAGCCCGGTCGTGAGCTCCTCGACGCCGAGGTCGGTGCGCTGGGCCGTGACGGTGAGGGCGACGGGCGCGTCCGCGGAGCCGACGACCACCAGCCGGGTCGGGTCCGGCATGCGACTCCGCGCCGCCTCCGTGAGGGCGCGACGGTCCCACGGGCGTCCGGCCGGCTCGTGGGTGCCCCATCCCGACGGTGCCCCGCCGGCGAGCTCGGTCGCGAGCAGCTCGGCGGTCGTGCCGAGCACGGTCTCCGCAGCGGCACGGTGTCGGACGGAGACCGACACGACGAGCTGTTCGGTGCGGAGCTCCTGCGGCCGGAGGAACCCGACCGCGACGTCCTCGACGCTCGTCGGCGGCGGCAGCCGCAGGGCGTCGGTGAAGTGCTCGAGCCGTCCGCCGTCGAGCCCGTTGCGCAGGCCGTCGTCGCCGCGGACCGCCCACGCGCCGCCCGCGTCGGTCAGCGCCTGGCGGTAGGCCTCGGTCAGCACGGACAGTCCGTCGGTGACGAGCACGGGGCGAGCCCCCTCGGTCGCCGCCCGTCCGAGCAGGTCTGCCTGGGCGCGGCCGAGCCGGACGACGGCGGCACGGCTCTCGGTACGGATGCTCCCGTCACCCGCCGAGTCCACCAGCGGGTGCGGGGCCTCGGGCCGGTCGTCCCGGGCGTCCTTCCGGCGGGGTCGGTCGAGCCACGCGGTCACGAGGGGCTCCCGATCCGGTCCACGACGAACGCGTGGTCGCCGATGCGCACGGTCGTGCCCGCCGACACGGCCAGGTCGACCCCGGCCACGAGGTCCTCGAAGGAGGAGTCCACGCGGACCACCGACGTGCCGTTCGTGGAACCGAGGTCGCGGACGAGGAGTCCGCTGCCCGACTGCACGAGGGCGACGTGCGTCTTGGACAGGGTGCGCGAGAGGTCGGGCACCGCGACGACCGCGATGCCGGGCTCGGCCTCGGGGTTGCGCCCGACGACGCACGTGCCGTGGAACCAGTGCACGGTACCCGAGTCGAAGCGCAGCACGACGGCGTCGTCGGGCGCCGGCTCGGTCGGTGGTGCCGCGGGCGACGCGGCGGTCGCGGGGCCGACCGTGGTGCCGTCCGCTGCACCCGCGCGACGGGTGGTGTCGTGGAGGGCCGCACCCGGGCCTCCCGTCCGGCCGTCGGCGTCGTGTGCCGGTGCGGAGACGGGGCGGACCCCTGCCGCGGCGACGGCGCCGAAGGCGGTGCCGAGCGGCGGGAGCGACGGCGTCAGCGGATCACGTCCGCGACGGAGGGACGCGGTCAGCGTGCCGGTCGCGCGGGCCCAGGGCCCGGCGGCGGCGACGTGGTGCGGGCCACGTCGGAGACGACCCACCTGCGTGGAGGGTCCGGCCGGCAGCGCGTCGTCGACGTCGACGACGCGGGTCCGCAGGATCAGCCCACCCGGTCCACGCCCCGTCCTGGAGGCGCGGCCCACCACGACCGCGGCCGTCACGACGACGCCCACCACTCCACCCACCACGAGGGACACGACGGGTCCGGCCGGCGACACGACCGCGTGCGCGAGGACGAGGAGGAGTGCGCCGAGCGCACCGCCGAGCAGGCAGGTCACGACGTCGAGCAGGCGGGCCAGGGTGACGGCTCCCGTGGTCGCGACGACCACGTCGCGCAGTGCGTCGTGCTCGGCGCCGCTCACCGTACGGCCGAGCAGTGCACCGCAGTCGGTGCAGAACCGTTGCCCGGGCGACGACGGCGCGCCGCACCGTCCGCAGGTCGTCACGGGGACGACCGTCTCGACGACGAACGACATGCCTCACCTCCCATCGGCACGTCGATCATGTCAGACCGAGGGGGTGACTCGTGCTGGCCTGTGGACTATGGTGTTGGCGTTCGCTGTCACCCGTTCACGGGGTGGGGGAAGAGCCGTCGTCCGGAGCACGGATGACGGAACAGACAGAGAGGATGCGCGATGAAGTTCGCCATGGGGGCCCAGGTCCTCACCAACCTGACCAAGCAGACGTCCGGTGCCTCGGGGGACCTCGGCACGCTCGTCCGTCGCCTCGCCGACTCGGCCGAACCGCTCCAGGGCCGGTTCAACGGTGCCGGCCGTGCCGCCTTCGACCGCTTCAAGGCCGAGACGGACACCATCGCCAACGAGCTGAACGGCGCCCTCGCGAGCGTCCTGCAGGGCATCTCCGGCATGGACCGCTCCTTCCAGGAGGGCGACCAGGACATGGCGCAGTCCACGAGCTCGCTCGAGGGCAGCTCCAACTTCGACGCGGCCCGCTTCAGCGGTCGCGCCTGACGGATCTCCGGGGAGAGGGAGGACACACCATGAGCGGTGGCAACCAGGCAGATCGTCGCGACTACGACGTGGCGGCGTCGCAGAACGCGCAGGACAACTTCAACGCCGTCGCGGCGCAGCTCGAGGCGCTCATCGCCCAGCGCGACTCCGACGTCAAGGCCGCGATGGCGGACTACCAGGCCGACGGGGTGTCGGACGAGTACCACGCCAAGGAACAGCGGTGGAACACCGTCGCGGGCGAGGTCAAGCAGATCATCGCCACGCTGCGCTCCTCGCTGCAGTCGAACGACGAGTCGGCGCAGTCGGCGATCAGCAAGGCGAAGTCGGCCGTCGGCAACATCGGCTGACGTGGTCGACGGCTGGCGGGTCGACCCCGCGGGGGTCGGGGCCGTCCTGCAGGACGTCGCGTCGAAGAGCACGACGATGACCGACGCTCTGGGCGGATCCGAGGACGGATCCGTGCAGGGCGTCGGCGCGGTCGTGCAGGACGCTGCGACGGCGGCGCAGTCCCAGGTGATCGGTGAGGCGCTCGCCGGGTTCTTCGAGGAGCGGCAGGCCACGCTGACCGGGATCCAGGACCGGATCAGGGCATCGCTCTACGGCGCGGCGGGCGCCACGCAGGCGATCGTGCAGGGGGACGACGAGATGGGTGCTGAGACGGCGCAGGCGAACGCGGTCGCGGCTGCCTCGGACGGGAAGTTCGACGCCTTCGACGGGATGTTCGACCGGTGAACGCGGTCGTCGAGCCGGGGGCGATCCCCTACACCGACGTCGTGCTCAGTGGCATCACGAGCGGCGCGACGAAGCTCCGCACGGTCGCGTCCGCGGTCCGTGACGGGACGGCGGACATCGTCACCGCGTGGGGGCGCATCTCCGGCTCGTACGAGGGGCCGAGTGACCAGGAGCTCTTCGCGGTGATGACCCCGATCGGACCGCAGGGCACCGCGTTCGGGGACGACCTCGACACCGCCGCAGGCGCACTCGACGACTTCGTCGACGAGGTCACCCCGATCGTCGCGAAGCTCAAGGCGTTCAAGGTCCGCGCGGAGCAGCTGGTGCGCGACGTCGCGGCCTTCCAGCCGGTCACGCTCCAGACGATGGACGGACCGGTCACGCAGACCGAGTCGTGGGACCAGGACGAGACCCTCAACGGCGAGAACAACGACATCATCAACGGGGTGGCGAACCGCGTCGTCGAGTACCAGGCGGCAGAGCGGAAGTGCGCGAACGCGATCCGCGCCCTCAACGGCCTGCCGCCGCTGCACGCCATCGGTGCAGCGGGCAACGAGTCGCTGGGCTACGGGTACGACGAACTCCCGATGGGTACCGAGCTGCCGTGGGGGACGGCGGAGTCGCGCAAGGAGTCCTGCGCGGAGAAGACGACGTGGTTCCTGCCGAAGATGGTCAAGGGCGTCGTGTGGGACGGCGTCCTCGTGGGGACCATCGGCGGGCTCGGCGAACTGGTCGGCATCCGCGACTGGAAGTGGAGCGCGGACAACTTCACGGACACATGGCAGAGCCTCGGTGGGCTGGTCGGCTACGACAAGGAGACCGGCGAGTGGGGCGACGGCGACCTCGCCGGCGAGACGTGGAAGGCGATGGGAAAGGGCACGGTCGCCTGGGACAAGTGGGCTGACGACCCCGGGACCGCGTTCGGCGAGTCCCTCTGGAACGTCGGATCGATCCTCATCCCCGTGGCGAACGTCGCGGGCAAGGCCGGCACCGCCGGCAGGGTCGGATCGATCGCGTCGGGGATCAGCAAGGCCGATCGGCTGCTCGAACTCGCGGATGCCGGGGCCTGGGCGTCGAAGGGCCTGACGAAGGTCCTGCCGAAGCTCACCGATCTGAAGTCGGTGCTCGGACGCGGCTTCGAACACGTGTCGGACGGGTTCAGGACGAAGATCGCCGACTTCACGACGAACCTGAAGGAGTGGCGGCAGGGGACGCACGTCGACGCGGAGAGCAGAGCCGATGGGCCTCCGGTGCGGACCGAGGGGAACGCGGACGCGTCGGTCGGTGCTGATGCGCACGCCCACACGGACAGCGTGGAGTCGAACGCGCCGGCACCCGTGCGCGAGCCGGCGTTGGTCGGTGGCGGGCACGGTGAGAGCGCCGCGGTCCACGGCGGCGGCTCCGACTCGGGATCGAGCGGTGGCGGTGGTCACGGGACCGATGCGCCGACGGACGGGTCCGGGGGATCCTCCGGTGGCCGTGAGCACGGAACTGATGCCGGAGCCGGCGACCCGCCGCCCCCGCACCAGTACGATCGGTCCACTGACCCGGTGTTCTCCGACGATGCCAGCGGACCCGGTTGGGAGCGCGACGACACGAACCGAGGGGACGGAGTGCGGGCCGATTACGGTCAGCCGCATCTTCACCTGGGTGATCTCGGTGAGCAGTACCGACCGCCGGACGACCCGAACTACACGGGCTCCGGGATGAGCGACGAGGTCCGGGCCATCGTCGATGACTGGGGCAACCCGAACGGCGCCTACGGCAAGGACGCCGACGGGAACTACCTCACCCGGGATGACTGGGAAGACCGGTACATCGACTGGAACGGGCAGTACCAGTCCTACGCGCCGGAGTACCCGGGCAACGCGGGAGCTGTTGCCGGCCACCGCGTCGACTGGACGGACCCGCAGTTGTTCGTGCAGCAGTACGGTTCGCAGCTGGACCGGCTCGGCAAGGAGTCCGGGAACTTCTTCTCCTTCCCCGGGACATCGTTCGAAGAGCGTGCGTTGCCGCCGTCCAACCTCAGCGATGCGTACTCGAAGTACGACTTCGATGCCGCCGCGTTCGAAGGCAAGGGGCTGAAGATCGAGGTCAGCAAGATCGCTCCGGCGTTCGGACATCCCGGCGGTGGACTGCAGGTGCGGTTCTTCAGGCCGGGAGATCCGCTGCAGTTCTACTCCGTGAAGCAGCTCAAGAATGAAGGGATCCTGTCATGACGGTGCACGGAGCGGGGGAATTTGTTGACCTCGACCTGCTTGAGGACGTGCTGCGGAGAGCGGGGAACGACCTCGTCATCTGCGAGCCGCAGCGAGTGCAGTACGGCGACTACGAAACGCTGCAGCGATACACACCGTCGAACGGCGAGGTGATCGAATGGCGTGGCAGTCGGGGGTCGGGTGCGCTGACCGGTACACGTTTCGAGTCGGCCGCAGACGCGGAACGCTGGATCGTCACGGACGCGTGCGGGTACATCCGTGACGCCCTCGGCCTACCCATCGCGCACTGGCTTCCAGACCAAGAGCATGAGCTGTCGGAGGGGTTCACGTTGCAACCAGACGGCGACGGTGTCCTTCTCACCTGGGCGGCTTCCGGTATCGAACGCTGCGCCCGATTCGGCGGCCCCAGCCCGACCGTCTCTGCCTTGCACTTCTCGACTGTTGCGCGGATGCGCGTGGATGAGATCGAAGACTGCGCGCTCCAGCTCGATGCACGCGCAGCGTTCGCGGCCGCGGTGTCGCCTACTTCGCGCTGTGAGCCCCGGTCGTCCCGCTGATCCACCGGAGCGCGCGGCACAGCGCGATGCTGCCATGAGTGACGGAAGCATCGCGATCTCGTCGGTTCAGTCCTGAACCACGATCCTCTGCAGCGCGCCGCTGACGAGCAGGTCACGGATCGTCTCTGCACCCTCGGCGATCGAGAAGCGGATCGCGCCGCCGGGATGCCCGAACCAGGGCAGTGTGATCTGAGCGTGAACGAGGACGTTGTCCATCGTCACGTACGGGTGCACGGTCGAGGGTAGTGACAGCGCTGTCGGCGGAAGCGCTCGCGATTCGAATGATGCAGCGTACGGGTTGAGCAGCCAGCCGTCGGGACCACCGACTCGGTCCACGGGGATTCCTGGGGGGAGCTGAATGAGGACCGCACCGCCGCTGGACTGGATCTGTCCGGCCAGTGCGGGGAGGTACCGCTCAGACGAGTCTCGGAGGCTGTCGAGTTCACGGCGTGTCATCACTCGGGGCGCAGGGATCGGCCGGCGGAGGAAGGTCCGCAGCATCTCCGCTGCGCTGTCCTCGTCCTCTGCGCGTCCGATCAGCCGCGCCTGGCCGTAATCCACGCACTGCAACTCGAAGCCAGCTTCGGACGGCTCGATGCGGAGCGCCCCTTCCAACGGTGGCCCGTCAAGGACATCACCGGGAAGCGCGACGAACCGTGCGGTGAACCCGGAGCGATCGAGTTGCTCGCGGAGCGAAGAGAATGCCACCCGATCAGCGTAGCGACTGCTGAAACGTCACCCAACGAGCCCAGCAACGGGCAGCCGTCGTCGGAGCGGCTGGTCTGCTGCCGGCGCGGCTCTGGGGAACGAGCGCGCTCACGAAATCGGCGGACCCTGGGGGCGAGGACATTCGTTGGTCATCGACGCAGCGCGCAGCCACGCAGAGGCTCGTTCCCCGCGCGAAGCGGTCGACGGAGGTTCCTCACGCAAGCAGACTCGCGGCGCACCGTCCACCTCCTGACGAAGCACTGGGTCGCCCCCGAGTTCGGCACCTCGAAGATGGACGGCAGTACCACCAGTACGAAGTCCCGCGCGGTGTCGGTGACCTCCGAGGTGCGTACGATTCGCTCGAAGGTGACCACAAGGAACTGATTGACGCATTCCTCCAAGGTCGAGGCAAGACCGCAGATGACCTGGAGACGCTCGAGACCTACCCAGGCGAGCTTGCAGCAGTTGATCGCTTCGGTTCTCCTGGAGGTGCAGTGCGAGTGCAACTCGCACTGCCCGTCGAGTTCCTGCAGGTCCTCGGCATACTCCGCGAACTCCCTTGATGACGAGAAGAAGGAATCCCATGGATGACATCGACGCCACGCGCGAGCTCTCCTCGGCGGAGGCCGCGGGCGTGCCCTTCCGCTGGATGGAACAGCCCTCGAACGATGTGAACACTGCCTGCATCTACGAGACGATCCACGGTTGGCGAGTGTCAACGACGGACGAACGGGCCACGGAGGAATCCGTGCACGACTACGTCGACCGCCGAGCGGCCGTGGACGACTTCGTGAGCCGTGTCCAGGGGCTCGTTCGGTACGGAGAACTCCGCAAGAGGCTCCTTGGTCGTTGAGGCTGGCGACGCCCACCCTGGGTGATCTCGGTGAGCAGCACCGGCCACCGGAAGGGATGGTCCATCCTCCCCCGCGTCCGGGCCGTACACGTACGATCAACGCTCCCTGACGTACCTTGAGGATCCTTCGCAGTACCGGCGATATCGCGTCATCGGAGACTTTTCGGACATCGAGCACTACTACGATGCGGCCCCGGACGCAGTTCGCGCCGACGTCGACCGGATCATGCGTCGCTTCAACTCCTCGTTCGAGGACCTGGGGCGCGCGTGGGAGGGTGAGATCGCTCCAGGCTTCGGTGCGCGCGGCGGCGGCCGCCAAGTCGAGATGCCGATGACGGTCGAGTTGCTGAGACGGCTCGGACTCATCGAAGAATTCTGAGAACGGCGAAGGCCAACGAGAGGACACCATGGACCGGGCTTCAGCCAAGCAGATCATCGCGAGCGAGGGTCTCGAGCGTGCCATCTGGTTCCGACGACCGAATGGTGAGCCGGATGCCGTCGCGATCTACGAGACGGGCGGCGGGTTCCGAGTCATCTCGACGGACGAACGAGCGGTGGAAGTAGGAGCGCGAGATTACGGGAAGGAGCCGGAAGCGCTCGACATGTTCATCACGCTGTTGCGCGACCTCAAGGAGTTGATCGCCAGCGGGGTGGTCCGCTGACGCGAGGCGAGGCGAGGCGAGGCGAGGCGGCGGATCACGCTGCGACGGTGGGTGGGGTCGGCTCAGGACACTCAAGCTGGGTGCCGAAGGACGGCTTCTTGATCCTGAGCAGCCTGGCGCTCAAGGGATGAGGACGAAAGCAAGGGTCACCGTTAGTGAGATTGTTCTGTCTTTCGGGCGTCCTGGCGGAGGACTGCACCTGCGATTCTTCAAGCAGAGCGATCCACTTGCTTCCGCCATCGTCACCGACCTCAAGAAACTCGGGATCCTCGATCGGTCGATAGCGAATGAACTCCTTCGAGAGCTAGGACTGATCGAGAGGATTCAGTGAACAGGGCTGAGGCGAAACTCCGATCGCGCGTGAGGGCCTTGGTGCGGGCGTGTGGTTCACCGACCCTCATGCGGCACCGAATCGAGTAGTCGTGTACGAGGTCGACAACAAGTTCAGGGTCTACGTGACGTCGGAGCGCGGATCGGCGGAAGGTATCCGGTACTTCGACGATGAATCTGAGGCCTTGGAGAAGTACGTGCGCCTCCCGCGCATGCAACAGCGGTTCGCACGTGATCGACCGGGAGCTTGCCGACGCCATTGCCGCCGACATCGTGCAGAGTTCTTCCTGATCGGTGCGGCCTGCGAAAGGCACCGCTCAGCGGAGACGCGCTACCCGCTCTGCTGTCGGAAGCGCACCCTTTCGAGAGGACGACAGGTCCTCCTCGAGACTGTTGAACTCCTTCGAGAGTGGGACCGATGGGGAGGATCCAGGAATGACCTTGCGGCCATGACGACCTTGCAGCGCGAGATTGCTGGCTCCGCCCGGTTCGCCGGTCCCGGCGGCGGGATCCAGATCAGGCTTCCCCTGCCGGTAGAGACGCTCGAAGTACTGGGCCTGTCACGCGAGTTGGACCAGGAAGGACATGGCACACGGACGAGATCGATGCAACGCGACACTTGGTCGTGGCGGAGTCCGCGGGAATCGGCTTCAACTGGCTGCGTGCCCCGCACAACGACATGAATGTGTCATCCATCTACGAGGTTGACGGGCGTCGGGTGGTCTCGACGACCGACGAACGAGCGTCGGAAGAAGCCGTGCACGAACACGCCGACTACGAGTCGGCTTTGAAGGACTTCGTGTCTCGGGTGAACGCTTCAGTGAGTCTCATCGAATGGCGTCGGAGTAAGGAGAAGCGTTGATCTGAGCGGCCCACGGAGAACCTGTCGTCGGAGTGTGGCGACGGGCAGCTTCGGTCAGCGAGCGCCCCGGGACCACTGGTTCCCGCCCTTCGCCAGATCCATGTACCACTGGTACAGATTGCTCTGCTCCGCCACCAGCGCCGCGTACAGCGCTCGTACCTCGCCCCGCGGCGAGAGCGTCAGGTAGCGCTCGTCGTCGAGGATCGAACCGATGCCAGCCCGCACCTCGTGGTAAGCGTGGTTCTGGTCGCTGGCGTCGACGAAGTGCTGCATCTCCTCGAGGTAGCTGCGGAGGACTTCCACGTAGATCCCGCCGGCCAGCCGCTTCTCGGCGCGCTGCTGGCCGGTACGGAAGAGCCGCGGCGCGCCCTGCGCGACTGCACCGACGAAGGACTCGGCCGCTGGCGAGGTCGGGTCCACCGGCCCGTGTGCGAGGCACTTCTCGAAGCCTCTCGACGCGGCGTCTGAGCCCTGGCCGAGCTGCACCGCATCGTCACTGCGTTCCTTCGTGACCCTGATGGCATACGCCGGACCGGATCCGAACTTCTTCCACGCGGGGAACGATGCGCGTCGTTGCGCGACCGGCGGTGCAGACGCGATCCACCATCGGAGCACTGCCCGGATCCGGTCCTCGTCGTCGACGTGCACGACCGTCGAGTCGATGGCGTCGTACCAGTCCCGCATGAGCTCGAGGAGCAGCGCCCCGTCGTGCCGGAACGTGAACTGGAGACTCATGGCCCGATCGCGGCTCGTCACGCCAGCAGGATAGCGGCGTACCGTCCCCCTCATGACGAAGCACTGGGTCGCCCCCGAGTTCGGCGGCAGCGAGGTCCTCGAGTACGTCGACACCGAGGTGCCCGCCCCCGGCACCGGCGAGGTCACGATCGACGTCCGCGCCGCCGGCATGAACCCCGCCGACACGAAGCACACCCGCCAGGGCGACCCGGCCGACCTGCCGATCCCGGTCGGGTACGAGGTCTCCGGCGTCCTCAGCGCGATCGGCCCCGACACCGAGATCGCGTCGGGTGGGGGAGCGGTCGGCGACGAGGTCCTGGCCTTCCGCGTCGAGGGCGGCTGGGCGGAGCGCATCACCGTCCCCGCCGCCGACGTCTTCGCCAAGCCCGCGTCGCTCGACCACCCGCAGGCGGCGAACCTGCTGCTCGCCGGCACCACCGCCGCCGACATGATCCGCGTCACCCGCGCCGAGGGACGCGACACCGTCCTGGTGCACGGTGCGTCCGGTGCGGTGGGCGTGGCCGTCCTCCAGCTGCTCCGTCCGCTCGGCACGCGCGTCATCGGCACCGCCTCCGAGCGGAACGCCGACACCGTCCGCCGCTTCGGCGGCGAGTGGGTCGCGTACGGCGACGGCCTGGAGGCGCGCATCCGTGACCTCGCACCCTCCGGTGTCGACGTGGCCCTGGACTGCGTGGGGACCGACGAGGCCGTCGACGTCTCGCTGGCACTCGTTGCGGACCGGTCCCGCATCGTGACGATCGCGGCCTTCGGCCGCGCGCAGCAGGACGGGTTCGCGGCCGTGGGCGGTTCGCAGCCGGAGAGCCAGGCCTTCCGGGACTCGGTCCGGCAGCGGTTGATCGACCTCGCCGCGTCGGGCCAGCTCGAGGTGCCCGTCGCGCGCACGTTCCCGCTCGCCGACGCGAAGGACGCCGCCGAGGTGCTCGAGTCGCAGCACCCGGGCGGGAAGCTCGCACTGATCCCGTGAGGGTGCTCGGTTCTGGTTGACTCGACGGGTACGTCGCACGACCGAACACCACGAGGGGGATCACGTGAGCGACCAACGACCGTCCGACCGACCGGGACCGACCGAGCCACCGTCGGCACCGCAGTACCAGCAGCCGCAGTACCAGCAGCCGCAGTACCAGCAGCCGCAGTACCAGCAGCCGCCGCAGTACCGACCGCAGGACGCGGCGCTGTTCGAGCGCTCCGCGCCGGTGGGGTCGGACGGGCGCCCTCCGCTCTGGGCGCCCTGGTACGGCATCGGCTTCGTCCAGGCGTACGCGCGCTACTGGAGGAAGTACGTCCGCTTCGACGGGCGTGCGAGCCGGAGCGAGTTCTGGTGGGTGTACCTCTGGAACGTCGGGATCTCGATCGTGCTGGGAGTGGTCTGGGGCGTCGGCTTCGCCCAGTCCGGCCGTGAGACGTACACGACGCCGTCCGGCGTCGAGACGGTCGTCACCGAGCCGTCCGCGCTCTACCTGATCATGGGGTACGTGGGGACCCTGTGGATCCTCGCGATCGTGCTGCCCTCGCTCGCGCTGGCGTGGCGACGACTGCACGACGCGAACCTGGCGGGTCCGTTCTTCTTCCTCGGCCTGGTCCCGTTCTTCGGCGGCATCGCGCTCCTCGTCCTCTACCTGCTCGACTCCAAGCCCGCGGGCGCCCGGTTCGACCGACCGGAGGGATCGCGGTGACGAACGGCGAGCAGCACGACCGGAACCCGTACCAGCAGCCGCAGCAGTCCGGCCAGCAGCAGCCGTCCGGCCAGCCCTACCCGCAGCCGTACCCGCAGTACCAGCAGCAGCTCCCGATCCCGCGGGACGAGAGCGGAGCCCCGCCGCTCTGGGCGCCGTGGTACGGAGCGGGATTCCTCGACGCGTTCACCCGGTTCTGGAAGAAGTACGCCCGCTTCGACGGCCGCGCGAGCCGCAGTGAGTTCTGGTGGTGGTACCTGGCGAACGCCATCGTCGTGGTGGTCCTGCTCGGTGCGTACGTCGCCTCGCTGATCGTCTGGGTGTCCGACGCCACCACGACGGACGAGTACGGGACCACGACCTCGACCGGTGGGTTCCCCGGCGTCGCGTTCCTGTTCCTCGGACTGCTCGGCCTGTGGGGACTCGCGACCTTCATCCCGTCCCTCGCCCTCGGGTGGCGCCGCGTGCACGACGCCGGTCTCGCCGGGCCGTTCTGGCTGATCTCCTTCGCGGCAGGGGTCGCCGGCATCGTGTTCGGGTGCCTCGAGCCGAGCCCCGCCGGGGCGCAGTACGACCAGCCGGACGCACCCCGCCCGCCGGCCTGACCGACCGCGACACGACGAAGCGGCCCGCCCCGAGAGGGGTGGGCCGCTTCGTCGTGTCGCGGGTCGAGCGGCGTTCAGACCACCCGGAGGCGGACCAGGGAGCCGTCCACGACGAGATCGCGCACCGTGACGGACCGGTCGGCCGTCTGGAAGCGGAGCGCGCCTCCCGGCTGGTCGAACCAGGGCTGGACGAACGTGACCGTGACCATGAACGGCCGCTCCACCAGGTAGCGGTGCACCTCGGGCGCTGCCGCGACGTGCGGCGGCAGCGACCGCTGGGGGAGCGGGGTGTCGAGCGGGTGGAGGAGGTAGCCGTCCGGACCGCCGACGCGGTCGACGGGCACACCCGCCGGCACCTGGATGGTGAGCCCCTGCGGACCGGCCTGCGCCACCTGCTGCGCGAGCTGCGGGTACGTGGTCGCCGCACGGTCGCGGAACCCGTCGAGCTCGTGCCGGGGGATGTCCCGCGGAGCCGGGAACGCCCGGTTGAGGAACCGGCGGAGCATCTCCACCGCGTCGGCCTCGCCGCGCGCCGTGGCGAGACGACGGGCCGTGCCGTAGTCGACGACCTCGAGCGCGAAGTCACCGTGCTCCTCGGCGGGGACGACGCGGAGCGCCCCCTCGACCGGCGGCTCGGTGAGCGTCTCGCCGGGGAGCTGCACGTAGCGGATCGTGTAGCCGAGCTGGTCCAGGATGGGGCGGGTCTCCGCGAACGTCATGCGCGCGAGCCTACCGGCCGGTTGCATGCCGTTCGCCGAGACGCCGCCGCGAAGGCGGTGCGAGGAGGCCTCACACGCCGCCGCGCATGATTGCCTGCTTGACCTCGGAGATCGCCTTCGTCACCTGGATGCCGCGCGGGCACGCGTCAGTGCAGTTGAAGGTCGTGCGGCAGCGCCACACGCCCTCCTTGTCGTTGAGGATGTCGAGGCGCACGTTCGCGGAGTCGTCGCGGGAGTCGAAGATGAAGCGGTGCGCGTTCACGATCGCGGCCGGGCCGAAGTACTGCCCGTCCGTCCAGAACACCGGGCACGACGAGGTGCACGCGGCGCAGAGGATGCACTTCGTGGTGTCGTCGAAGCGGGCGCGGTCGGCGACGGACTGCACGCGCTCCTTGCCCTTCTCCGGCTTGCTCGACGCCTGCAGGAACGGCTGGACCTCGCGGTAGGACTGGAAGAACGGCTCCATGTCGACGACGAGGTCCTTCTCGAGCGGCAGGCCCTTGATCGCCTCGACGTAGATCGGCTTCGACACGTCGAGGTCCTTGATCAGGGTCTTGCACGCGAGCCGGTTGCGGCCGTTGATGCGCATCGCGTCCGAGCCGCACACGCCGTGCGCGCACGAGCGCCGGAACGTCAGCGACCCGTCCTGCTCCCACTTGATCTGGTGCAGCGCGTCGAGGATGCGGTCCGTCGGGAGCATCATGACGTCGAAGTCCTGCCAGCGCGGCTCGTCGTCGACGTCCGGGTCGAACCGGCGGACGATGATCGTGACCGGGAACGAACCGGGAGGGGCGCTCTGCACGGTGTCGGTGCGCGGGCTGTCGGAGACCAGGGTGTCGGTCATCAGTACTTCCTCTCCATCGGCTGGTACCGGGTCACCACGACGGGCTTCCAGTCCAGCGTGATGTGGTCGTCGGCGAGCGACGAGTGCGGGTCACCCGTCAGGTACGCCATGGTGTGCTGCATGTAGTTCTCGTCGTCGCGCTTCGGGTAGTCGTCACGCATGTGGCCGCCGCGGCTCTCCTTGCGGTTCCGCGCCGAGAACACGACGACCTCGGCCAGGTCGAGCAGGAAGCCCAGCTCGACCGCCTCGAGCAGGTCCGTGTTGAAGCGCTTGCCCTTGTCCTGCACGGAGATGTTCAGGTAGCGCTCGCGCAGCTGGTGGATCGTCTCGGTCATCTTCGCGAGGGACTCGTCGGTGCGGAACACCTGGGCGTTCTTGTCCATCTCGTCCTGCAGCTCCTTGCGGAGCACCGCGATCCGCTCGGTGCCGGTCGAGGCGCGGAGCTGGTCGAGCATGCCGCGAACGCCGGCGGCCGGGTCCTCGGGCAGGGGCAGGAACTCGGCGGTCTGCACCCACTCGGCGGCGTTGTTGCCGGAGCGCTTGCCGAACACGTTGATGTCGAGCAGCGAGTTCGTGCCGAGGCGGTTCGAGCCGTGGACGGACACGCAGGCGCACTCACCGGCGGCGTAGAGGCCGGGCACGACCGTGGTGTTGTCGTACAGCACCTCGGCCTTGGTGTTCGTCGGGATGCCGCCCATCGCGTAGTGCGCGGTCGGCATGACGGGGACCGGCTCGACGACGGGGTCGACGCCCAGGTACGTGCGGGCGAACTCGGTGATGTCGGGGAGCTTGGTCTCGAGGACCTCGGCGCCCAGGTGCGTGCAGTCGAGCAGGACGTAGTCCTTGTTCGGTCCGGCGCCGCGACCCTCGGCGACCTCCTGCACCATGCAGCGCGCGACGATGTCACGCGGTGCGAGGTCCTTGATCGTCGGGGCGTACCGCTCCATGAAGCGCTCGCCCGAGGCGTTGCGGAGGATGGCGCCCTCACCGCGGGCACCCTCGGTGAGCAGGATGCCGAGGCCGGCCAGGCCGGTCGGGTGGAACTGGAAGAACTCCATGTCCTCGAGCGGCAGGCGCTTCCGCCACACGATGCCGACGCCGTCGCCGGTCAGGGTGTGCGCGTTCGAGGTGGTCTTGTACATCTTGCCGAAGCCGCCGGTCGCGAAGATCACGGCCTTGGCGTGGAACACGTGCAGCTCGCCGGTCGCGAGCTCGAACGCGACGACGCCGGCCGGCTGCTGGCGCGTGACGCCGTCCTCGCCCACGACGTCCACCATGACGAGGTCGAGCGCGTAGAACTCGTTGTGGAACTCGACGCCGAGCTTCACGCAGTTCTGGAACAGCGTCTGCAGGATCATGTGGCCCGTGCGGTCCGCCGCGTAGCAGGCCCGTCGCACCGGGGCCTTGCCGTGGTCGCGGGTGTGCCCGCCGAAGCGCCGCTGGTCGATCTTGCCCTCGGGCGTGCGGTTGAACGGCAGCCCCATGTTCTCGAGGTCGATGACGGCGTCGATCGCCTCCTTCGCCAGGATCTCGGCGGCGTCCTGGTCGACCAGGTAGTCACCGCCCTTGATCGTGTCGAAGGTGTGCCACTCCCACGAGTCCTCCTCGACGTTCGCGAGGGCGGCGGCCATGCCGCCCTGCGCCGCGCCCGTGTGCGACCGCGTCGGGTACAGCTTCGAGATGACGGCCGTCTTCGCCTTCGGGCCGGCCTCGATGGCGGCTCGCATGCCGGCGCCGCCTGCGCCGATGATGACGATGTCGTGCTGGTGGTGGTGGACGGTGGTCTCGGTCACTGGGGCCTTTCAGGGTGGGTCAGCGCGCTGGCAGGGGTGTGCGCGGCGTGCTCGGAGGTCGTGGCGGCTGGTGCGTTCGCTGCAGCGCGGGCGCTACTGCGCGGGGCAGAACGACGGCAGGTCCGCGGCGGCCGCGCCGGCGGGGCACGGGTCGAAGGTCCAGCAGACGAGCAGGCCCAGCACGACGAGCGCGACGCAGGCGATGAGCACCGCGAGCAGCAGGGTCTTCCGGACGGCGGGCTTCGCGACGTAGTCGTTGATGATCGTCCGCATGCCGTTGGAGCCGTGCACCAGGGCGAGGACGAGCATCAGCGAGTCCCAGACCTGCCAGAACGGGTTGGCCCACTTGCCGGCGACGAAGGCGAAGTCGATCTGCTTGACGCCCTCGCCGGCGACCATGTTGACGAAGAGGTGGCCGAAGATGAGCACGACGAGCAGGACGCCCGAGGCGCGCATGTAGATCCACCCCCACTTCTCCCAGTTGGTGGTGCGGCGGGCAGCGGCGGCGGAGCGCGGGGGCTCGACGGTCTGTGTGGTCATGGCTGGTTCCGTCCCTTCGCCTACTGGAAGTCCGCGACGAGGTTCATGAGCTGGCGCGGGAGGAAGCCCGCGATGAGGACGGCCCACACGACCATGACGATCCAGAACATGGCGCGCTGGTACCGCGGGCCCTTCGACCAGAAGTCGACCAGGATGATGCGCAGGCCGTTGAGCGCGTGGAACACGATCGCCATGACGAGGGCGATCTCACCGAGGTTCATGATCGGCGTCTTGTACGTGCCGATCACGGCGTTGTACGCCTCGGGCGACAGCCGTACGAGCGCGGTGTCGAGGATGTGCACGAGCAGGAAGAAGTAGATCGCGACACCGGTGATGCGGTGCAGCACCCACGACCACATCCCCGTGGAGCCGCGGTACAGCGTCCCCTCCAGCTTCCGAGAGGCGCGGGGCGCCTCGATCGTCACCTTGGGTTCGACCAACGTCGTCCCGCCTGCGGTCTGCTCGGCCATGAGCTCGGCCCTCCCATAGGACGGGCTCGCCGATCGGCGAGCCCTTGCCGTTCGTGTTCGTGTGGAACACGTCCCATCCTATGCGCGTGCGCTGACACTCTCGTCCCACCCGGCACGGACCGCGCGCGTCGCCGTGGGCACGGCGCCGATCGTGCGGGCGGTGTCGTGGTGTGCGAGGAGCTCGTCGCCGACGGCCTCCCAGGTCGTGCCCTCGACCCGGAGCCGTCCGGCGGAACCCATGCGCGCGGCGGCGTCCGGGTCGCCGAGGAGTCCGAGGACGGCCCGGCGGAGGGCCTGCGGGGCGTCCGGGTCGTACAGCTCGCCGTCGAGACCGGGCGCGACGAGGTCGATCGGGCCGCCGGCTGCGGGGGCGACCACGGGCAGGCCGCTGGCGTGCGCCTCCTGCAGGGTCTGTCCGAACGTCTCCGCGGGCCCTGTGTGCACGAAGACGTCGAGCATCGCGTAGGCGTCGGCGAGGGCCTCCCCGCGCAACGGGCCGGTGAAGGTGACGTCGAGGTGGCGCAGCCGCCGCTCGAGGGAGGCCCGCGCCGGACCGCCGCCGGCGACCACGATCCGGACGCCGGGGATCCCGCCGAGCTCCGCGAGCCGTTCGACCTCCTTCTCGGGTGCGAGCCGACCGACGTAGCCGACGATCGTCTCGCCGCCGGGCGCGATCCGGCGACGGGCCGCGCGCACCGCCGCCGAGCGACGTCGGTCCGGGTGGAACAGGTCGGTGTCGACACCGCGGCCCCAGCGGGCGACGCGGGGCACGCCGTCCTCGGCGAGCATCGCCGCGGTCGCGCTGGACGGGGCGAGCGTCAGCGACGCCCCGGCGTGGATGCGACCGAGGATCCTCCTGACCAGCGGGACGGTCGCGGTCAGGCCGTTGCGGCGGGCGAACCCGGCCACGTCGGTCTGGAAGACGGCGACGGAGGGGATGCCGAGCCTCCCGGCTGCCGTGATCGCGCGTCCGCCCAGCAGGAAGGGGCTGGCCGCGTGCAGCACGTCGGCGCCGGAGGCGGCCAGGATCGTGTCGAGCACGGGGTGGGGGAGGGCGACCGGGAACTGCCGGTACGCGACCGCCGGCACCCGGTGGACGTCGAAGGAGCGGTACCGCTCGACCCGGGTCCTCGAGCGGAACTGTGCGAGGCCGGGGGTGTCCGGCGCGATGACGACCGCGCGGTGGCCGCGGCGCTCCAGGTGGTCGAGGACCGCCAGGACACTGGTGGTCACGCCGTTGAGGGTGGGCAGGAAGCTCTCGGTCACGACGGCGACGGTCCGCTGGGACGTGCCGCGCTCCACGCTGCGTGCGCTCATGGTGCTGCCCATGGTCCGCGGCCGTCGTGACCGGTCGGGGCGGTGCGGGTGAACGCGCGGCGCGCAGGCGGTGAACACGGCGGGTGCGGCCGGGAGGCGCGGCGCGGGCCCGGCGCGCGGGGTGCGGTCAGCGACGGGTCCCGTCGGGCCGGGGTCGGGTCGGCCGGGGTCGCGTCGGGCCGGGTCGCGTCCGGCCGGTCTGCGGACTCCCGCACCACGCGTGCGGGGAACGTGCGGGGGACGTCCAGGTGGCCGACGGCCGCACCGGTACGGTGAGCGGGTGGCAGACGCACTCGAGGACTTCTACGCGATCATCCCGGCCGGCGGCATCGGCTCCCGGCTGTGGCCGCTCTCCCGCGCCGACGCGCCCAAGTTCCTGCACGACCTGACCGGCTCCGGGGCCTCGCTCCTCCGGCAGACCTGGGACCGGCTCGCCCCGCTCGCCGGCGACCAGCGGATCATGGTCGTCACCGGCCGGGCGCACCGCGCAGCGGTCGAGGCGCAGCTGCCGGGCGTCGCGGACCACAACGTGGTGCTCGAGAGCGAGCCGAAGGACTCCACCGCGGCCATCGGCCTGGCGGCGGCGATCCTGCGCCGACGGGAGCCCGACGTCGTCATCGGGTCCTTCGCGGCGGACCACGTCATCGGGGACGCCCGCGGCTTCCGCCGCTCCGTGCGCGAAGCAGTGGCCGCCGCCCGGGCCGGGTACATCGCCACCATCGGCATCACGCCGACGGAGCCGGCGATCGGGTTCGGCTACATCCACGCCGACGGCGTCGCGCTCGAGGTCGAGGGCGCCGCGACCGTGCACGCCGTGCGGTCGTTCGTCGAGAAGCCCGACCTGGAGACCGCCACCGCGTACCTGGAGGAGGGCAACTACCTCTGGAACGCCGGCATGTTCATCGCCCGCGCCGACGTGCTGCTGGCCGAGATCGGCCGGACGAAGCCCGAGCTGCTCGCGGGCATCGAGGAGCTCGCGGCTGCGTGGGACACCTCGTCCCGCGGGGCCGTCGTCGACGCCGTCTGGCCCGGGCTCGAGAAGATCGCGATCGACTACACCGTCGCCGAGCCGGCCGCGGCCGCCGGACGCATGGCGGTCGTGCCCGGCGACTTCGACTGGGACGACGTGGGCGACTTCGCGTCGCTCGCGAAGCTGCAGTCCGGCGGTCGGGCGAACAACCTCGCCGTGCTCGGCGACGGCGCACGCATCCTCGCGGACTCGTCGAGCGGCATCGTCGTGGCCCACAGCCAGCGGCTCATCTCGCTCATCGGGGTCGAGGACATCGTCGTCGTCGACACCCCGGACGCCCTGCTCGTCACGACGAGTGCGAACGCGCAGCGGGTCAAGGGTGTGGTGGACGCACTGAAGATCAGCGGTCGAGGCGACGTGCTGTAGCGCTCCACCACGAAATGCCTCCGGACCCCCCGGAGTGGGGGCGCGGGAGTGACGCCGCGTTACGGGCGCGTTTCGACGGGGTCGCGATCCCGTAACTGATCCCAGGAGTCCTCCAGGGGCGTTCTGTACCGGCTCGACGGTCGTGTACTGTCGCCACGATCGCCCGGAACAGCACGTGGTCCGGGCACCGCCCCCCGGAGGAACCAACCCGTGACATCTCGTACCCGTCAGGTCGTGCTCAGCGGCCTCGCGCTCGTCGGCACCATGGCCGTCCTGGCCGGCTGCTCGGCAGCCCCGTCCGACACCGCCTCGGCGAAGAAGACCGACTTCCGCCCCTGCATGGTCTCCGACGCCGGCGGCTTCGACGACAAGTCGTTCAACCAGCTCGGCTACGAGGGCATGGTCGACGCGGCGAAGGAGCTCGGCGCCGACTCGAACAAGGCCGAGTCGAAGGACGCCACGGTCTACGACTCGAACATCGAGCAGCTCGTCAACCAGAACTGCAACCTGATCATCACGGTCGGCTTCAACCTCGCCGACGCCACGAAGAAGCAGGCCGCGGCGAACCCGGACACCGAGTTCGCGATCATCGACGACAACTCGATCGACGCCAAGAACGTCAAGCCGATCACCTTCGACACCTCGCAGGCGGCGTTCCTCGCCGGCTACGCGGCCGCGTCGTACTCGAAGACCGGCGTCGTCGGCACCTTCGGCGGCATGCAGATCCCGACCGTCACCATCTTCATGGACGGCTTCGCGGACGGCGTCGCCTACTACAACGAGCAGAAGAAGAAGGACGTCAAGGTCGTCGGCTGGAACGTCGAGACCGGCAAGGGCTCCTTCACCGGTGGCTTCGAGGCGGGCACGCAGGCCAAGTCCGTTGCGCAGACGCTCCTCGACCAGGACGCCGACGTGATCCTGCCGGTCGGTGGCCCGATCTACCAGTCGGCTGCCGAGGCGATCAAGGACGCGAACAACGGCTCCGTCCTCATCGGCGCGGACAGCGACCTCTACGAGGCCGATCCCCGCTACAAGGACATCGCCTTCACCTCGGTGATGAAGGGCATGCGCCCGGCCGTCAAGGACGTCGTCGAGCAGGCGGCGGACGACAAGTTCTCGAAGGAGCCGTACGTCGGCACCCTGAAGAACGACGGCGTCGGCATCGCGCCGTTCCACGACTACGAGTCGAAGGTCGACTCCGGTCTGCAGGACGAGCTCGACACGATCAAGTCGGGCATCATCGACGGCTCGATCAAGGTCGAGACCCAGTCGAACAAGTAGTCGGGTGAACGCGGGCGGGGGATCGATCCTCCGCCCGCGTTTCCGCGCGTCCGCCCACGGGTGGCGTGCTGACCAACAGGAACGCAGTAGACACCATGAAGCTCGAACTCCGCGGCATCACGAAGCGGTTCGGCCCGCTCGTCGCCAACGACCACATCTCCCTCACCGTCGAACCCGGTGAGGTGCACTGTCTCCTCGGTGAGAACGGTGCGGGCAAGTCCACCCTGATGAACGTGCTCTACGGCCTGTACCAGGCGGACGAGGGCGAGATCCTGCTCGACGACGTCGTGCAGGACTTCGACGGTCCCGGCGACGCCATGCGCTCGGGCATCGGCATGGTCCACCAGCACTTCATGCTCGTGCCGGTGTTCACCGTCGCCGAGAACGTCATGCTCGGCCAGGAGCAGACCACGTTCGGCGGTCGGCTCGACCTGGCGGGCGCCCGGCAGCGCGTCCGCGACATCAGCGACCGCTTCGGGTTCGACGTCGACCCCGACGCCCGGGTCGAGGACCTGCCGGTCGGCGTGCAGCAGCGCGTCGAGATCATCAAGGCGCTCTCGCGGGACGCGAAGGTGCTCGTCTTCGACGAGCCGACCGCCGTCCTCACGCCGCAGGAGACCGACGAGCTGATGGGCATCATGCGCCAGCTCCGTGCGGCCGGCACCGCCATCGTCTTCATCACGCACAAGCTCCGCGAGGTGCGCGAGGTCGCCGACCGCATCACCGTCATCCGGCTCGGCAAGGTCGTGGGCGAGGCGTCCCCGACCGCCACGAACAACGAGCTCGCCGCGCTCATGGTCGGGCGTGCGGTCTCGCTCGTCGTCGACAAGGCGCCGGCGTCCGGGGGCGAGGACGCCCTCGTGGTCGACGGCGTCACCGTGACCGACGCCTCGGGCGTCGTGCTCGTGGACGACGTCTCGTTCTCCGTACGACGCGGCGAGATCCTCGCCATCGCCGGGGTGCAGGGCAACGGCCAGACCGAGCTCACCGAGGCGATCATCGGGCTCGAGCCCGTGCACGCCGGGCGGATCACGCTCGACGGCCGGGAGCTCACCGGTCGCACCGTCAAGCAGGTACTCGACGCCGGCGTCGGCTTCGTGCCCGAGGACCGCAAGGAGGACGGCCTGGTCGGCGAGTTCACCATCGCCGAGAACCTCATGCTCGACCGCGCCGACCACGACGAGTTCGTCCGAGCCGGCACCATCCGGGCCGCCGAGCGCGACGCGTTCGCCGACGAGAAGATCGCCGAGTTCGACATCCGCACGCCGTCCCGCACCACCGCGGCGGGCCGGCTGTCCGGCGGCAACCAGCAGAAGATCGTCCTCGCCCGCGAGCTCAGCCGCGAGCTGCGGCTGTTCGTCGCGGCGCAGCCGACGCGCGGCATCGACGTCGGGTCGATCGAGTTCGTGCACAAGCGCATCGTCGCCACCCGCGACACCGGCGTCCCGGTCATCGTCGTCTCCACGGAGCTCGACGAGGTCGTGGCGCTCGCCGACCGGATCGCGGTCATGTACCGCGGCGGCATCGTCGGCATCGTCCCCGCGGACACCCCGCGCGACGTCCTCGGCCTGATGATGGCCGGGGAGATCCCCGAAGGAACGGAGCTGGCAGCGTGAGCACCCCCACGCCAGACGACGCACGGCCGGCGACCCCGGCCGAGGCGTCCACCGACGACCGCCTGCAGGACGTCGAGGGCACCCCGCACCTCATGACGGACTCGGCGGAGGACACCGAGCGCCGCGCCGGCGGCGGTGACCGCTGGAGCACCGCGCTGCAGAGCATCGTCAACGGGTCCGTGCTCGTCACGGTCCTCGCCGTCGTGCTCGCGCTCGTCGCCTGCGGCATCCTCATCGCCGTCACCGACGAGAACGTCCGCGCCGCGGCCGGCTACTTCTTCGCCCGTCCCGCCGACACCTTCCGGGCGGTCGGCACGGCCGTGGGCGGCGCCTACTCCTCGCTGTTCCAGGGATCGGTCGTCAACTTCGGTGCGGCCTCGTTCGCGCAGGCGATCGCCCCGATCACGCGCTCGGTCGACTACGCCGTACCGCTGATCGCGGCCGGTCTCGGCATCGCGCTGTCGTTCCGCGCCGGCCTGTTCAACATCGGCGGCCAGGGCCAGATCCTCGTCGGCGCCGCGGCGGCCGGCTGGGTCGGGTTCTCGTTCGACGGTCCCGCCGTGGTCCACATCCCCCTCACCGTCGCCGCGGGCATCGTCGGCGGCGCGATCTGGGGCGGCATCGTCGGGCTCCTCAAGGCCCGCACCGGTGCCAACGAGGTCGTCCTGACGATCATGCTCAACTACGTCGCGCTGTACCTGGTGAGCTACCTGCTCCGCACCCCGGGGCTGCTGCAGGCACCGGGCAGCTCGAACCCGATCTCGCCCGCGACGAAGGAGAGCGCCGTCTTCCCGGCGCTGTTCGGGCCGCGCTTCGGGATCGACCTCGGCTTCGTCGTCGCCCTCCTCGCGGTCGTCGTCGTGTGGTGGCTCGTCAACAAGTCGTCGCTCGGCTTCCGCTTCCGCACGATCGGTGAGAACCCGCGTGCGGCCCGCGTCGCCGGCATGAGCGTGCCCGCCCTGACGATCTGGGTGATGGTCATCTCCGGCGCGCTCGTCGGCATCGCCGGCGCCTACCAGGTGCAGGGGGCCGTCACGTCCGGCTTCACCTCGGGCATCGACGCCGGCATCGGCTTCGACGCCATCACGGTCGCGCTGCTCGGCCGCTCCAAGCCGTGGGGCGTCTTCTGGGCGGCGATCCTGTTCGGTGTCCTGAAGAACGGCGGCTACGCCATGCAGGCCGCGAACGACATCCCGATCGACATCGTCGGCGTCATCCAGGCCCTCATCGTCCTCTTCATCGCCGCTCCGCCCCTCGTCCGCGCGATCTTCCGGATCCCGCAGCCGGGCGCCCGACGCCGCGCCCGTGGCGCGAAGAACCCCCGGAAGGCGGTCGCCGCATGAGCACCATCAGCCCCACCGCGGCATCCGCACCCGCGCTCTCCGACCGTCCGGTCGAGACCACCCGCAGCTGGAAGGCGCCGATCGGCTTCGCCGTCTTCACGGTCCTGGCCGTGCTGTTCTTCGGCGTCCTGCACCGCTCCGGCGACACCACGTTCCGGCTCGCGAACGGCGGCGACTTCTTCGCGCTGCCGAACGTGCTCCTGCCGGCGACCGGCACGGGCATCGTCGTCATCGTCCTGCTCGCCCTCGTCACGGTGTACGCCGTCGTCGAGGTCCGCGGCTCGCGCCGGGTCCCGCTCTGGGTCACCGCGGTCTTCGCGGTCCTCTTCGTCATCGGCTTCCTGACGTGGTCGGCGGCGGGGGACACCATCCCCGTGCCCGGCCTGCTCGTCGGTGCGCTCGGCCTGAGCGTCCCGCTCGTGTTCGGTGCCCTCGGCGGCGTCATCTCCGAGCGGGTCGGCGTCGTGAACATCGCCATCGAGGGCCAGTTCCTCGCCGGCGCCTTCACGTCGGCGATGATCGCCTCGCTCACCGGCTCCGCGTGGGTCGGCCTCGTCGGTGCGCTCGTCGCCGGTGTCCTGGTGTCGTTCGTCCTCGCGGCGTTCAGCATCAAGTACCTGGTCGACCAGGTGATCGTCGGTGTCGTCATCAACGCGTTCATCTCCGGCCTCACCGGCTTCCTGTACTCGCAGGTGCTGTCGCCGAACGAGCAGACGCTGAACATCGGCATCCGCTTCCCGAAGATCGAGATCCCGCTGCTGCACCAGATCCCGGTCATCGGCCCGGTCTTCTTCGAGCAGACCGTCGTGGTCTACCTGGCCTACGTCGCGGTCGCGGTCGTCACCTTCGCGCTGTTCAAGACCCGTTGGGGCCTCCGCCTCCGCGCGGTCGGCGAGCACCCGCAGGCGGCGGACACGGTCGGCATCAACGTCGCCCGCACGCGCTTCTGGAACGTCTCGCTCGCCGGCGCGATCGCCGGTCTGGGCGGTGCGTACTTCACGCTCGACGCGGTCGGACCGTTCACGAAGGACATGACCGCGGGGGCGGGCTACATCGCCCTCGCCGCCGTGATCTTCGGTCGGTGGGACCCGATCCGTGCGACGCTCGCGGCACTGCTGTTCGGCTTCGCGTCGAACCTGCAGAACATCCTCGGTGCGATCGACTCGCCCGTGCCGAGCGAGTTCCTGCTCATGCTGCCCTACGTGGTGACGATCTTCGCGGTCGCCGGCCTGGTCGGACAGTCGCGGGGACCGGCTGCCACCGGCAAGCCGTACATCAAGAGCTGACGGACGGGAGGCACGGCACATGACCGACACGGACCACACGGGTGACCAGGGGGTCACCACCGACCGCGCGACCGGCGAGCCGGTCTGGACGGACCCGGCCACGACCCTCCAGGCCGACACCGAGGTCGACGTCGACGCGAGCGTCGACGTCGACTGGACCGCCCTGCGGGAGGCCGCGACCGCCGCGATGCGGCGGGCGTACGCGCCGTACTCGTCGTTCCCGGTGGGCGCCGCGGCGCTCACCGACGACGGTCGGATCGTCTCCGGCTGCAACATCGAAAACGCGTCCTACGGCGTCACCCTGTGCGCCGAGTGCTCGCTCGTCTCGCAGCTGCACATGACCGGCGGCGGCAGGCTCGTCGCGTTCACGTGCGTGGACGGCGACGGCGCGACGCTCATGCCGTGCGGACGCTGCCGACAGCTCCTCTTCGAGCACTCGACCGAGGGCATGCTGCTCGAGACGGTCTCGGGCATCCGCACCATCGACGAGGTCCTGCCCGACGCGTTCGGGCCGCGCACCCTCGCCACCTACCAGCAGGAGCACTGACATGGCCGTCGAGCCGTTCGACACCGTCGACCTCATCCGCACGAAGCGTTCCGGCGACGCGCTGAGCACGCCCGAGATCGACTGGCTGGTCGACGCCTACACGCGCGGCTACGTCGAGGACCCGCAGATGGCGGCCCTCGCGATGGCGATCTTCCTCAACGGCATGGAGCGCCGGGAGATCAAGGACCTCACGCTGGCGATGATCGCGTCGGGGGAGCGGATGTCGTTCGGCTCGCTCGGCAAGACGACCGTGGACAAGCACTCCACCGGCGGCGTCGGCGACAAGATCACGCTGCCGCTGGCGCCCCTCGTGGCGTCGTTCGGCGTCGCGGTGCCGCAGCTCTCCGGGCGCGGGCTCGGGCACACGGGCGGCACGCTCGACAAGCTCGAGTCGGTCCCCGGCTGGCAGGCGGCGATCTCGAACGACCGCATGATGGACGTGCTCCGCGACGTCGGCGCGGTCATCTGCGCGGCCGGCTCCGGCCTGGCACCCGCGGACAAGAAGCTCTACGCGCTCCGCGACACCACCGGCACCGTCGAGTGCATCCCGCTCATCGCGTCGAGCATCATGTCGAAGAAGATCGCCGAGGGCACGGGCGCGCTCGTGCTCGACGTGAAGTTCGGCTCCGGCGCGTTCATGCCGACGTACGAGGCATCGCGGGAGCTCGCGCGGACGATGGTCGACCTCGGGAACGACGCCGGGGTCGCGACCTCGGCGCTGCTGACCGACATGGAGGTCCCGCTCGGGCTGACGATCGGCAACGCGCTCGAGGTGCGCGAGTCGGTCGCGGTCCTCGAAGGCGGTGGTCCGGCCGACGTCGTCGAGCTGACGGTCGCGCTGGCCACCGAGATGCTCACGCTCGCCGGGCTGCCGGACGCCGACCCGGCGGCCGCACTCGCCGACGGCCGTGCGATGGACACCTGGCGGCGGATGATCGAGGCGCAGGGCGGCGACGCGTCCGCCGCGCTCCCGGTCGCCCGCGAGCAGCACGTCGTCACCGCGACGGAGTCCGGGGTGCTCGTGCAGCAGGACGCCCTGCCGTTCGGCATCGCCGCGTGGCGACTGGGCGCCGGTCGGGCCCGGGCGCAGGACCCCGTGCAGGCGGGGGCGGGCATCGAGCTGCACGTCAAGCCGGGCGACACCGTCACCGCCGGGCAGCCGCTGTGGACGCTCCACACCGACGAGGCCGACCGCTTCGACCGCGCGCTCGCATCGCTCGAGGGTGCGTGGGCGATCGGGACGTCGGCCGAGCCCCGTGGGCCGATCGTGCGCGAGCGCATCGCGTCCTGACCGCGTCCGGAGGCTTCCCGCACCGCTGTGGGAAGCCTCCAGTGCGTGTCGGCCGCTGTTGTCCACAGGTACCTGCACGGAGTCGGTGACCACCGATAGCCTGGACCGCATGAGCGCCGACGCCCCGACCCACCGCCTGCCCGACGCCGGAGCGGTCATCGACGACCTGCCGAAGGTCTCGCTGCACGACCACCTCGACGGCGGCCTCCGGCCCGCGACGATCGTCGAGCTCGCCGCAGAGGCCGGCATCGACCTGCCGACCACCGCCCCCGAGGCACTCGGGCAGTGGTTCGCCGACCAGGCGGACTCGGGTTCGCTCGTCGAGTACCTGAAGACCTTCGACGTCACCACCTCGGTGATGCAGACGGCCCCGCAGCTGCACCGCGTCGCGAAGGAGTTCGTCGAGGACCTCGTCGCCGACGGCGTCGTCTACGGCGAGATCCGCTGGGCGCCCGAGCAGCACCTGCGCGGTGGACTGACCCTCGACGAGACGGTGGAGGCCGTGCAGGCCGGCATCGCCGAGGCCGTCGACGCGGCCGGCGGCTCGATCCGCGTCGGGCAGCTCGTCACCGCGATGCGGCACGCCGACCGGTCCCTCGAGATCGCCGAGCTCGCCGTCCGGCACCGCGACCGCGGCGTCGTCGGCTTCGACATCGCGGGGGCCGAGGCCGGCTTCCCGCCCGCCAACCACCGTGCCGCCTTCGACTACCTGGCGTCCGAGCTCTTCCCGACAACCGTGCACGCCGGCGAGGCCGACGGCCTGGCCTCGATCCGCTCGGCACTCGTCGACGGCCGGGCGCTCCGCCTCGGCCACGGCGTGCGGATCTTCGAGGACGTCACGCTGTCCGACGCCGGTGACGGGTCGACCCTCGCCGCCCTCGGCGAGGTCGCCTCGTGGGTGCGCGACCGGGAGATCCCGCTCGAGGTCGCGCCGTCCTCGAACCTGCAGACCGGTGCGATCGCGGCGTGGGGCGACGACCTCGCCGACCACCCGTTCGACGTGCTGTACCAGCTCGGCTTCCGCGTCACGGTGAACACCGACAACCGCCTGATGAGCCGGACGTCGCTCTCCCGCGAGCTCGCCCTGCTCGCCGGCACCTTCGGGTACGACCTCGACGACCTCGCCGCCTTCCAGATCAACGCCGCGCTCGGCTCGTTCCTGCCGCTCGAGGACCGCGAGGAGATCATCGCGACCATCACGGCCGGACACCAGGAGGCGTAGTCCGATGTCCCTCCCGCCGCTGCCGGACGACGCGGTCGTGCTCGGGGCCGACGCGTCCTCGTGGCGTGAGGCGCTCGGGCTCGTCGGTGCGGCACTCGTGCGCTCCGGGGCCGCGACGCCGCCGTACACGGACGCCATGGTCGAGCTCGTCGAGGAGCACGGCCCGTACATCGTGATCTCGCCCGGGCTGGCCTTCGCGCACGCCCGGCCGGGGCCCGCGGTGCTGCGGGACGGCCTGGCGGTCGTGACCCTGCGCGGACCGGTGTCGTTCGGGCACCCGCACAACGACCCCGTGTCGGTCGTGCTGGGGCTGGCGGTGGCGGAGGTCGGCACGCACCTCGAGTCGATCGGCGCGATCGCGAACACGTTCAACGACGACACCGTGACCGGGCGCCTCGCAGCGGCGTCCTCGGCGGACGAGGTCCGGACGATCCTGGGGGCACCGGCGTGAAGATCGTGACCATCTGCGGCGCGGGCATCGGCTCGAGCGGCATCCTCAAGGTGAACGCCGAGAAGGCCCTCGGCGCGCTCGGGCTGTCGGCGTCGGTCGTCGCGGCGGACGTGGGGTCCGTGCGCGCCGTCGCCGAGGACGCGAACGTGATCCTCACGAGCGCGGAGTTCGTCGAGGCGATCGGGGACACCTACGCCGAGGTCATCGTGATCCGGAACCACTTCGACCAGGGCGAGATCACCGCGGCCGTGGACCGGGCGCTCGGGGAGCACTGACGGCTGTCCACAGGGCCGCGTGGTCGGCTCTCCGCTCGACGCTCGCGCCCTAGGATCGGGGCATGAGCACGGAGAACCCGCTGAACGACCCCGCCGCCGACCCGTTCGAGGTCGCCCGCGACGCCGCCGCCGTCATCGCCGACCGGTCCGGCATCGAGCGGCACGACATCGCCCTCACCCTCGGGTCCGGGTGGGGCAAGGCCGCCGACATCATCGGCGAGACCGTGTCCGAGATCCCCGCGGCCGAGGTCCCCGGCTTCAGTGCCTCCGCCGTGCCCGGGCACTCCGGCACGGTGCGTTCGATCCGCCTCGAGGACGGCCGTCACGCGCTCGTCATCGGTGCCCGCACCCACTACTACGAGAACCACGGCGTCCGCCGCGTCGTGCACAGCGTCCGCACCGCCGCCGCCACGGGGGCGTCGATCATGGTGCTGACGAACGGCGCCGGTGGCATCAAGGAGACCTGGACGCCCGGCACCCCGGTGCTCATCAGCGACCACATCAACCTCACCGCGGACAGCCCGCTCGAGGGCGCGACGTTCGTCGACCTGACCGACCTGTACTCGTCGCGGCTGCGCGAGGTCGCGAGGTCGATCGACCCGAGCCTCGACGAGGGCGTCTACACGCAGTTCCGCGGCCCCCACTACGAGACCCCGGCCGAGGTCCAGATGGCGAAGACCATCGGCGGGCACATCGTCGGCATGTCGACCGCGCTCGAGGCCATCGCCGCCCGCCAGACCGGGATGGAGGTCCTCGGCTTCTCGCTCATCACGAACCTCGCCGCGGGCATCCAGAAGACGCCGTTGTCGCACACCGAGGTCCTCGAGGCCGGCAAGCAGGCCGAGCCGGTCATCGCCGACCTCCTCGCCCGCGTGGTGGCGGCACTGTGACCCGGCACGACGGCCCCTCCGACGGCGCCATCGCGGACGGTGACCTCGGCGAGGGCGCCGAACCCCTCGACGGTCTGGAGGCGCTCCTCGCCACCGCCAGGTCGTGGTCGTCCCAGGACCCGGACGACGAGACCCGCGCCGAGCTCGACGCGCTCGTCTCGTCCGCCGCGTCCGGGGACGCCGCAGCGGCGGACTCGCTGCGTGAGCGCTTCTCCGGACGCCTGACGTTCGGCACCGCGGGCCTCCGCGCCGAGCTCGGAGCCGGGCCGCAGCGGATGAACCGCGTCGTCGTGACGCAGGCCGCCGCCGGCCTGGCGCGCTTCCTGATCGACACCGGGCGCGACCGGAGCGTCGTGATCGGGTACGACGGCCGCGTGAACTCCGACGTGTTCGCCCGTGACTCCGCCGAGGTGATGCGCGGCCTCGGGCTCGAGGTCACGCTGCTGCCGTCGGCGCTGCCCACACCGGTGCTCGCGTTCGCCGTCCGGCACCTCGGGGTCGGCGCGGGCGTGATGGTCACCGCCAGCCACAACCCGCCGCGGGACAACGGCTACAAGGTGTACCTCGGCGGTGAGGACGACGGTTCGCAGATCGTGCCGCCGGTCGACGGCGAGATCGCCGCGGCGATCGACGTCGTCGCCGCCGGTGACGTGCGCGAGCTCGCCCGGGCGACCGACTACACGGTGGCGGGCGACGCCCTGGTGCAGGCCTACGTCGACGCGACGGCCGCGACGGTGCCGGCCCCGAGCCTCCCGGTCGACGCCCAGCCGACGGTCGTCTACACGGCGATGCACGGTGTCGGGTGGGAGACCGCCCGCGCGGTGTTCGCCGCCGCGGGCTTCGCCGAGCCGGCCGTCGTGCCGGAGCAGATCGAGCCGGACGGGGCGTTCCCGACGGTGTCGTTCCCGAACCCGGAGGAGCCGGGTGCGATGGACCTGGCGATCGCCCGGGGCGTCGCCGTCGGTGCCGACCTGGTCATCGCCAACGACCCCGATGCCGACCGTCTCGCGCTCGCGATCCCGGACGGCTCCGGGTCGTTCCGGCGGCTGTCCGGCAACGAGGTCGGCTGGCTGCTCGGATGGCGCGCGGCCGCCCGCGCCGAGGAGGCCGGCACCGGCGGGACCCTCGCCGCGTCGATCGTCTCCTCGCCGGCGCTCGCCCGCGTCGCCGAGCACCACGGCCTGGCCTACCGGGACACCCTGACCGGCTTCAAGTGGGTGTCGCGCGTCCCCGACCTGGTCTTCGGCTACGAAGAGGCACTCGGCTACCTGGTCGACCCCGCGGTCGTCCGCGACAAGGACGGGATCTCGGCCGCGCTCGCGCTGCTCGACCTCGCCGTGTCGCTCGCCGCCGCGGGGAAGACCATCGCCGACGAGCTCGACGCGTTCGCGGTGCGGTTCGGGGCGTTCGCGTCCGGGCAGGTCGCCACGCGTGTCGACGACCTGTCGCGCATCGGCGAGGTCATGGCGGCCCTGCGCGCTGCTGCGCCGACGACGCTCGGCGGCCGGACGGTGTCGCAGGTGACCGACTACGCCGACGGCGTCGAGGGCTTCCCGCCCTCCGACATCCTGCGCTACGACCTCGACGGCGGTGCGCGGGTCATCGTGCGCCCGAGCGGGACCGAGCCCAAGGTGAAGGTGTACATCGACACCGTGGCGCAGTCGCCGACCGAGGCGCAGGCGCTCGTCGACGCCCTCGCCGCCGACGTTCGCCCGCTGGTGTCGTAGCCCACCGGCGGCGCCGCCACGCGCCGCCGCCGCGCTGTCGAACCACGGATCCGACATCGAACCACGCCCTGCGCCTGGTTCGACGTCGGATCCGTGGTTCGTCACTCGTCGTCGCGGCGCTGTGGAACGGGGGCGTCCTCCACGCCGCGGCCGTCGAGCGCGGTCGGGGAGCCCGAGGATCGGCATCCTGACCAGATGACCGTTCCGAACGTCGTCCGAGAGCACCCGGACCCGGCCGCGGCACGCCGCCAGCGGCGCATGGTCGAGCGTGGGGCGCTGGTCGTGATCGGCTACGGGGCGTTCGCCGTCCAGGCCGAGTGGGACGTGGCGACCGAGTGGGAGCGACACATCGCTCGGACGAGGGCAGCGCACGAGCGAGCACCCGAGACCGTGGTGTCCCACGCATCCGCGGTCGTGCTCCACCGCCTGCCGTGGATCCTGCCCGTGCCCGACCGGGTGACGCTGACCGATCCCCGCCGGACCACGACGCAGCGGACCCGGCACGTCGACAAGGTGCCCGGTGCCGGCCGTCGGGTGCGCACCGCGGTCGTCGACGGACTGGTCGTCACCGACGTCCCCGAGACGGCGATCGACGTCCTCCTACGGTACGACCGTGGCCGTGCGCTGGCGGTCGCGGACGCGGCCGTCCGTCGGGGCGTGGAGCAGTCGGACCTCCAGGAGATGCTCACGCGACGGCTCCCCGTCCGCGCGCACCGCCGCGCTCGACAGGTGCTCGGACTCGCGTCCGGGCTGTCCGAGTCGGCGGGGGAGAGCGTCACGCATCTGGTCATGCACGACGTCGGCTGCCCGCCGCCCGTCCAGCAGCAGGTGTTCAACGACGCTTCGGGTCTGATCGGCCGGGTCGACTTCTGGCTGCCTGACCAGGGCCTCGTCGTCGAGTTCGACGGGCTCGCGAAGTACCGCGATCCCGATCTGCGCGACGGGCGTTCCGCGGACGAGGTCGTCATCGCGGAGAAGCTCCGCGAGGACCGCCTCCGAGCGCTCCCGGAGGTGCGCGGCGTCATCCGCCCGGTCTGGCGTGACGTCGTTCCGGGAGGACGCTTCCCCGCGATGCTGGCCGATGCCGGCGTCCCGGTGCGTCGTGGGCTCCGCGTGACGCCCGAGTGGTGAGCGCGACGAACCACGAAAGCGACGTCGAACCGGGGTTGGGCCGTGGTTCGACGTCGCTTTCGTGGTTCGAAGCGGGGTGGCCCTACGCGAGCTCGAGCAGCACGTGGCCGGACGAGACCGTCTGGCCGACGGGGGCGTTCAGCCCGGTGACGACGCCGTCGCGCGGGGCCTGCACGGGCTGCTCCATCTTCATGGCCTCGAGGACGACGAGCAGGTCGCCCTTCACCACGGTGTCACCCTCGGCGACCGCGGTCTTCACGACCGTGGCCTGCATCGGCGACGTCACGGAGCCGGACGACACCAGACCGCCCTTCACGCCGGACGACCGGCGCTTCGGGGGAGCGGACGGGCCGGCGGGACGACGGCCGGCAGCACCGGCAGCGCCACCGCCGACGATCGACGGCATGGTGACCTCGATGCGCTTGCCCTGGACCTCGACGACGACGCTCTCGCGCGCGACGGGAGCCGGGAGCTCCTCGGGGGACCCGCTCCAGGCGGGGATGTCGTTCTGGAAGTCGGTCTCGATCCACTGCGTGTACACGCTGAACGGCGTCGCGTCGTCCGTGGCGAAGGCCGGGTCGGACACGACGGCGCGGTGGAAGGGCAGCACGGTCGGCAGACCGGTGACCTCGAACTCGGCGAGGGCACGACGGGAGCGCTCGAGCGCCTCCTCGCGCGTGGCGCCGGTGACGATCAGCTTCGCGAGCATCGAGTCGAACGAGCCGGACACGACGTCGCCGGACACGACGCCCGAGTCGACACGGACGCCGGGGCCGGACGGGGCGTTGAACGCGTGGACGGGGCCGGGCGCCGGGAAGAAGTTGCGGCCCGGGTCCTCGCCGTTGATGCGGAACTCGAACGAGTGGCCGCGGGGGGCGGGGTCCTCGTGGTCGAGCGTGCCGCCCTCGGCGATGCGGAACTGCTCACGGACCAGGTCGATCCCGGTGACCTCCTCGGACACGCAGTGCTCGACCTGCAGGCGGGTGTTCACCTCGAGGAACGACACGGTCCCGTCGGCGCCGATGAGGAACTCGCACGTGCCGGCACCGACGTAGCCGACCTCGCGGAGGATCGCCTTCGACGACTCGTACAGCCGCGTCTCCTGCTCGGACGTCAGGTACGGCGCCGGTGCCTCCTCGACGAGCTTCTGGTGCCGGCGCTGCAGCGAGCAGTCACGCGTGGAGACGATGACGACGTTGCCGTGCTCGTCCGCCAGGCACTGCGTCTCGACGTGCCGCGGCTTGTCGAGGTACTTCTCGACGAAGCACTCGCCGCGACCGAAGGCGGCGATGGCCTCGCGGGTCGCCGACTCGAAGAGCTCCTCGACCGACTCGCGGGACCGCACGACCTTCAGCCCTCGCCCGCCACCACCGAAGGCGGCCTTGATCGCGACGGGCAGCCCGACCTGGTCGACGAAGTCGAACACCTCGGACACGTCCTGCACGGGCTCGATGGTGCCGGGGGCCAGCGGCGCGCCGACCTTCTCGGCGACGTGCCGGGCGGAGACCTTGTCCCCGAGACGCTCGATCGACTCCGGCGACGGCCCGATCCACGTGAGCCCGGCGTCGATGACGGCGCGCGCGAAGTCGGCGTTCTCGGCGAGGAACCCGTAGCCCGGGTGCACGGCGTCGGCGCCGGAGCGGCGGGCCACCGAGATGATCTTGTCGATGACGAGGTAGGTGTCGGCGCTCGTGGTGCCGTTCAGCGCGTAGGCCTCGTCCGCCAGGCGGGCGTGGAGCGCGTCACGGTCCTGGTCGGCGTAGACGGCGACCGATGCCTTGCCTGCGTCGCGGGCCGCGCGGATGATGCGGACGGCGATCTCGCCGCGGTTCGCGATGAGGACCTTGCTGATACGGGGCATGGTGAGTCAGCCTATTCGTGCCACGGCAGCCGGAATTGACCGGCACGTACAAAGAACGACGTCGATCGAGTGTGGATGTCTACAGCGACCAGAGGTCGTGCCACGCGACGCCGAACCCGCGGAGCAGCATCGACCGGAGCACGGGCAGCGACAGGCCGACGACGGCCGAGGGTGCTCCGTCGATCCGGGTGATGTACGCGGCCGCCCGGCCGTCGATGGTGAAGGCCCCGGCGACCTCGAGCGGCTCGCCCGTCGCGACGTACGCGTCGATCTCCTGGGGTCCCATGTCGTCGGCGAACGTGAGCACCGCACTGTCGACCGCGACGACGTGGTCGCCGGCGGCGACCAGCGTCGACCCGCCGGGCGCGACGTCCCCCAGGTGGCCGGCAACGCCGAGCGCCCCGCCGCCCGACGGGTCCACCTGTCGGACGGGAGGCACGGTGCCGGCCCGCCCCGCGCCTCCCGTCCGGTCCGTGGTCGAGTCCAGGGCCGCGTCCGCCCCGCGGTCCAGCCGTCGGTCCACGACGCAGTGTCCGCTCCACAGGGTGCCGCCGCCCGCGGCGAGCATCTGCCGCCACCGCTCGCGGGCGACCTCCGGGTCGTGGGGCTTGCCGTAGAGCACACCGTCCACCTCGAACGCGGAGTCGCCGCCGAACACGAAGCCGTCGACGGGGGAGCCGGCGATCCGGGCGTCCGCGACGGCGTCCGCCTTGGCGACCGCGAGCAGCCCGACCAGCTCGGGTCCGGTCAGGTCGCGCACGAGCGCGGCGGACGCGGCGGCCACCGCGGCGTCCTCGTCGACCCCCGGCGCGACGACCACGGGTTCGATGCCGGTCTGCGCGAGGAGCGCACGGCGGGCGGGGGACGTACTCGCGAGGTACAGACGCATGGGAACATCGAACCATGGGTGAATCCGTCGGCACGCTGCTCGAACTCGACGTCACCGGGATCGCCCACGGCGGCATCTCGGTGGCACGGCACGAGGGGCGCGTGGTCTTCGTCTCGGACGCGGTGCCGGGCGAGCGCGTCGTCGCCCGCGTGACCGAGGACCGGAAGAAGTCGTTCTGGCGCGCCGACACCGTGTCCGTCGTGACGCCGAGCGAGCACCGCGTCGACCACGTCTGGCCCGAGGCAGCGCTCGACCGCGACCCGGCCGTGCGCGCCGGCGGTGCCGAGTTCGGCCACATCGCGCTCCCGCACCAGCGCACGCTCAAGCACGACGTCCTGGTCGACGCGTTCTCGCGGTTCGCTCGGACCGACCTGACCGAGGTCCTCGGGCACGACGTCACGGTCGAGTCGGCCCCGGGCGACGACGAGACGAACGGCCTCGGGTGGCGCACGCGTGTCCGTCTGCACGTCGACGAGGACGGCACCGCCGGGCCCTTCGCCGCCCGGTCGCACACGGTCGTGCCGGTGACCTCCCTGCCCCTCGCCGCCCAGCGCGTGCAGGACGCCGCGCCGCTGGCCCGCGGGGCGATGCCGGGGGCCTCGGTCGTCGACGTCCTCGCCCCGAGCGGTGCCGAGGGCGCCCGACTCGTGATCGACGAGCAGAAGCCCACCGCCGTGACCGAGGTCGTGGGGGACCGCTCCTTCACCGTCGACGACACCGGCTTCTGGCAGGTGCACCGGCAGGCGCCGGCCGTGCTCACCGCAGCCGTGCAGGACCTGGTCGACCGGGACCGGCTCGACCCCGAGGGGCAGCACCTCGACCTCTACGGCGGCGTCGGGCTCCTCGCGGCGGCGCTCGGGGACGTCGTCGGTCCGAAGGCCCGGATCACGAGCGTCGAGAGCGCCGCGCGCGCCACCGAGCACGCGCAGGAGAACCTGGCCGAGTGGATCGGTGCCCGTGCCGAGACGGGCCGCGTGGACCGCTGGCTCGCCCGGACCGCGGCGGATGCCTCCCGACCGGAACTGCAGCGCTTCCGCGCCGGCACCGTCGTGCTCGACCCGCCCCGCTCGGGAGCCGGTCGCGAGGTCGTCGTGCAGATCGCGGCCCTGCAGCCGGCGCAGGTCGTCTACGTCGCCTGCGACCCCGTCGCCCTCGCACGCGACGTCGCGACCTTCGCGGACCTCGGCTACCGGCTCGAGGCGCTGCGGGCCTTCGACCTCTTCCCGCACACCCACCACCTGGAGGCCGTCGCGCGGCTCGTGCCGATCGCCTGAGCCGCGCGGGCCCGGCCCGGTGTGCCGCGGTGTGCAGGAACACCGTCGGAGCCGCCGACACGGGTATCCTCAGACGATGATCGCTCCCGGCGACAGGGGCCGGGCGTGCATCGGAACGAGAGGCCACCGTGGCAGCAGACACGAACACCAGCAGCGGAGCGACCGGACTGGCCACCAGGCCCGTCCGTGTCGCCGTCGTCGACGACCACGAGTCCGTGCGGCTCGGCATCCAGGCGGCGTGCCAGAACGAGGGGTTCGAGGTGGTGCTCACCGCCGCGAGCGTGCCCGAGTACGTCGCGAACCTCGGCGGGCGTGAGGTCGACGTCGTCGTGCTCGACCTGTCGCTCGGCGACGGCTCGACCGTGACCGCGAACGTCAAGGGCGTGCAGGGGACCGGATCGGCGGTCCTCGTGCACTCCATCGCCGACCGGGTCGCCAGCGTGCGCGAGGCCCTGGCCGCAGGGGCGGCCGGCGTCATCCCGAAGTCCTCGGCGACGAAGACGGTGATGGCCGCCGTCGCCACCGTCGCCCGCGGGGACGTCCTCAACAACCTCGAGTGGGCGAGCGCGATCGACGCCGACCGCGACTTCGCGAAGGCGCAGCTCGGACGGCGTGAGCGCGAGATCCTGCACCTCTACGCGTCCGGCCTGCCGCTCAAGCTCGCCGCGCAGCAGCTCGGCATCGGCTACTCGACGGCCCGGGAGTACCTCGACCGCATCCGCGTGAAGTACGTGGAGGTCGGACGTCCGGCGCCGACGAAGGTCGACCTGCTCCGTCGTGCCGTCGAGGACGGGATCCTCCCGGGCCTCGACTCGGGCATCGACCCCGACACCGACGGCCGCTGACGACCGTGGCCACCACGGCCGAGCCGGCGAGGTCCCGGCGCACCGACCGGACCGCACCGGCCGACACCGCCACCCGCGCCGCCGCAGCGCCGTCCGTCGACGTCGGTCCCGGCGCGGCGACCGGGGCGTCGTCGACCTCGGCACCGTTCGGGGCCGACCCGACGCGTGGGGTGCGGTCCGCCATCACCCAGGCGTCGGTCGAGCGGCTGTTCTCGGTGCTCCTCGCACTCACCGCCATCGGGTTCGGCGCGTTGTACGCGCCGAACGTCGTCGGGCAGTTCCCGAACCTCGACCAGGTCTGGGGTCCGGTGTCGGCGGCGGCACTCGGTGCCTCGTTCCTGTTCGTCGGGGCGACGGCGTTCGTGCAGCGGTTGGCGCAGGTCGCCCAGATCAGCTGTGCCCTGCTGTTCCTCGTGGTGCTCGTCACGTGGCCGCTCACCGTGCACCAGGCGATCCCCGCAGACCAGGTCCCGTGGCCGTGGTGGTTCTGCACGGTCGGCTCGACCGCGGCCGCGCTCGGCTTCGCGCCCTGGCGCGCCACGGTCTACACCGCGCTCGTGCCCGCCGTCTACGTGGCGATCCGCCTGACGCCGCTCGGGGGCGAAGCGGGACTGCCCGCCGTGCTCCAGGGCGTCTTCACCGCGTTCCTCAGCGGCGCGGTGCTCGTCATCGCCGTGCTGCTGCGTCGCGCGGCGGCCGCGGTGGACACGGCGCAGGCGACGGCGGTCCGGCGGTACTCGGCGGCCATCCGCGAGCACGCGACCGAGGTCGAGCGCGTGCAGGTGGACGCGATCGTGCACGACAGCGTGCTCACGACCCTGCTCTCCGCTGCGCGGGCGGACACACCCGAGGCCCGGGCGCTCGCGGCGCGGATGGCCCGGAACGCGATCGACCACCTCGCCGCCGCCGCCACCGACCAGCCCGGCGAGGCCCCGCCGGTCCCGGTCCACGAACTGCGGGACCGGATCGCCGAGGCCGTCGACGGGCTCGCCGCACCGGTCCGGCTGATCGACGGGCACGACGGTGGGCTGCGTGTGCCGGCCATCGTCGCGGAGGCCCTCGCCGCCGCGGCGGTCCAGGCCTCGGTGAACAGCGTGCAGCACGCCGGGGGACCGCAGGTCGACCGCTGGGTGAGCGTCGACCAGCGCGGCAGCGCGGTGCGCGTCGAGGTCGGTGACGACGGCGCTGGCTTCGACCTGGGCGCCGTCCCGGCAGCCCGGCTCGGCGTCCGGCGGTCGATCGTCGAGCGTGTGCAGGCCGTCGGCGGCACCGCCGTGGTCGCGAGCAACCCCGGCGCGGGGACGCGCATCCGGCTCGAGTGGACCCCGGAGGTGCCGGCGTGAGGGTGTCGCTGCCCGCGCGGGTCGCGATCGGGCTCGCCGCGCTGTTCTCGGTGTACCAGCTCGTGCTCGGCTTCGCCTCGTTCACGACGGTGACCGACGTCTCGCCCGTCGTGGCGTGCATGGCCCTCTACGCCGTGGCGAGCGCCGTCGTCCTCTTCGCCCCGGGGCGGGCGCTGCCGGTCTGGGCGGCGTGCTTCGCGCTCGCCACGGCGCTGGTGCTGCCGGTGATCGCCGCCCCCGTCGCCGACCTCGCGCACAAGAACGACTCGACGACCTGGTGGGTCGCCGCCGTCGGCACGCTCATGGTCGTGCTCGTCGTGCGGGGCCGCCGCGCGTTCGCGTGGGTGGGCGTGGCCTTCCTGACGCTCTACGTCGTGCTCTGGGCGGGGCCGGGGGCGTTCGCCGACCTCGGGGTCGCCGGCAGCGTCGCGTGGGTGGCGATCGCGACGTGGTTCGCCGTCGCGATGAGCCGGGCGACCACGGCGACCACCGAGTTCCTCCGCGCCGAGCAGGAGACCGCCGACTGGCAGGCCGCGCAGGACGCCCACGTGTTCGAACGGCAGCTCCGATTGAGCCAGACGACCCGGATGGCGCTGCCGATGCTGCAGCAGGTCATCGCGCAGGGTGGCGACCTGACGGAGGCGGAGCGCGCGGAGAGCCTGCACCTCGAGCAGGCGATCCGCGACGAGATCCGCGGGCGCTCGCTGCTCTCCGACGACGTCCGCGACGAGGTCATGCGCCTCCGACGACGGGGTGCCACCGTGCAGCTGCACGACGACGGCGGCCTCGACGAGCTCGAGGTGGAGGACCTGCGGCGCGTGCACGCCGAGATCGCCGAGGCGTTGCGTCGGGCCCGCGGGGCGGACAACGTGATCGTGCGGACCGTCGCCGAGGGCGCGGACGCGGCGGTCACCGTCGTGGGGCTGCGGCTCGACACGGCGGCGAGCGAGTCGGCGGCCCTCGGAGCGGGGCTGGACGACGAGGACGGGGACGAGGACGACTCCGTCGTGCTCTGGCTCGAGATCCCGCGGCACGCGACCGTCTGACCGGCGGCCGCCGCACTGCAGGCTTCGGCGGCGTGACGGGCGACTGCGGTGTGACGGGCGACTGCGGCGTGACGGGCGACTGCGGCGCGGAGTGCGGCCGGCAGGCCCGAGCTGTGGGGAGCGAGACCGGATCGAGGATGGTGCCGGAAACGGGGAACGGGCCGGTTCCGAGGAACCGGCCCGTTCACGACCCGAGCCTGAGCGACAACCCGAATACCGCCCTGGCTCGTAGCTGGTCGATGGCGTCGTACCCTAGTCGGCCACCGACCGATGATGTTCTTCGTTGAAGGACACCGAACACGAACTACTATGCCCGGTCCGCACGGGCGTGTCAGTCGTCATTTCGGGGGACAAATCAGCCCGTTCCGGTGCCGTGCCCCGCGCGTTGTCCCCCGATCAGGGGGAGACGGACCGGGAAGTGCACGCTGCAACCCGTCGATCCGGTCGCGAGCGGCGCTCGGCCACGGGGTACATCGTCGCCCGGTTCCCCCGGACGCGCAAGACCCCCGCCGGTGAACGGCGGGGGTCGGGTGCGCGGCTGGTGCGGCCGGGGCGTCAGCGGATCGAGCGGCTCCAGGCGTCGTGCCCGTGCTCGAGCGGGCGGCGCAGGCCGCGCGCCGAGGCGTCCCAGCCGGCGCGGGGCGACACGGTCACCTCGGCACGCCCGGCGGCGGCGACCTCGTCTGCCCGGCGCTGCAGCACGGCGACGACGGCGGCGAGTTCCTCGGGGCTCGGGTCCCCGGCGACGACGGTCACGTCGGCCCCCGTCCCCACGAGAGCGTCGGCCGGCACGAGAGCGTCGGTCGGCACCGGAGCGTCGGCGGGCACGGCCGCGGCGTGGCGGCCCATCAGGCGTCGCCTCCGGGGCCCTCGGTGCACTGCACGGCCGTCACAGCGGGATGTTCCCGTGCTTCTTCGGCGGCAGCGCGGCACGCTTGCCCCGCAGTGCCCGGAGCGCCTTGATGACCGCGACGCGCGTCGCGTGCGGCTGGATGATCCCGTCGAGCTCACCGCGCTCGGCCGCCAGGTACGGCGACGCGACGTTGTAGGTGTACTCGTTCGCCAGCCGCGCCCGGACGGCGGCGACGTCCTCGCCGGCCTCCTCGGCGCGCTTGATCTCGGCGCGGTACAGGATGTTGACGGCGCCCTGCCCGCCCATGACCGCGATCTCCGCCGTGGGCCAGGCCAGGTTGATGTCGGCCCCGAGCTGCTTCGACCCCATCACGATGTACGCCCCGCCGTACGCCTTGCGGGTGATCACCGTGACGAGCGGCACCGTCGCCTCGGCGTAGGCGTAGAGGAGCTTCGCCCCGCGGCGGATGACACCCGTCCACTCCTGGTCGGTGCCGGGCAGGTAGCCGGGCACGTCGACGAGGGTGAGGATCGGGATGCCGAACGCGTCGCAGAACCGGACGAAGCGGGCTGCCTTCTCGCCGGCGTCGATGTTCAGCGTGCCGGCCATGGCCTGCGGCTGGTTGGCGATGATGCCGACCGTACGGCCCTCGACCCGACCGAAGCCGACCATGATGTTCGGCGCGAAGAGCGGCTGGACCTCGAGGAACTCGCCGTCGTCCACGACGTGCTCGATGATCGTCGTGACGTCGTACGGCTGGTTCGTCGAGTCCGGGATGACGGTGTCGAGCTCGTGGTCGGCGTCGGTGGTCTCGAGCTCGGGCGCGACGTCGTAGGCGGGTGCGTCGGACAGGTTGTTGTCCGGCAGGAAGCCGACGAGCGAACGGGCGTAGTCGAGCGCGTCGGACTCGTCCTCGGCCAGGTAGTGCGCGACCCCGGAGACGGCGTTGTGCGTCTGTGCACCGCCGAGCTCCTCGAAGCCGACGTCCTCGCCGGTCACGGTCTTGATGACGTCCGGTCCGGTGACGAACATGTGGCTCGTCTTGTCGACCATGATCACGAAGTCGGTCAGGGCGGGGGAGTAGACCGCGCCGCCGGCGGCCGGGCCCATGACGATCGAGATCTGCGGGATGACACCGGAGGCCTGCGTGTTGAGGCGGAAGATCTCGCCGTACTTGCCGAGGGCGACGACGCCCTCCTGGATACGGGCGCCACCGGAGTCGAGGATGCCGATGATCGGCACCCCGGTCTTCAGTGCGTGCTGCATCACCTTGACGATCTTCTCGCCGGCGACCTCGCCCAGGGACCCACCGAAGACGGTGAAGTCCTGCGCGTAGACCGCGACGTTGCGGCCGTGGATCGTGCCGACGCCGGTGACGACCGCGTCGCCGTAGGGCCGCTTGGCGTCCATGCCGAACGACGTCGTGCGGTGGCGGACGAACTCGTCGAACTCGACGAACGAGTTCTCGTCGAGGAGCTGCTCGATGCGCTCGCGGGCGGTGCCCTTGCCCTTCGCGTGCTGCTTCGCGATGGCGGCCTCGCCCGCGGCGGTCACGGCCTCGTGGTACCGGTCGCGCAGGTCCGCGAGGCGACCGGCCGTGGTCGAGAGGTCGGGGGTGTCTCCTGTGGTCACCCGCTCACCCTACCGGCGGGCACGGACGGCCCCGGTTGGAGGACCCCCACGGTTCCTGCCCGTACATTTGCGTGCATGTCCACACCGGAGCAGGCCGACCTGCCGCGATCCCGTGCCGTCGTCGAGGCCGCGGGCGGGCGGTTCGACCGCCGCGACCGGACCGGTTCGACGAACGCCGACCTGCTCGCCGTCGCGCCGGACCGGCCGCACGGCAGCGTCGTGGTGACCCTCGACCAGACCGCGGGTCGCGGGCGTCTCGACCGCACCTGGAGCGCCCCGGCCGGGCAGGCGCTCGCCGCGAGCGTCCTCGTCCGCGCCGACCTCGACGACCGCGACCGCGGCTGGCTGCCGCTCGTCGCCGGACTCGCGATGCGCGACGCGGTGACCGCGGTGCTGCCGGACACGACCGGGCCGGACCGCGCCTCCCGTCCGACCGACGACGCAGCAGGCGGCACGACGGAGCCGCGCGTGCTGGTGAAGTGGCCGAACGACGTCCTCGTCGACGGCCGCAAGGTCTCCGGCATCCTCTGCCAGGTCGCGTCGGACGGCAGCGTCGTCGTCGGGGTCGGCGTCAACCTGACCATCCCCGCCGACCGCCTGCCGACGCCGACGTCCACGTCGCTCACGGTCGCGGGCGCCGTCGACGACGCACCCGCCCTGGCGGACGCGGTGCTGTCCGCCGCCACGTCGGCCGTCCTGGAGGCGGTGGCCGCCCTGGTCGCGGGCGGTCACGCCGCGCAGACGGTGCGGTCCCGCGTCCGGGCCGCCTGCGGCACGATCGGTCGCCGCGTCCGCCTGGAGCTGCCCGACGGCACGGTGGAGGAGGTCGACGCCACCGGCATCGACGACGACGGCCGCATCACGATCCGGGATCGGGACGGCCGGTCCAGGGGCGTCGCGGTGGGGGACCTCACCCACCTGCGGTATGCATGACGGCATGACCGCCGAGACGCCGCCCGAACGCGTCGTCGCGCGACTCCGGCCCCACGCCCGCCGGCTGGTCCGCCCGGCCGTCTTCGTCGTGCTCGTGGCACTCGCCGGGGGCTTCGGCTTCGGCGTCTTCCGGGCGCAGCTCGCCTGGCTCAACGTCGTCGTCGCCGGTCTGACCGTGCTGCTCGTGGTGGTCGGGGGACTCGTCCCGCTGCTGCGGTGGATGTCCGAGCGGTACGTCGTCACGACCCGGCGGCTCGTCGTGTCGCACGGTCTCGGTACCCGCACCCGCCGCGAGCTCCTGCACTCCCGCGGGTACGACGTGACGGTCCGGCGGCAGGGCATGCAGGGGGTGTGGCGATCGGGCGACGTGCTCGTGTTCCCCGGCGACGAACCGCCGCTCGTGCTCGCCGACGTGCCGCACGCCGACCTCGTGGTCGCGGTGCTGCACGACCTCGTCGAGGCGTACGAGGCCCGCCGACGCCACCGCGAACCCGACTGGGACGAGATCGTCGGCGGTCCCGCGCGACCGCCGTGGGGCGACGACCGACGCTGACGTCCTCGACCGAGGATTGGGTTCGTCCCCCGCGAGCCGGTAGCGTCGTGCCGTGCGTATCTCCGTCATCGGCTGCGGGTACCTCGGTGCCGTGCACGCCGCTTCCATGGCCAAGCTCGGGCACGAGGTCGTCGCGGTCGACGTCGACCCCGCCAAGATCGAGCGTCTCGCGTCGGGCGACGCTCCGTTCTTCGAACCGGGGCTGCCCGAGATCCTGACCGAGGCGCTCGCCTCCGGGCGCATCCGCTTCACCACGGACATGGCCGAGGTCGCCGGGTCCACGGTGCACTTCCTGGCCGTCGGGACCCCGCAGGGGCCGACCGGTGCCGCGGACCTCACGTACGTGGACTCCGCCGTCGCCGCCCTGACGCCGCACCTGTCCGCCGGTGAGTTCGTCGTCGGCAAGTCCACGGTGCCGGTGGGCACCGCCGCCCGGCTCGCCGCCGAGGTCGAGCAGGCCGTGCCGGGAGCGACGCTCGTCTGGAACCCCGAGTTCCTCCGCGAGGGCTTCGCGGTGCAGGACACCATCTCGCCCGACCGGTTCGTCTACGGCGTGCCCGAGGGCGAGGCCGGCGAACGGGCCGTCGCCGCGCTCGACGAGGTCTACGCGCAGGCGCTCGCCGCGGGCACGCCCCGGCTCGTCGTGAACCTGCCCACCGCCGAGCTCGTGAAGATCAGCGCGAACGCGTTCCTCGCCACGAAGATCTCGTTCATCAACGCGATGGCCGAGATCGCCGAGGTCGCCGGGGCGGACGTCACGGCGCTCGCCGACGCCATCGGGCACGACGACCGCATCGGTCGCAAGTTCCTCAACGCCGGCCTCGGGTTCGGCGGCGGCTGCCTGCCGAAGGACATCCGTGCCTTCCAGGCCCGCGCCGACGAACTGGGCGTGGGCGAGTCCCTCGCGTTCCTGGCCGACGTCGACGCCACGAACCTCCGTCGTCGCGCGCACGTGGTGGACCTGGCGACCGAGCTGCTCGGCGGCTCGGCCTCGGGCAAGCGCGTGGCCGTGCTCGGCCTGGCGTTCAAGCCCAACTCCGACGACGTCCGCGACTCCCCGGCGCTCGACATCGCGGCGCGACTGCACGAGCTCGGCGCATCTGTCGCCGCGTACGACCCCGAGGCGGTCGGCACGGCGCGGCGGCTGCACCCGGAGCTCGACTACGCGGAGTCGGCCACCGCGGCGCTGACCGGGGCGGACCTCGTGCTGGTGCTCACCGAGTGGACGGCGTTCCGCGAGCTCGACCCGACCGAGGCGGCATCGCTCGTGGCGGTCCCGGTCGTCGTCGACGGGCGCAACTGCCTCGAGCGCGATGCCTGGACGGCCGCCGGCTTCACCTACCGCGGCATGGGGCGCTGACCCCACCGCCGCTCACGACGAAGGCCGCTCCCCGTCGGGGAGCGGCCTTCGTCGTCCGGCCCTGGTGCCGGGGCTCGGGGCCGGGGGTCTGCTGGTCGACAGCGGCAGCGGCAGCGGCAGCGGCAGCGGCGCCGTCAGCGTCCGGCGAGATCGCCGTCGACCGAGCGGACGGCCGCCGGGCGGGAGCCCGTCGTCGAGGTGCCGGTCGTGGGGGTTCCGGCCGTCGGGCCGTCCGTCGTCTCGTCCGCGGTGCGGCGACCGCCGCGCTCGGGGTGGTACACCCACGTCTTGTACAGCCAGAACCGGAACGCCGTGCCGAGGCCCAGGCCGATCACGTTGCCGGACACGTTGTCCGCGAGGGCGGAGGTGAAGCCGAGCACGTAGTGCGACACGGCGAGGCAGCCGAGCGAGATGACCATGCCGCCGAGCGAGACGATGACGAACTCCACGCCCTCGCGCGCGGCCACGGCACGGCGCTGGTCGCGGAAGGTCCAGTACCGGTTGCCGATCCAGTTCACGAGGATGGCGACGACCGTCGAGACCACCTTCGCCCAGAACGGCCCGGAGTGGACCTCGTCCGGGTTGAGCACGGTGGCCCGCAGCAGGTTGAAGACCGTGAAGTCGACCACGAACCCGACAGCGCCGACCACGCCGAAGCGGGCCAGCTGGGCAATGAGTCGCCGCACGGTGTCTCCAGGATCCGTAGAGTTGTCGCTGACCGTGCCGGGCACGGACCGCCGTCAGCCCGCAGGGGTGCCGGCAACGGAGATCGATTCTAGACAGTGCGTTCCCCGGGGACGGTGTGAACGACGGAGGGAACACACAGCATGGCGTTGCGCGTCGGGGTCATCGGTGGCGGACAGCTGGCACGCATGATGGTGCCGGCCGCACTGGAGCTCGGGATCGACATCCGGGTGCTGGCCGAGGGGCCGGGCATGTCGGCGGCGCTCGCCGCCACGGCCGAGGGCGACTACCACGACCTCGACACCGTGCTCGCGTTCGCGCGGGACGTCGACGTCGTGACCTTCGACCACGAGCACGTGCCGCAGGACGTCCTCCGTGCGCTCGTCGACGCCGGTGTCGCCGTGCGGCCCGGACCCGAGGCGCTCGCGGTCGCCCAGGACAAGATCACCATGCGCGAGCGGCTCAGCGCACTCGGCGTCCCCGTGCCCGACTGGGCGGCGGTCCGCGACGCCGCGGCGCTGCAGGCCTTCCTCGACGACCACGGCGGCCGTGCGGTCGTGAAGACCGCGCGCGGCGGCTACGACGGCAAGGGCGTGCGGGTCGTGACGGACCCGGCCGACGTCGTCGACTGGTTCGCTGCGGTCGACGAGGCGGCGGGCGACCAGGCGCTCCTCGTCGAGGAGCTCGTGCCCTTCCGACGCGAACTCGCACAGTCGGTCGCGCGCCGACCCTCCGGCGAGGTCGTCGCCTGGCCGCTGGTCGAGACCGTGCAGCGCGACGGTGTCTGCGCCGAGGTGTTCGCACCCGCGCCGGACAGTGCCGGGCGGCTCGCGGACGCGGCCGAGGACCTCGCGGTCCGCGTCGCCGAGGCCCTCGGGGTGACCGGTGTGCTGGCCGTCGAGCTGTTCGAGACCGACGACGAGCGGATCCTCGTCAACGAGCTCGCGATGCGACCGCACAACACCGGGCACTGGACGATCGACGGTGCGACGACGAGCCAGTTCGAGCAGCACCTGCGTGCCGTGCTCGACCTGCCGCTCGGGTCGACCGGCGTGCACGCGCCCGCCGCGGTCATGGTCAACGTGCTCGGCGGCCCGGCCGACGGCGACCTGGCCGCACGCTACCCCGCGGCGCTCGCGGCGTTCCCCGAGGCGAAGTACCACTTCTACGGCAAGGCGCCGCGGCCGGGACGGAAGATCGGGCACGTCACGGTGACCGGCGACGACCTCGACGACGTCACCTACCGGGCACGGTCGGCAGCGGCGCACTTCGACGACTGACCCCCACGACCGCACGGGCGGGCGTCCGCAGGACGGCGGACACCCGCTCGGGTGGCACCCTGACTGGTGCCTGACGCCGGCCCCGGTGCCGTGCTCCCATGGTCTGGTCAGTCAGGAGACCACCATGCGCCGCACCACCGTGCCCGGCACGCCCGTGCTCGGCGTCCCCGCCGCCGGCACACCGCCGCTCGCGACCACCGCGCTCCGTTCGGTCGGTGCCGTCAGCGCCGTCGGGGCGCTCGTCGCCCTCGTCGGGACCGCGCTCCTGCCGGCCGCGCCCGCCGCTGCCGCACCGGACCTCCGGTCCGCGTCGTCCACCCAGCTGTACGGCGCCGGTCCGTACCGGTCGGACACGAGCGAGGCGGCGAAGCAGGTGACCGCACTCGCGACGAGCGACCCCGCGGGCGCGCGGGCGGCCCGGACGATCAGCGAGCACCCGGTGGCGATCTGGCTCGGCGACTGGACGCAGGGGACGACCCTCGACCGCACCATCGACCAGGCTGTGGCGGGTGCCGAGCGCACCGGGACGACGCCCGTGTTCGTGACCTACGCGATCCCGCACCGCGACTGCGGCGGCTACTCCGCCGGCGGCATGGACGAGGCGACCTACGCCGCGTGGGTCGACCGCATCGCCGAGCGGCTGCGGGGGCACCGCGCGGCCGTCCTGGTCGAACCGGACTCGCTCGCGATGCTCAGCAACAGCGCGTGCGACGCGTCGCTCGGCGAGCAGCGCTTCCGCGTCCTGTCCCGCGAGGTCGCGGCGTTCACGGCCGCCGGCGTCCCCGCGTACCTCGATGCCGGCAACTCGAACTGGGTGCCGCCGACCGTGATGGCGGAGCGCCTCGACCGTGCCGGGGTGCGCTCGGCGCGCGGGTTCTTCACGAACGTCGCGAACTACTACCCGACCGCGCAGGAGCAGGCGTACGCCGAGCGGGTGTCGGCGGCCACCGGCGGTTCGCACTACGTGATCGACACGTCCCGCAACGGACAGGGCTGGAAGGGCACCTGGTGCAACGCCCCCGGCTCCGGCCTCGGCACCACGCCACGGGTCGTGACGGACGGCACCCGGCTCGACGCGCTGCTCTGGGTGAAGACACCGGGCGCGAGCGACGGCACGTGCAACGGCGGGCCCGCTGCCGGCCGGTGGTGGTCGTCCTTCGCGCAGGCGCTCGTGGCGAACGCCCGCCTCGGCACCCCCGCACCCACGGCGGCCGCGTCCCCGACCCCGGTGCCGTCGCCCACGGCCACGGCGCCCGCGGCGAAGACCCCCTCGGTCGCGCCCACCGGACGACGCGACGACGTGCGCTCGTCCTCGACGCGTCGGGTCACCATCCGCGGCTGGGCCTTCGACCGCGACGACACCGCGAAGGCGGTCTCGGTCCGGGTCACGGTCGGCCGGTCGGTGATCGGCACGGCGACGGCCGACCGCAGCCGTCCGGACGTCGACCGCGCCCACCGCGTGGGGAAGCAGCACGGGTTCGACGCGACCTTCGCCGTGCCGAGCGGCAAGCGCACGGTGTGCCTGACCGCGGTCGGCATCGGCGCGGGCGGGGACACCGCGCTCGGCTGTTCGACCGTGACCGTCCGCTGACCCCGCTCGGCTAGGCTCGGCGCGTGACCGGAACCGCAGCCACCGCCCAGCCGCTCGTCTCGATCATCATGGGGTCGGACTCCGACTGGCCGACGATGCGAGCGGCCGCGGAGACGCTCGACGAGCTCGGCATCCCGTTCGAGGCCGACGTCGTCTCCGCCCACCGCACCCCGGACAAGATGGTCCGCTACGCCCGTGCCGCGGCGGGCCGGGGCATCCGCGTCGTGATCGCCGGTGCCGGCGGAGCGGCGCACCTGCCGGGCATGGTCGCCTCGATGACGACCCTGCCCGTGATCGGCGTGCCCGTGCAGCTCGCGCGGCTCGACGGCCTCGACTCGCTGCTGTCGATCGTGCAGATGCCGGCCGGCATCCCCGTGGCGACCGTCGCCATCAACGGTGCGGCCAACGCGGGGCTCCTCGCGGCGCGGATCATCGGTTCCGCCGACCCCGCGGTGGCCGACCGGCTGCGGCAGCACGCCGAGGACCTCGAGCGCGTCGTCGAGGAGAAGGCCGCGCGGCTCCGCGACGCCCTCTGACCGGGCCGGTCCGCAGTCCGGCGGCCGATGGGGCCGCCGGTGCGCGGCGGCTCGGGATCAGCGGACGGCGCCGCTGACCGCGTCGACGGTCACCGTCCGGCCGGCCCCACCGACCGAGACGGACACCGCCCAGGTCGGCGCCTGACCGCTGCCCCCGAGCACGATGCCGGTGACGGTACCGCCCGCGGACGACGCCGCCCGTGCCGCGGCGGTCGGGGCGTCGACGCGGACCGCTCCCGCACGAGCGGCGTTCGCGGCCTTCGTCGCGGCGTCGGAGTCCTTCGGGAACGGTCCGGAGGTGACGCGGTCGAGGGTCGCCGACACGACCGACTGCGTGAGCGAGCCGTCCGGCGACGCGACGACGACCGTCCAGTTGTCCCCGGACCCGGTCAGCGAGACGACCGTGCCGCCCCCGGCCGCCGCGACGCCCTGCGCCGCGATCCGGGAGAAGTCGACGTTCGCGGGCGTCTCGACGCCGCTGCCGTTGCCGGTGCCCGGCCCGGTGCCGTCGTCGACCGGGGTGGTCGGCGCGGCGGACGGCGCCGTCCCCGGGGCCGAGGTGGCGGCGTCCGTCGGGGTCGAGGAGGGACGCGGCGTCGGCGTCGCGGTCGCCGAGGCGGAGGACGAGCGCGTGGGGGACGGGCTGCGGTCGGCGGTGTCGGGACCGGAGCACCCGCTGGCGAGTGTCGCCGTCGCGACGCCGAGGGCGATCGAGGCCGTGATGGTGGTGAGCCGGTGTCGACGCGTCATGGTGCGATCCTCGCAGCCGGGTCGACCCCCGCCGCGGACGACACGGCGGGGCCGGGGGATCGACGCCCATCCGTGACCGGGCGTGCGCCACCCGACGTCCGCCGCCGCGCTCGTGTCCCCGGGGCGTCCGGCTCAGAGGTCGGCGTGCAGCTGCCAGGTCTCGTCGGCGGCGTCCCGCCAGCTGAACATGCGGGCGCGGTCCGGCCCGGCGACCGCGAGCTGCGCCGCCAGGTTCGGGTCCTCGACGACCTGGTAGACGGCCTGCGCGAGCCGCTCCGCGTAGGAGTCGCGCGGGTCGCGGGCCACGACGACACCGGCGTCCGCAGCGACCTCGCAGACCGCCGCGTCGTCGGAGTGCACGACCGGCGTGCCGAAGCTCATCGCCTCGACCACCGGCAGGCCGAAGCCCTCCGCGAGGCTCGGGAACACGAAGACGGTGGCCCGGTCGTACGCCACCGCGAGGTCGGCGTCGTCGATGCGGCCGAGCACGTGCAGGCGCTCGGGTGCGAGTCCGGCGCGCTCGGCCTCGCCGTGCACGTCGACGTCCCCCCAGCCGTCGGGGCCGGCGACCACCAGCGGGACGTCCTGCGGTGCCGCCGGGTGCGCCATCGCGGCGACGAGGTGTGCCAGGCCCTTCCGGGGCTCGAGCGTGCCCACGGCGAGGACGTACCGCTCGGGGAGCCCGAGCCGCTCCGCGCGCAGGTCGGCGTCCGCGGGGAGCCGGAGGCGACCGCTCGGTGCGCCGCCGATGACCCGGAGCCGCTCGCCGAAGGGGTGCACCGCGTTGAGGTCGGCCGCGACGGCGTGCGTCGGGACGACCACGGCGTCCGCGTACCGCCACGCCCGCTTCACCATCGCCCGGTGGAAGCGCACACCCCGCGGCGTCAGGGTCTCCGGATGCGTCCACGGCACGGTGTCGTGCACGGTGACCACCGTCTGGCGGCCCGGCTCGAGGCCGCGGTCGTGCTTGACGAGCGGCGCGAGGACGCTCGGCGCGTGCACCATGCCGTGTGCGGCGCCGCCGGTCAGGCCGCCCTGCCAGGCGAGGGCGAGCTCGCGGCGGGGGAGGACCAGCCGTTCGAGCTCGGCGAGCCCGGGGAGCAGGGTGGTGATGCGCTCGAGGTCGTCGCGACCGGCGGCCGGGACGATGCCGGCGACGTCGCAGCCGGCCGGGGCCCTGGCGATGAGCTCGCGGGTGAGTTCCTCCGCGTAGCGGCCGATGCCGCCGGGGACCGGAGCGACCATCTGGTCGACGATCACGCGGAGAGTGGTCATCTGGTGGTGCTCCTCGCAGGTCCTGCCGCCGGTCGGCGTCGTCCGCCGGTCCGGGCGTCCCGGCAGACGATACCAGCGGGCGCTGGGGCGCCTACGCGTCGGCGCGGGTGTCCGTGACGGTTCCGTCGACCGCGATGCGCGACCGACGGCGCCGACGCTCGCCGAGCACGGCCAGGGCGGCGAACACGAGGTCCACGACCGTCAGGAGCACGCGGGACATCACGGCGACGCTGACGGCGGCGGACGCGCCGAGGGGCACCCCGGCGGTCAGGAGCGCGGTGAGGACGGCCTCGCGTCCGCCGAGTCCGGCGGGGAGGAAGAACACCAGGAACCCCACCAGCCAGGCAAGGGCGTACGCGCCGACGGCGAGCGTGGCGACCCGGACGTCGAGCGGCCCGAGCGGCGCGAGGACGAGGGCGATGTGCAGGCCGAAGACGAGCCAGGCGAGCACCGCCCAGCCGAAGGCGCGCAGCACGGCGGCGAGCCGGATGTCGATGGTGCCGAGGTCGCGCCGGGTGACCTTCGAGGCGAGCCGGAGGCCGAACCGGAGCACGGCCGGGTGCAGGGCGACGAGCACGACCGGGACGAGCAGCACCACGTACCAGTAGCGTGCGAAGGCGTCCGGCTGCACGAACGGGATCGTCACCGCCGCCACGGAGACGCCTGCGCCGCAGCTCACGAGGAGCGTCAGCATGCCGACGGCCACGCTCCGCGCCGGCGGGACCCGGTGCTCCCGCCCGAGGTCGGCCTGCGCCACGATCGGCCAGACGGAGCCCGGGATGTACTTGCCGATCTGCGACAGGAAGAACACCCGCTGCGCGGCGGCGATCGGGATCCGGTGCCCGGCGCCGGACATGAGGGAGCGCCACGACAGGAACGTCACGTACGTCGCCGCGGCGCCGAGGACGAACGCGAGGACGAGCGTCCAGGGGTCCTGCCGGGTGAACGCGTCGGCGATGTCGCCTGCGCGCGGGACCAGGAAGGCCACGCACAGGGCGAGGGCGAGCACCAGGGCGGACACCCGGACGACGGTCTTCACGCGGGAGCGCTCGGCGGGCTTCGGGACGTCGGTCATTCTCACCTAGGGTTGGTCGGGTGCGCCGGGACCGGTGGCACACGCGACCACCCGGAAGGACGACGAGCGTGCGGATCCTGGCCTTCGGAACATACCAGGCGGCGGACCACCCCCGGGTCCGCGTGCTGGCGGACGGCCTGCGGGCGCGCGGGCACGTCGTGGCGGAGGCGAACGTCCCGCTCGGCCTGTCCACGCGTGACCGCGTGGCGATGCTCGGCGCGCGGTCGGGCGCGGCGCAGATGGCCCTACGGCTCGCCCGCAGCTGGACCCGGCTCACCGGACTCGCGCTGCGTGCGCGGGCCGCCGGACGTCCGGACGCCCTGCTCGTCGGGTACATGGGGCACTTCGACGTGTGGCTCGCGCGGCTGCTGTTCCCGCGCACGCCGATCCTGCTCGACCACCTGATCTTCGCCGCCACGACCGCGCAGGACCGCGGCGTCGGCGGCACCGGCCTCAAGCAGCGGCTGCTGCGCGCCCTCGACGGCGCCGCCCTGCGCATCGCCGACGTCGTCGTGGTCGACACCGAGGAGCACCGCGACCTGGTTCCCGACCGGCTCCGCGGCAAGGCCGTCGTCGTCCCCGTCGGGGCGACCGAGGCGTGGTACGACGCGGCCCGCGACGGTGACGGCGCGGACGGCGGGCCCCTGCGCGTGGTCTTCTTCGGGCTCTTCACGCCGCTGCAGGGCGCCGTGACGATCGGCGAGGCCGTCGGGCTGCTCACCGCGGACGACGGCGTCGAGGTGACGATGATCGGCTCCGGCCAGGACCTCGACGCCGCGCGCGCCGCTGCCGAGGGCGGAGCGCCGACGACCTGGGTGCCCTGGGTGGAGTCGGCGGACCTCCCCGGTGTGGTGGCGGGCCACGACGTCGGCATCGGCATCACCGGCACGACCCCGAAGGCGCTCAAGGTCGTGCCGAACAAGGTGTACCAGTGCGCGGCGGCGGGGCTCGCGGTGGTCACGAGCGACACCGCCCCGCAGCGTCGCGCGTTCGGGGACGCGGTCGTGACCGTGCCCGCGGGCGACGCGGCCGCCCTGGCGGACGCCCTGCGGACGCTCGCGGCCGACCGTGCGCTCCTCGGTCGTCGGCGCGCTGCGGCCGCCGCGGCCGCCCAGCGCTTCCGGCCCGCGGGTGCCGTGGAGCCGCTCGACGAGCGCCTGCGCGCCGTCGTGCGCTGATCTGCTGATCCGGTGCGCCGGTCCCGTCGGGCCGGCACCGGGGGTGGACGGACGCCGTGACGGACGGGAGGCGCGGTACCGGCTGGTACCGCGCCTCCCGTCCGTCGTGGTGGGACCGATCAGGCGCCGAGCGCGCCCGCCTGGAACGCCGCGTGCAGCGCCTCCCGCCAGTCGCGCATGGGCGCGAGCCCGGCGCGGGACCAGCCGTCGTGACCGAGCACGCTGTACGCCGGACGCGGCGCGGGCCGCACGAAGGCGGCGCTGTCCGTCGGGAGCACGCGCTCCGGGTCGAGGCCGGCCTCGGCGAAGATCGCCTTCGTGAAGTCGTACCAGGACGCCTGCCCCGAGTTGGTGCCGTGGTAGACACCGGCGGGGGCGTCCGAGTCCACGAGCTCGACGATCCGGGCGGCCAGGTCACCCGTCCACGTGGGCTGGCCCACCTGGTCGGTGACGACCGACACCGTGTCGTGCATCCCGGCGAGCCGGAGCATCGTCGCGGCGAAGTTCGGCCCGTGCGCGCCGTAGATCCAGGCGGTCCGGACGACGTACGACGAGTCCGGTGCGATGCGGCGGACGTGCGCCTCGCCGTCCGCCTTGGTCCGCCCGTAGGCGTTCAGCGGGTCGGTCGGGGCGTCCTCGGTGTAGGGCGCGGTGCCGTTGCCGTCGAACACGTAGTCCGTCGAGACCGTCAGCAGCTTCGCACCGTGCCGGACGGCCGCCTCGGCGAGCAGCCGCGGGCCGGTGGCGTTGACCGCCGCCGCGTCGTCTTCGTGGCTCTCGGCGTCGTCGACCTTCGTGTACGCCGCGGAGTTGATGACGACGTCGTGCCCGGCGACGGCCGCGTCGACCGCCGCCGGGTCCGTGACGTCGAGGTCGGCACGACCGAGCGCGGTGACGTCACGTCCCTGCAGCGCGTGCTGCAGGTCGCGACCGAGCATGCCGGCGGCGCCGGTGATCAGGTACCGGGTCATGCGAGGGCCGCGCGCTCCTTCAGCGGCTCCCACCAGGCGCGGTTGTCGCGGTACCACTGCACGACGTCCGCCAGGCCCTGCTCGAACGGCACCTGCGGCTCGTAGCCGAGCTCGGCCTGGATCTTCGAGATGTCGACCGAGTAGCGCAGGTCGTGGCCCAGGCGGTCCTGCACGTGCTCGACGGACGACCAGTCCTTGCCGGTGGCGTCGAGGAGGAGCTGCGTGAGCTCCTTGTTCGTCAGCTCGGTGCCGCCGCCGATGTTGTAGATCTCGCCCGCGCGACCCTTGACGAGGACCATCGCGATGCCGCGGGTGTGGTCGTCGACGTGCAGCCAGTCGCGGATGTTGTTGCCCTCGCCGTACAGCGGGACGCTCTTGTCGTCGATCAGGTTCGTGACGAAGAGCGGGATGACCTTCTCGGGGAAGTGGTAGGGCCCGTAGTTGTTCGAGCAGCGGGTGATCGAGAGGTTCAGCCCGTGCGTGCGGTGGTAGCTGCGGGCGAGCAGGTCGCTGCCGGCCTTCGACGCCGAGTACGGCGAGTTCGGCTCGAGCGGGCGCTCCTCGTCCCACGAGCCCTCGCTGATCGAACCGTAGACCTCGTCGGTGGAGACGTGGACGAAGCGCTCGGTGCCGTGGCGCAGGGCTGCGTCGAGCAGGCGCTGGGTACCGACGACGTTCGTCTCGACGAAGATGCCGGAGTCGCGGACCGAGCGGTCGACGTGGGACTCGGCGGCGAAGTGCACGATCGCGTCGATGCCGGGGACGACCTCGTCGAGCTTCTCGGCGTCGCGGATGTCGCCCTGCACGAAGGAGTAGCGCGGGGAGTCGGCGACCGGCGCGAGGTTCTCGAGGTTGCCGGAGTAGGTCAGCGCGTCGTACACGACGACCTCGGCGCCCTCGAGGCCCGGGTAGGCGTCCTGCAGGGTCCGGCGGACGAAGTTGGAGCCGATGAAGCCGGCCCCTCCGGTGACGAGGATCTTCACGGATGGTTCCTTTGTGTCGGTGCGTCGGTCGGCGGAGAGTCTAGCGGTACGGCGTCCGCAGCCCGGTCGGCGTCCTCGGTCTCGTGATCGTGTGCGGGGACGGGCTCGTGATCGTGTGCGGGGACGACGTCGTGGGCGGCGGGCACCGTGCCGGGGGCGGCGCGGTGCGCCACGGCCACCCGGTCGTCGTCCGGGGCGGACCCGTCGCGGAGGACGTCCGCGGTCGGCCCGACCGCGTGCCAGAGCGTGGCGCCCACCACGACGGCGACGACACCCGTCACGGCGACGAGCAGCGCGAGCGGCTTCAGTCCGTACGGCACCGTTATCGCCATCGTGGAGAGCCCGGCGGTCGACGGCGGGAACTGCAGTGCCTGGTACGAGGCGACCGCGAGCAGGCCGATCGCACCGACCGCGACGAGCGCCGCGACGACGAGCAGGCACCGCGCGAACCGGGTGGCGGTGGACGGGCGCCGGAGCAGGCCGCTCCACGCCGCCGCCTGCAGCACGAGCAGCGCCGCGAGGGCCGGGAAGAGGAAGCGGCCCTGGGTGACCGCGACCGACATGTGGCCGGCGTAGGTCGCCCAGTCGCGGCCGAGCACGACGAGCAGGGCCGTCGCCGGGAAGACTCCCGCGACGAGCATCGTGCGGCGGTCGGCCCCCCGACGGGTCGCGGCCCACACCACGGCGGCGAGGGCGACGACGGTGGCGGTGTCGACGACGACCGAGGACAGCGGCCACTCGTAGCGGCCGAAGCGCCCCCAGAACGACTCCGAGAGCCCGTTCCAGAACGTCCCGGCGAACTGCGTCGGTGCCGGCGGCTCGCCGACCGGCCACGTCGCCGTGGCCGTCGGGAAGGCCTGGGGCTGCGGGGTGCCCGTGCGGACGAACTGCCGCGCGTACCACCAGCCGGTCGTGACGGCAGGGACCGCGAGCACCACGACGGCACGGAGGACCCGTCCGGGCCACGACGGCGCCAGCGGTGCGCGCGGTGCGAGGACGGCGACCATCGCGAACGGCACCGCGAGGAACCCGGCCGCCATCACGGCGGTGCCCACGGCGAGCGACCCGCCGAGGGCGAGGACGGTCCACCAGGACCGGTCGCCGGTGAACACCCGGACGGCCAGCCAGGTCGCGAGCGCTCCGGCGGTGATCACCGGGGCCCACGCCGAGACGGAGGAGCCGAGCTGCGCGAGCTGCGGGACCGCGAACACGGCGGCGAGTGCGGCGGCGCCGGCACGACGTGACCGGGTCGCACGGCGGACGGACGCCCACACCAGCGCCGGGACCGGCAGGACGAGCAGCACGTCGACCAGGCGCATCGCGAGGAGCACGACGTCCCACCGGCGGGTGGTGAAGTCGATGAGGTGGGCGACCACCGCCTGCCCGAGGAAGTAGGTCGGCGGGTGCTGCGACATCGGGTTCACGAGCTCGTTGACGGAGCCGTCGCCGACGATCGCGGCGATGCTGCCGCGGTCGGCGGCCGCCGGTGGCAGCGCCGGCACGTTCTGCGAGATGAGCCCCTGGATGTAGTGCAGGTCCCCGGCCGCGGGCCAGGCCTGACCGATCGCCAGGTGCAGGGCGGCGTCGACGTTGGCGAGCTCGTCCGGACCGTGCAGCGGCGGCGTGACGTACGCCCAGGTGGTCAGCAGCAGGCCGAACAGCAGGGTCGTGCCGACGACGGCGAGGAGCTCGGTCCGGGTGACGCGCGGTCGGACTGCGGTGGGGACGACGCTCATCCGGCGTGCTCCGATCGGACGTCGGTGGAGTCGGGCAGGACGGGGTCGTCGGCGGGTGCCGGTGTCGTGTCGCGCTCGTGGGCGTGTGCCGGGCTCGTGTCGCGCTCGACCGCGTCGTCCTCGGTGCGGGGACGCCGGGCGACCCGGCCGTACGCGAGCACCACGGCCACCGCGAGCAGGAGGACCGCCGCGCACCAGGCCGTCACGAGCACGGGCACCGGCACGGGGGAGGAGGCGGCCAGGACGTCCAGGCCGGCGGGCGTGACGCGTACCCGCGACTGCTCCGCGAACGACCCGTACACGAACACCAGCGCGTAGCACCCGAGCGCGGCGCCGAGGGCGGAGACGACGACGGTCGCCCGGCGCCGGCCGGTGTCGGTGGTCAGCGCGCGGCGCCAGGCGATCGCGCTGAGGGCGATGAACGCCACCAGGGCGGGGAAGTAGTACCGGCCCTGCGTGGCACCGACGACCGTGGTGGCCGAGTAGCTGCCCCACGCGTTCGCCGTCTGGAAGACCAGGACCGCCGCCGGGAGCGACGCGAGGGCCACGGCCAGGCGGAGCCCCGGCTCGCGCCGGAACGCCCAGACCAGGATCGCCCCGAGGGCGAGCACCGTCGCGGTCTCGAAGACCACGGGCGACAGGATCCACTGCGCGCGGCCGCCGAAGCTGCCCCAGAAGGTCCGGGCGATCGTGCTCCACGACACGTCGGCGAACCGGAAGGGGTCGGGTCCGGTGCCGGCCGGGAACGGCTTCGGCGGCCGGATCGACTCGAAGCCGCTCGGCTGCAGCGTGTGGAAGACGAGCAGGTTGCGGAGCCACCACCACGCGCCGATCACCGCGGCGCCGGCGAGCACGCCGACGGTCCGGACCAGCCGGGCGCCGAACCGGACGGCCGGGCCACCGGCGAGCAGCAGCGCGACCGCGACGAACGGGATCAGGGGCAGCGCGGTGCCCTTGAAGAGGATGGCGACGCCCAGCGACACCGCGAGGGCGACCGACGTCCGGACGCGGCGGTCCCCGGTGAGCACGCGGGTGGCGAGCCAGACCGTGGTCGCCGAGAAGAGCACGACCGGCCCGTCGTTCGAGGCCGAGGCGCCGATCGACGCGAGCTCGGGCACCGCGACGACGGCGAAGGCGCCGACCAGCGCCGCGCGCGGTGAGCGGGTGACCCGGCGGACGGTGGCCCAGGCGAGCGCCGGCAGCGGCACGAGGAGGAGGGCACCGAGCAGCCGGACCGCCAGGAGCGCCTGGTCCGGGGTGCGCGCGGCGAAGTCGACGAGGTGGAGCACGCCGGCGGCGACCGCGTAGTAGGTCGGCGGGTGCTGCGTCATCTGGTCGACGGTGTCGGTCTCGGCACGACCGGTCTCGTCGAGCAGCTGCCCCATCGTGGCGGACGGCGGCGCGGTGTCGGCCTCGTCGACCGCGCGGAGCAGGTGCAGGTCGCCCGGGTCAGGCCAGCCGTCACCGATCGCCACGTGGACGACGGCGTCGAAGTGTGCGCGCTCGTCGGCGGCCTGGTACATCGGCACGACCGCCGCCCAGGTGAACAGGACGATCGCGAAGGCCGCCGTCACGATCGCGACGACGACGCGCTCCGTGCGTCGCACGACGGGGTGGTGCACGACGGGGTGGTGCGCGGCGGTGCCGGGCGTGACGGGACGGTCGGCGGGGCGGTCGGAGACGGGGGCCTCAGTCGCCATACCGGGCGAGCTTCTGCAGGTCGAGCTGCTCCTCGGCGAGGGTGCGGTTCATCCTCGTCAGGTCCGCGACGACCCCGATCACCAGGGACAGCAGCGCCGTGATGAGCAGCACCACGCCGAGGATGATCGACTGCAGGTGGTTGCCGGTACTGCCCGAGACGATCAGCACGAGGTAGCGGACCAGCGGCCAGAGGCCGAGCGCGCCGAGCACGACGGCGACCCAGGCGAAGAGCGCCATCGGCCGGTACATGAGGTACACGCGGGCGATCGCCGAGCCGGACTGGAACATGTGCTGCCAGATGTTCTTGAACAGGCGCGACTCGCGGGTCTTCGCGTTCGTGGTGATCGGCACGCTCGCGATCGCCAGGCGCTTGTAGCCCGCCTGCACGATCGTCTCCATGCAGTAGCTGAACCGCGTGACGATGTTGAGCCGGATGAGCGAGTACTTCGAGTAGGCGCGGAAGCCGCTCGCGGCGTCGGGCAGGTCGAGACCGGCGGCGCGGGAGGCGACCCACGAGCCGAAGCGCTGCATGAGCTTCTTGAACCCGGAGAAGTGCTCGATCGTCCGGGTCTGCCGGTCGCCGATGACGATGTCGGCCTCGCCGTGCACGATCGGCTGCACGAGCTCGGCGATCTGTGCCTGGGGGTACTGGTTGTCGCCGTCGGTGTTCACCACGATGTCGGCGCCGTGCAGCAGGGCGTAGTCGACGCCGTCGCGGAACGAGCGGGCCAGCCCCATGTTCGTGGTGTGGCGGACGAAGTGCCGGACGCCGTGCGCCTTCGCGACCTCGACGGTGCGGTCCGTGGACCCGTCGTCGATGACCAGGACCTCGATCTCGTCGATGCCCTCGATCGCCGTCGGGATCGTCTCGAGGACAGCCGGGAGGGTCTGTTCTTCGTTCAGGCACGGGATCTGGATGAAGAGCTTCACTGTGGCTGCGTTCTCGTTCTCTCGGGTGGTCGGCCGCGTGCGGTGCCCTGTCGCCCCGCCGGACTCGTGGTCGGCCGATCGGCCACCCGACACCCTACGGGATGCCCTCGACGGCACGGAACCGCACCACACCCGTGTGTCGAGCAAGCGTCAGCACACGGCCGGGCATGGGAGGATCGGGGACCGTGCGTCGCTTCCTCCCCTCCGTCCACACGGTCGTCGTCATCGCCGCCGCGGTCTTCGCCGTCCTGGCGTCCGCCGCCGTGGCCTTCCAGGCGCCCCCGCTGAACTCGGCCGACGAGCCCGCGCACCTGGACTACGTCATCGACGTCTGGCACGGCACGTTCCCGGTCTTCGAGAACGGCCTGACGATCCGACCGCCGTTCGGTCCGCTGCCGCCGGTGCAGTGGGTCGCGCAGCACCCGCCCCTCTTCTACTGGGTGCTCGCCCCGGTCGTCGGACCGCTGTGGGACGGCGGACACCTCTACTTCGCGGTGCTCGCCGGACGGAGCGTCAACGCGCTGTTCGCCGGTGCGTCCGTCCTGGCGTGTGCCTGGGCCGCACGGCGCATCGCCCCCGGTCGGCCCGAGGTCGCCTCGGTCGCCGCGATCGTCGTGTCCTGCACGAGCATGCTGCTCCTGGTCGGCGGGGCGGTCTACAACGACCTGCCGAACGTCGCCTTCGGTGCCCTCGCGCTCGGCGTCGCGGCGACCGCGATCCGCCGCGGGATCTCCACCCCCCTCGTGGTCGGCGCCGCACTGGTCACCACCGGCGGCATGCTGAGCCGCCTCACGTTCGCGGTGTTCCTCGTGGCGGTCGCCGTGGGCCTGCTCTGCGCCCTCGGCCTGCGCCGCGGCCCCGGCTTCTGGAACGGCTGGGTCGGTCGGGTGGTCGCCGCCGCCCTCTCGGTCGTCGTGCCCGTGGCCGCCGCCGGGTGGTTCTACCTGCACAACATCGCCACGAGCGGCAACGTCGCCGGCAGCCACCCCGAGTGGTCCCAGACGCACATGAACCGCGTCACCGCGACCTTCCCGGACACCGTGACGAGCGCGTCGTTCTGGAAGGGCGTCTTCGCCGTCTTCCGGGGGCACGAGCCGGTGGGCTCGTCCGACTGGACCTACGCCCTGCTGGTCGTCCCCGTCGTGCTCGGGCTCGTCGTGCTCGTCGTCGGTCGGCTCCGGCGCAACCGGATGGCCGCACCGGTCGCCCCGCGCACGGGCCTGCTCGCCCGACGTCGTGCCACCGCGCCGGTCGCCGAGCCGTCCGTCCTCGCGGAGCCCCTCGTCGTCCTCATGCTCCTGGCGGTGTTCGTGCTCCTCGTCGTGCTGCAGGTGTTCTTCGTGATGCAGGGCGGTGCGCCGCAGACCCGGTACGGCCTGCCGATGATGCCGATCCTCGCGGTCGTCATGGGCTACGGCCTCGCGAGCTGGGGACGGTTCGTCTCGCCCGTGCTCGTCACCGTGTGGACCGTGGTCGCCGGGCGCGTGTGGTTCGACATCCTGCAGCTCGCGACCCCGCCGTACCTCTCGGCCGTCCCCCTGCAGATCGCCCGGGTCGCGACCGTCGCGGCGGTCGTCGCCCTCGTGGTCACGCTGGCGGTCTTCTGGATCAGCGCCCTCCGCCGCCCGCGGGTGACGGCTCCGGAGACGCCGACGCCCGACGTGCCGGCGGCGCCCGCGACGGTCGGTTCCGAGCGGTGAGCGGGTTCCGCTCGGCGGTCGGCCGGCTCTTGGGCCGCACGGGCACGACGCCGGTGGCCCCCGCCGGACCGGTGGTCGAGCCACCGCTCGTCGGCTTCGTCGTGCACGGGGCGGGTGGGGTGCACCCGGCCTCCGCCCACGTCCGCGTGACGGGTCGGCTCTCGGCCCTCGCAGCGACGGGTGCCGCCCGGGTCGCGCAGGTGGAACCGACCCGTTGGGCGGACGGCACCGACACCGCACACCTCGACGTGCTGCTCGTGCAGCGGGACGCCTTCCCGGCGTCGCACCTCGACGCCGCGCTCGCGCGCGCCGCCTCGGAGGGCACGCGCGTGGTCGCGGAGGTCGACGACGACTTCTTCAGCCGGGAGGCACGTGCCCGGCTCGCGCGCGCTGAGTACGACCCGCAGCGACTCGCCTCGGTCGAGCGGCTCGTCCACGGCGCGGACGCGGTCGTGGTCTCCACCGACCGCCTCCGGCGGGTGCTCGCCGACGCGGGGGTCGCCGACGCGGTCGTCGTGCCGAACGCGGTCCAACCGGGACTCTGGGACGCCGGACGCACCGCCCCGGACCCGGACGGCCCGCGGCGGGTGCTCTACATGGGCTCCGCGACGCACACGGACGACCTCGACCTGCTGCGCCCGGCCTTCGACGGGCTCACGGACGACGACGGCCGTCCGGTGCGGCTCGAGATCGTCGGGGTCACCGGTGACGAGGCGGCGACCTGGTACGACCGACTGCCGCTCCCGGCGGACGCGACCCACTACCCGGACTTCGTCGCCTTCCTCCGGCAGCACGCGGACCGGTGGTCGGCCGGCGTCGCGCCGCTCACCGACGACCCGTTCAACGACGCGAAGAGCGACCTCAAGTTCCTCGAGTACACGATGCTCGGCCTGCCCTTCGTCGGCTCGGACCGGCCGTCGTACCACGGGGTCGAGCAACACGGCGGACTGCTCGCCGACGACCGTCCGGCGTCCTGGCGGCAGCAGCTCGGCACGGCGCTCCGCGAGGCCGACCAGCGCGTCGCGGACGCCAGGGCGTACGTGACGGCCGAACGGCTGCTCACCGCCGACGGTCCCTGGCGCGCGGCGCTCGGTCTCTGACCGCGACGGGGACGTTGCTAGGGTGATGCGGTGCAGATCCGCGAACTGAAGATCCCCGGCGCGTGGGAGTTCACGCCCGTCCAGCACGGCGACGCACGAGGAGCGTTCCTCGAGGCGTACCGTGCCGACGTCCTCGAGGAGACCGTCGGTCACCCGCTGGACCTCCGGCAGGTGAACATGTCGATCTCGTCGGCCGGTGTCGCCCGGGGCATCCACTACGCCCTCGTCGCCCCGAGCCAGGCGAAGTACGTCACCGCCGTGCGCGGCGCCTTCATCGACTACATCGTCGACATCCGCGTCGGGTCCCCGACCTTCGGCCAGTGGGACAGCGTGCGCATCGACGACGTCGACCGCAAGGCCGTCTACCTGTCCGAGGGGCTCGGGCACGCGATCGTCGCGCTCGAGGACCGCTCGACCGTCAACTACCTCGTCAGCGCGCACTACGACCCGCAGCGCGAGAAGGGGATCACCATCCTCGACCCGACCGTCGGGCTGACGCTGCCCGACGGCCTCGGGGAGCCCGTGCTCTCCGAGAAGGACACCACGGCGCCCACCCTCGAGCAGGCGGCGGAGCAGGGGCTGCTCCCGACCTACGAGGAAGCGGTCGCGTACACCGAGTCCCTCCGGACGAAGAAGTAAGGGAGACCCGTGAAGGGCATCATCCTCGCCGGCGGTTCCGGCACCCGTCTCTGGCCGATCACCAAGGGCATCAGCAAGCAGCTCATGCCGATCTACGACAAGCCGATGGTCTACTACCCGCTGTCGACGCTCATGATGGCCGGCATCCGCGAGGTCCTCGTCATCACGACCCCGGAGTACAACGACCAGTTCCGGGCGCTGCTCGGCGACGGCTCGTCGCTCGGCATGGAGATCCAGTACGCCGTGCAGCCGAGCCCGGACGGGCTGGCGCAGGCGTTCGTCATCGGCGAGGAGTTCATCGGGGACGACAGCGTCGCGCTCGTCCTCGGGGACAACATCTTCCACGGCACCGGCCTCGGCACGAACCTGCGGAAGAACACCGCGGTCGACGGCGCCACGATCTTCGCGTACCACGTTGCCGACCCGACCGCCTACGGCGTCGTCGAGTTCGACGACGACTTCACGGCCGTCTCCATCGAGGAGAAGCCGGCGCAGCCGAAGTCGAACTACGCCGTGCCCGGGCTCTACTTCTACGACAACGCGGTCATCGAGATCGCGAAGACGATCGAGCCGAGCGCCCGCGGCGAGCTCGAGATCTCGACGGTCAACGAGCGCTACCTCGAGGCCGGCTCCCTCGGCGTGCAGGTCCTCGACCGCGGCACCGCGTGGCTCGACACCGGCACGTTCGAGTCGATGATGCAGGCGTCCGAGTACGTGAAGGTCATCGAGGACCGGCAGGGCTTCAAGATCGGCTGCATCGAGGAGATCGCCTGGCGGAACGGGTGGATCGACGACGCGCAGCTCGCCGACCTCGCCGCCCCGCTCGTCAAGGGCGGCTACGGGGTGTACCTGCAGAACCTGCTCCGCGGCTGATGGCGCGCACCGGGCTGGGGCGCCTGTTCGGGCGGTCCGGTCCGGTGCCGCCCGCCGGCGCCGCGGACGACGACACGACCACCCCCGCGACGGCGGGTGCTTCGCCGGTCGAGCCGCGCCTCCCGGTCGACACGTCCCTGGTGGTCGACGCACCGCAGGCCGACGCGGACGGCTTCGACGTCGTGGTCACGGTCGACGAGCGCGCCTTCCGCCGGGGTGCCCACCTGCCGACCGTCGAGGCGGCCAGGGCCGCCGGTGCCGGGGCGGTCGTGGTCACGGTCCACGACGTGCACGCCGGACCCACCAGCACCTACCCGCCCGTCGCGCCGGGGGACGGGTACACCGTGGCGCGCCCGACCGTCGCCGCCACGTGGGGCGGCGCGGTCGCCGCGGCCCGCCCGCTCCTGCGGTCCGCGGTCGTGCTCGTGCAGGACGCACGGGTGACCCTGCCCGACGGTGCCCACCACCGCCTGGTCGCGGCCGTCACGCCGACCACGGCCGCGGTGGTCGAGCCCGTCGTCGTCGCGGTCCCGGTGCTCCGCACCACCGACGACCTGGTCGCCAGTGCCGGCGCCGCCCTGCCGCAGCCGACCGCCCCGGTCGCGTCGCTCCTGCGCGGTCACCCCGCCGCGGACGCCGATGCGTTCGCCGGCCCGCACGAGCCGGGCACGCCGGTGTTCGCCGCCGACCTGCCCTGCTTCGCCGCGCGCACGGCCGACCTCGCCACCCCGGTCCGCACCGTGGACACCCGCACCGCGGTCGCCCGCCTGACCCGGGACACCGCCGACGCCGCCGGCGGTCGGTGCGTCGCGCTGCCGGTGGGCCGGGCGTACGTCGCCGTGGGCGCGACGGCCGACGGCGGCGGGATCCGCGAGGGACGCTACGACACGGACGCGGCGGACGCCCTCGCGGTGTGGCGGGACCGCATCGACACCGTGACGGCACCCGCGCTCGCACGGCTCGGCTTCGTCCCCGCCGCGGGCACGGCCGACCCCGTGGGTGCACCCGTGGCCCTCCGTGAGCCGCTGGTGCGCGCGGAACGGGACGCCGCCCGCCTGGAGCTGCGCGACCGGGGCGAACGCCTGCGCTGGTCGGTCCGGATCGCGGCACACCCCGGTGCCCGCGGCGACGACTGGGGCGACACGTTCTTCGCCGCCGACCTGGCGGCGGCGCTGCGCTCGCTCGGGCAGGAGGTCGTGGTCGACCACCGTGAGTCGCACGTCCGCCCGACGTCCGAGCACCTGGACGACGTCGCCCTCACCCTGCGGGGGCTCGACGACACCCCGGTGCACCCGTCCGCGACGAACGTGCTCTGGGTCATCTCGCACCCCGACCTCGTCCGCCCGGCGGAACTGGCGCGGTACGACCTGCGGTTCGCCGCCGGCCCGGTCTGGGCCGCGCGGGTGTCCGCCGAGACCGGGCTCGAGGTGCGGCCGCTGCTCCAGGCGACGGACCCGGCGCGCTTCCACCCGGACGTGACCGCGGCGGCCGCGCACCCGGACCTCGGCACGGTCTTCGTCGGCAAGACCCGCGACGTCTTCCGACCGGTCGTGCGGGACGCACTGGCGGCGGGACTCGACCTGGCCGTGTGGGGCGAGGGGTGGGAGGACCTGCTGCCCGCGGGCGTGCACCGCGGGGTGTTCGTCCCGAACGACGAGCTCCCGGCGCTCTACCGGGACGCCCGGGTCGTGCTGAACGACCACTGGCACGACATGGCGCGGGACGGGTTCGTCTCGAACCGGCTGTTCGACGCCGCGGCGACCGGGGCGCTCGTGGTCACCGACCCGGTGCCCGGCGTCGACGAGCTCTTCCACGGCGCCGTCCGGACGTACGACTCGGTCGAGACGCTCCGCGCGGTCGTCGCCGAGGGGGAGCGGCTGACGGCGGAGGAGCGTCGGGAGCGGGGCCGGCGGATCGGCGAGGAGCACGCGTTCCGGGCGCGGGCCGAGGTGCTGCTGGACGCGGTGCGGCGGCAGCGCGGGCGCTGAGCCCGCGGCGCGCTGCCGCTGAAGGGCTATGCGCTGCCGCTGACGGCGGTGCGCCGCTGACGTCAGTGGCGCCGCACGCGGCGGGCGACCTCGCCGGCCCGGTCGGCGAGCCGGACCACGCGGCGTGCCCGCACGGCGGTCAACTCGGCCTCGACCTCGCCGATGCGTCGGTTCGCGGCGTCCGCACGGTCCCGCTCGTGCTGCACCGTCGACCGGAGCATCTCGGCGGTGGCCTCGGCGTCACGGACGGCGTCCTCGAGCTCCTCGATGCGGTGGTCGCGCGCCAGGACCGCCCGGCCGGTCGCCCGGAGCGCCCGGAACTCGTCGGCGGGCACCTCGATCTCAGCGGGCACCTCGACCTCAGCGGGCACCTCGACGCCGGAGGCGGTGCCGGTGGCGGCTCCACCCCGAGGCGTGAGCAGCAGCTCGGCGATCGTGTCGTCCCGGCGGAAGGGGCCGACCGCCGCGTCCTCGTCGTCGACGAACCGGAGGGAGAAGACCGCACGCAGGACGCCCTCCCGCAGGCGGCGGTAGTCCCGCATGCCGTGGTGGCGCGGGCTCGGCGACAGTTCGGGGTTCGCCTCGTAGGCCAGTCCGCTCACCTCGACCCGGTGCGCGTACTGTGCCCAGGAGCGCCACGGCAGGTGCAGCACCTCGAGCCGGAGCTCGTCGGGCACCGGGGCGCCGTTCGCCACGCTCACCTGGTGGTTGCCCTGCACCACGACGACCTCGGGGTCGCCCACGTGCACCGCGTTCGAGCTCGGCGGCGCGAGGAGCCCGACGGCCCGGAGCTCCTCGGCGCTCCGTTCGTCGCGCCAGTGGAGCCGTCCGAGCCCGGCACCGGACTCCGCCATCGCCCCCGTCATGTTCACGACCGGCACGGTGAACGCGCCGACGGCGGGGTCGAGCCGTTCGAGGACCTGCCCGACGGTGAGCGAGCGGTCGACGGGCACGATGAACTCGTCCGCGTCGGCGTTGACGACCCAGTCCGCACCGTGCAGGACGGCGGCGTCCCGGGCCATCCCGGTCACCACGACGCCCTGCTGCTTGCGGTGCACCGGGTCGTGGCGCAGGTCGACGACGACGTCCCCGCGGTCGGCGAAGGCGGCGAGCAGTTCGGCCGTGCCGTCGACGGAGCCGTTGTCCGTGATCACGAAGACGTCGAAGCCCTGCGCCACGTGGTGCTCGAGCCAGGCGGGCAGGACGTCGGCTTCGTCGCGGACCATGAGGGTGACGGCGGTCTTCATCGGGACTCCGGGAGGGGGATCGGGTCGGGGCGCGCTGCATGCGCCCGGAGGGCTGAGCGAGGGTACCGCGGTCCGGTGGGGCCGGCTCCGCGACGCGCGGTCAGCGCGTGTGGGTGGAGCGGGCGCGGACGGTCAGGGCGGCACGGAGCACGACCCGCAGCGGCAGGAGCCACCACGCGGAGTACTTGCCGGCGAGGAACCGGTACGCGCTCTCGTGGTGGGCGCGACGCATCCGCTCCGAGGCGCCCTGCGTCGCGGTCCCGCCGACGTGGGTCGCGGCCGCGCGCGGCTCGTAGACGTTCCGGTAGCCGGCACGTCCGATCCGCCACCCGAGGTCGACGTCCTCGAAGTACATGAAGTAGCGCTCGTCGAAGCCGCCGAGTCGGTCGTAGACGTCCCGGCGGACGAGCAGGCAGGCACCGGACAGCCAGCCCGCGTCCCGCTGCCCGTCGTGGTCGTCGTCCTGCCGGTACCGGCGGGTCCACGGGTTGCGCGGCCAGATGTTCGCGAACAGGGCGTGTCCGAGTCCGGTCCGGAGCGACGGGACCAGCCGCGCGGACGGGTACACCTCGCCGTTCGGTTCGAGCAGCCGCGGTCCCACCGCGCCGATCGTCGGGTCGTCCGCGGCCGTCGCGATCATCCGGTCGAGTGCGCCGGGCTCGAGCACGACGTCCGGGTTCGAGACGAGCACCCAGGACACGTCCGTGTCGAGGGTCGCGACCGCGGCGTTCGCGGCGGCCCCGTAGCCGCGGTTCTCGCCGAGCTCGAGGAACCGGGCGCCGGCCCCCTCGACCACCGCACGGAGGACGTCCGGGTGGGCGGAGTCGTTGTCGGCCACGACGACCTCGACCTGCCGACCCGACGCGGCCGCGGTGGACGCGAGGAACGCCGGCAGCACGTCCTCCGAGTTGTAGGAGACGGTGACGATGGCGGCGCGGGCGGTCACGCGTACACCTCGACGTGCCGCGCGGCGCAGGCCGCCCAGGTGAACCCGGCGGCCCGGCGCGCAGCCCGCGCGACCCGGTCCGCCCGCACCGCGGGGTCGTCCGCGAGCATCGCCGCGAGTGCGTCGCCGATGGCGTCGGCTCCCGGCTCGGTGTAGGTCACCGCGTCGCCGCCGACCTCGGGGATCGCGAGCCGACGCGTCGTCAGGACGTCGCCGTGCGAGGCCATCGCCTCGAGCACGGGCAACCCGAACCCCTCGCCGGTGCTCGGGTACACGACCACCCGCGCGCCGCCGAGGAACGTGTGCAGTTCCTCGATCGGCAGGTACCCGAGGTGTCGCAGGGACGCGCCCGGTCGGTCACCGGCGGCCGTGAGCAGGCGACGCGCCTCGTCGTCCCAGCCGAGGCCGCCCGCGACGAGCAGCGGGGGAGCGTCCGGCAGCCCACGGTGCGCGGCGACGAGCGCCGGGACCTGCTTGCGCGGTTCGACCGTGCCGAGGAACGCGATCCAGTCGGTGTCCGGGGCGATGCCGTGTGCGGTCCGGAAGGCGGCCACCTCGTCGGCGCCGGGCTCGTGGAACACGCTGCGGTCGACGCCGAGGTGCGCCACCGCGGTCGGCCGGCGGGCCGGGACCCCGAAGCGGTCGATCTCGGCGACGGTGGCGGCGCTCGGCGCGACCGTGGCGCGTGCGAACCGCCGCGCCAGCCGGGTCCAGGTCCGGAAGAACGCGCCCTTCAGGCGCGAGTGTGCCGCCGGGTCGCTGAAGAACGTCGCGTCGTGCAGGGTGACGACGGTCCGGGAGGCGCGGGTCACCGGGAACGTGTAGTGCGGGCTGTGCAGCACCTCGGCACCCGACCGGCGCAGCACGCCGGGCAGGCCGACCTGCTCCCAGACGAGCCGCAGCGGGCGCGAGCGCGTCCACGACGGCGCGACCCGGTACCGGTGCGACGGGGCGGCGTCGTGCAGCCAGGCGACGTCCTCGGGCTTCGCGACGACGTCGACGACGACGCCGAGTTCGTGCAGTCCGGTGAGCAGCCCGGCGATGTAGCGCGCGACGCCGCCGCGGTTGGGCGGGACCGAGGTGGCGTCGACGAGCACGGGGCGTGCCCCCACGTCAGTCCCTGACCTGGCGCTCGGTGGTCCGGGTCCAGGCGATGCCGGACTGGGTGTCCTCGTCCTCGACCACGAAGCGCGCGGCCTCGCGCTGGATCACGATGTGCTCGCCGTTCGGCTTCGCCAGGAAGACGTGGACGAAGTACTGCCCGCCGCCCAGGCGCAGGTCGCTCAGGTGCCACTCGACGGTGGCGGTGCCGCGCAGCGGGTCGTGCCGGACCTCGGTCTGGCGGCTGTCGATGCCGAAGGCGGGGTGGCCGAGGTGGTTCTCGATCTTGATGCCGGCGCGCCACTCGGGCAGCACGTCCTTGTGGGAGAACGTCGCCCGGACCACGAGGTCGTCGCCGTGGTGGTGCTCCGACCCCGGGGCGCGGCCGGGGATCTCGAGCTCGACGCGCTCCACCGCCGCGGGGTTCGCGTCCTCCTCCGGGTGCGCCGCCTCGGCCTCGGCCAGGCGACGGCCCTCGAGGATCTCGCGGAAGTTCTTCACGGCGAGACGGGCGGAGCCCTGGAACTTGACCTCGCCGTGGTGCAGCACGACGGCGGAGTCGCACAGCTCCTGCACCTGGCCGAGGGAGTGCGACACGAGGATGATCGTGCGGCCCTGCTCCTGGAACTCGCGGATCTTGTCGAGGCACTTCTTCTGGAACTGCTCGTCACCGACGGCCAGGACCTCGTCGACCAGCAGGACGTCGGGGTCGGTGTTGATGGCGACCGCGAAGGCGAGTCGCACGTACATGCCGGACGAGTAGAACTTCACCTGGGTGTCGATGAAGTCGCCGATGCCGGAGAACTGCAGGATGTCCTCGAAGCGGGCCTCGGTCTCCTCCTGCGTCTGGCCGAGGATCGCGGCGTTGAGGTAGACGTTCTCGCGGCCGGTCAGGTCCGGGTGGAACCCGGCGCCGAGCTCGATGAGCGCGGCGAGGCGTCCGCGACGCTCGACGGAGCCGGTGGTCGGCTCGAGGATGCCGCCGATCGTCTTGAGCAGCGTGGACTTGCCGGACCCGTTCGGACCGAGCAGCCCGATCGTGGTGCCCGCCGGGATGTCGAGGCTGATGTCCTTCAGCGCCCAGAAGTCCTCGCTGTGCCGGCGTCCGGCACGGCCGAGGGTCACGACGCGCTCCTTGAGCGAGTTGTCCTTGCGGATCGTGAACCGCTTCGACACGTTCCGCACGGTCACCACGGCGGGGGCGTCGCGGAACGGCGAGCGGGTCTCCTGGTCGATCTCTTCGGTGCTCATCGGGGTCAGATCTCCTGGGCGAAGTTGCCCTGCAGTTTGGCGAACACGCGCTGGCAGACGAGGAGCGCGACCAGCCCGACGACGGCGGCGACGGCCATGCGGAGCAGGAGGTGCGACGGGTACTCGGAGTCGGCGCCCGCGGTCCAGAACGCGCGGTGGATGCCGAGGACGGCCAGGGTGATCGGGTTGGACGTGTAGATCGACAGCAGCCACTCGGGTGCCCGGGTGGCGACCATCTGCCAGCTGTAGACGATCGGCGATGCCCACATGAGCAGGAGCACGAGGACCTCGACGAGGTACTGCATGTCGCGCAGGTAGACGTTGAGCGCCGCGAGGAGCAGGGCCAGCGCCGTGGCCCAGATCAGCACGACGGCGACCGACGGCAGGAAGTAGAGCAGGTCGAGGCGGACCCAGGCGAAGCCGCTCTGCAGGATCGCGGCCGCGAGCAGCACGACGAGCTGGACGGCGAAGTTGAACAGTGCCGCGCCGACGCTCGCGAGCGGGTAGATCTCACGGGGCAGGTAGATCTTCTTGATCAACCCGGCGTTCGACACGATCGACGCCGTCCCGGCGGCGACGATCTCGCTGAACAGCCCGTACAGGGTCAGCCCGGAGAACACGTAGATCGCGAACTCGGGGATGTTCCGGGACGCACCGAGGATCTGCCCGAGCACGAAGTAGTAGATCGCCAGCTGCACGAGCGGCCGGATGAGCGTCCACGCGAAGCCGAGCGCGCTGTCCTTGTACCGGGACTTCAGGTCGCGGCGGATCAGCAGGTCGAGCAGCTGGCGGTGCGCGACGATCTCCCGCAGCGAGCCGATGACGGCGGTGGCCGGGCGACCGGCCGGGACCATCTGTTCCTGCCGGAGGCGCTCGAACCGCTCGGTGACGATGTTGCTCAAGGGGGGTCCTAACGTTCGACGCGGGCGACGGACAACTGTACATCGGCGACCGTCGACGGCCGCCGACGGTCAGCGCCCGTTCCGGCTCTCCCGCATCAGGCGCGCCCGGTTCGCGACCTTGTCGCGGAGGCCCGACGCACCGTTCTCGCGGAGGTACCAGGCGGCCAGCCGGGCGTCGCGGACGAGTCCGTGCCGGCTGTTCGCGATCTGGTGGAACCGCAGCTCACGGGCGCGGGCCGGGCTGAGCTGCACGCGCGGGCGTCCGGCGGCGGCGACCGACCCGGCGGGCACGGCGGCCTCGTGGGCCCGGTCCGCCGCGACGTGCGGGTCCTTGCAGAACTCGACGAGCGGCTCGAGCGCCCGCTCCCACGTGAAGTCCTCGCGGACGCGGGAGACGGCGGCACGCGCGGCGGCGGCGGCTTCGGGGTCGTACAGCATCGACTCGAGCGCGGCGGCGAGTCCGTCGACGTCCCGCTCCTTGACCGCGACGCCCATGCCCTCCGCGGCCACGAGGTCGCCGAAGCTGTCACCGTCCGTCGTGACGATCGGCAGGTTCGCCCACATGTAGTCGAGGATGCGGGTGCGGAACGAGAACGTCGTCTCGATGTGCGCGAAGTGCGTCGAGACGCCGGCGTCCGCCTCGAGCAGGTAGTTCTGGCGGTCGTCGAGGGCCACCCACTGCTCGTTGAAGAACACGTGCTTGTTCGTCAGGCCGAGCTGGTCGCTGATGCGCCGCGTCTCCGAGACGATCGCCATCTCGGGCACGTCCGGGTTCGGGTGCGCGACCCCGAGGAAGAAGAGCCGGATGTCGTCGTGGGTCTCGGCGACCTTCGCCACGGCACGGACGAGCGACGGGGTGTCGAACCAGTTGTAGATGCCGCCGCCCCAGATGACGACCTTGTCGTCCTCGCCGATGCCGGGCGTCACACCGCGGATCGCCCCGCGTTCGTGCGCCGGGGGGGTGGAGTCCATGCCGAACGGGGCGATCGCGATGAGCTTGTTCAGGTTGTCGTCAGCGAGGTAGTTGTCCGGGTTGACACGGCCGACCGCGGCGAGCTGCCCGAGCCAGAACAGGCGCTGTCGCTCCGAGGCGCAGAGGAAGAAGTCGCCGCGCTCGAGCTGCGCGTTGATGACCTCGGTCGTGCTCTGGACCTGGTTGCGCCAGCCCACGTCGCCGTTGTCCCGCGCCTGCTCGAGCTGCTCGAGGTGCATCGGGTCGTAGAGGTCGACGACCATGATCTTGTTCGAGCGCTGGAGCGTCTGGAAGTGGTGCAGCGCGTAGCCCTGGAAGAAGATGACGTCAGCCCACTCCTCGTGGTCCTTCATCGTCCGCTCGTGCTGCAGCGGGACACGGGAGACCTCGAAGCGGTCGGTCTTCCGGTTCGCCACGTTCCAGGTGACGAGGCGGACGTCGTTGTGCTCGCTGAGCGCCTCGGCGATCTTCCACGCGCGCATGCCCGGGCCGGCCATCTTCTCGCCGAGGGCGTCGCCGGTGATGATGAGCACGCGGGTGCGGTGCATCGGCTGCTCGACGTCGAAGGCCTCGATGATCGCCTGGTAGCCCTGGAGGAAGTAGCCGTCCTCGAACAGCGGCTTGAAGGCGTCGCCGAACAGGCGGAACACCTCCTTGTCGGTCTTGACGCGCTGGGCCTGGATGCGGCGGCGCTCCTCGGAGAGCCCCGGCAGGTCGGCGACGAACTGGTCGAGGGCGTAGAGCCCCGCGACGGCCTCCTTCGACATCGGCGTCGTCGGGTCGAACTCGTCCGGAGCGCCGGTGAACCGGCGGATGTCGAACTCCTCCGAGTCGCGGCCGCTCTTCGCCACCGCGCGGCGGGCCAGCAGGGCGAGGGCCGCGGGCAGGAAGGTGCCGAGGTTCTCGTCGGAGAGGTTCTTGTAGAGCAGGTGCAGCGCGTTCCGCTCGAGCAGGTACATCTCGCGGTGGTCGCCGAACGACTTCATCGAGCCGTGGTGCTTGTGGAAGACCACGGAGCGCGGGGCGAAGCGCACCCGGTAGCCGAGCAGGTTGAGGCGCCACCCCAGGTCCACGTCGTCGTAGAACATGAACAGGCCCTCGTCGAAGCCGCCGACCTCGAGGAAGACGTCGCGGCGCACGAAGAGCGCCGAGCCGGTGCCGAAGAGCAGGTCGCGCGCGGCGTCGAAGCGGCCGTCGTCGAGCTCGGCGATGTGGTTCTTGTAGCCCATGCCGAACCAGGACAGGCCGGACTCGACGAAGTCGATGGTCTTGCCCTCCCAGTCGAGGACCTTGCTGGCGACCGCCGCGACCCGGGGGCTCGGGGCGAAGCCGGCGATGCCCTCCTTGATCCAGTTGACGTCGGGCTTCGCGTCGTTGTTCAGGAACGCGACGACCTCGCCGGTCGCCTCGCGCGCGCCGAGGTTGCTGCCGCCGGTGAAGCCGAGGTTCTCGGCGGAGACGATGATGCGGACGTTCGACCGCCCGCCGAGCTCGGCGCGGAGGCGCTGCTCGCTGTCGTCGCCGGAGCCGTTCTCGACCACGACGATCTCGAGCCGGTCGGCCGGCCAGTCCACCTCGGTCAGGCGGGCGATGCACTCGAGGGTGTCGTCCGTCCCGCGGAAGTTGATGACGACGACGGACACGCGGGGCGCGAAAGTGGACACGGAAGGACTCCATGGGTCGGCTTGCGGTGGTGCCCTCGGAACGGTCGCCCGGAAAGCGGCACCACTATACCCGGGCGTGCTCGGCGGCCCGCGGCCCCGCGCCGCCTGCGACACTGGGGCCGTGGACGTCTCCGTGATCATCGTCGACTGGCACCAGCCGGAGCTCACCCGTCGGGCCGTCGCGTCCGTCCTGTCGCAGCGCGTCGAGGCGGCCGTCGAGCTCGTGCTGGTCGTCAACGAGGCGGACGACGACACGGTGGCGGCCTACCGGGCCGACCTGCCGTCGGTCGTGGTGGTGCCGGAGCGCACGAACGCCGGGTTCGCCGGCGGGGTGTCCCGCGGCCTCGCGGCGGCGACCGGGGACGTCGTCGTGCTCCTCAACAACGACGCCGTCGCCGACCACGGGTTCCTCGACCGCGGACTCGCCGCGCTCCGGGCCGGCGGGGAGCGCGTCGCCGCGGTCGCCGCGACGGTGGTGCTCGAGGGCGGATTCGCCCCGGTCCCGACCGGCACGGACCCGGAGCCGGACGACCTCGTGGCGCCGCACGGCGGCCGGTGGCGTCGGACGCCGGCGGGCCGGACGCTGGTCAACGGCACCGGCGTGGTGCTCGACCGCTCCGGGAACGGCCGCGACCGCGACTGGCTGCGCCCGTTGCAGGACGCGCCGGAGACGGCGCCGCTGTTCGGCTTCTCCGGCGGTGCGGTGTTCCTCCGGCGTGCCGCGCTCGAGGCCGTCGGCGGGTTCGACGAGTCCCTCTTCATGTACTACGAGGACCTCGACGTCGCGTGGCGGCTCCGCCTCGCCGGGTACGAGGTCCGGCACGCCCCCGACGCGGTCGCGACGCACCGCCACGCGGCCAGCTCGGGGAGCGACTCGCCCCTGGTGCGGTACCAGAGCATGCGGAACCGCCTCGCGGTGGTGCTGCGGAACGGGTCGCCCGCGCTCGTCGGGCGCGTCGTGCTCCGCACGCTCGCCCGACTGGTGCGCGACGTCCTGCGCCCCGCGGGGGCGCAGCTGACGACCGGGCAGTGGTTGCGGTTCGTCCGGGAGGCACCGGGGATCGTCCGCCACGCCCGTCGCGCCCGTCGGCGCGACGGTGTCGACGGCTCCGCGCGTCGCGCGGTCGAGGCCCTGCTGGTCGACGGGGGCTGACGGACCGCGCAGCCGCCGCCCGGAGAGCGGCCCGCTCGGTCACCGCAGCCCGCCCGACGGACGCGCCGCGCGCCTCCCGGACGGGGGGACAGATGGGGGCTGTGTGATCGCTGTGACCGATGTAACCTGATGCGACACGTGTGGATCAGGCCGTTCCAGGGTCGGCCGATCCGCTTCCCGAACCCGTGTACCTCCCGTCACCCGTCGTCGCCCCGCAGGAAGGCCCCCGACGTGAAGAAGGTCATCGCCGCGTTCGCGAGCGTGCTCATGCTCGCGAGCGTGCTCGTCGCCGTGCAGCTCGCCGGCCCGACGTCCTCCCAGGAGCGCGCCGACGCGCTCAGCGGGTCGTCGTTCCAGGCCGGCAACATCATCTCCGACGCGAACTTCTACGACGGCGACTCCATGTCGGCGTCGCAGGTGCAGTCGTTCCTCAACGGCCAGGTCGGCTCGTGCACGAACAGCGGCTGCCTCCGCAACGGGCGCTACTCGCTGAACAGCCACGGCGCCGACGCCATGTGCGGTGCGCTCACCGGTGGCTCCTCGCTCTCGGCGGCCGACATCATCACGCGGGTCGGTCGGGCGTGCTCGATCAGCCCGAAGGTGATCCTCGTCACGCTGCAGAAGGAGCAGGCGCTCGTGACCTCGCGCGGCCCCTCCGCCGCCGTGCTCGAGCGGGCGATGGGCTACGCCTGCCCGGACAACGCGCAGGGCCGCTGCGACCCGGCCTACGCGGGCGTGGGCAACCAGGTGTACTGGGCTGCGTGGCAGTGGAAGCGCTACGGCAACCCCTCGGGCACGAGCAACTACTTCACCTGGTTCGCGCCCGGTGGCACCCGGCAGATCCAGTACAACGTGCCGACCTCGTGCGGCACCAAGGGCGTCGCCGTGCAGAACAAGGCGACCGCGGCCCTGTACTACTACACGCCGTACACGCCGAACACCGCCGCGCTGAACAACCTCTACGGCACCGGTGACGGCTGCTCGGCCTACGGCAACCGCAACTTCTGGCGCATGTACAGCGACTGGTTCGGCTCGCCCACGGCGTCCGCCAAGCCGATCGGCGCGCTCGACGCGGTCGTCGGCGGTGGCGACGTCGTCACGGTCCGCGGGTGGACGATCGACCCGACGGCCCCCGGGTCGTCCTCGAGCGTGCACGTCTACGTCGACTCGGCCGCCAAGAAGGTCGTGGCGAACCAGACCCGCTCGGACGTGGGCCGTGCACACCCCGGGGCCGGCAGCGCCCACGGGTACTCGGCCGACGTGCCGGCCGCCCCCGGCAGCCACAAGGTGTGCGTGTACGCCGTCTCGGTCGACGGCGCGCGCAACACGACCCTCGGGTGCAAGACCGTCACGGTCGTCTCCGCGTCGCCGTTCGGTCGCGTCGACTCCGCGCAGGCCGTCCCCGGCGGGATCCGGGTCCGCGGCTGGGCGATCGACGCCGACCAGCAGAAGCCGGCGATCTCGGTCCGCGTGGTCGCCGGTGGGAAGACCACCACGCTCCGCGCCGACAAGGTCCGCTCGGACGTCGGTCGGGTGTACCCGGCAGCCGGGTCCGGACACGGCTTCGACGCCGTCGTCCCCGGTGTCGACGGCACCCAGGACGTGACCGTCACCGGCGTCAACACCGGCAAGGGGATCGACAAGCAGCTCGGCGCCACCGCATCGGTGCGCGTCCCCGCGGCGCGGCCGGACGGCGGGCTCGACACGTTCACGGGCACCGCGACGGGCATCACCGTGAGCGGCTGGGCGATCGACGGCAAGACCACGAACCCGATCGACGTGCACGTGTACATCGACGGTGCCGGCCGGCGGCTCGTCGCGAACCAGACCCGCTCGGACATCGGCCGGATCTTCCCCGCCTACGGCGCCGCGCACGGGTTCTCGCTGACCGCCACGGCGGCGCCGGGACCGCACCAGGTGTGCGTCTACGGCATCGACTCGGCCGGCGGGTCGAACCCGACCTTCCGCTGCGACACCGTGCAGGTCGGCAACGCGCCGCGCGGTGGGCTCGACGCCGTGACCGCGACGAGCGGCGGCGTCGCGGTGCGCGGGTGGGCGTGGGACGCCGACACCACCGCGGTGGTCCCCGTCGACGTCTACGTCGACGGGCGGGGTGCGCGCCTCCAGGCGAACGGGCTGCGTGCGGACGTGGCCAAGGCGTACCCGGCCGCCGGGCGGAACCGCGGGTTCAGCGGGACCGTCGCGGCCGCGTCGGGGAAGCACGACGTGTGCGTGTACGCCATCGACGCGAACGGCGGGGCCAACACCACGCTCGGCTGCCGGACGGTCACGGTCCCGTAGGGCCGGCACCGGGTCGGTCGGGGCCGTCGGGTCGTCGGGGGACCGACGGCGCCGGCGGCCCCGTCCGTTGCTGACGCGTCCGTTGCTGAGAGGACCAGCGGCTCGTCCTCGGGCGGAACCGCACCGCCGTCCGCCATGATGTCCGACGTGAGCACCGCCAGCGCCGTCCCCGCACCGACGACGAGGACCGTCGCCGTTCCCCGGTGGGCGAGCCGCTCGTTGCCGGTCCTCGTCGGCGTCGTGGCCGCCGTGGTCGCCTGGCTCCGCCTGCCGGCGGGTGCACGGGACACGCTCTGGGCCGAGGACTCCGCGCTGTTCCTCCAGCAGCGACTGCAGCTCGGGCCGCTCGCGTCGCTCGTGCACCCCTACGACGGCTACCAGCACCTCGTGCCGCGGCTGCTCACCGACGTCGCGACCGCGCTGCCCGTGGCCGACTACGCCCGGGCCGTGACGGCGCTCTGCTGCATCGTCGTCGGGCTCGTCGCGGCGGCGACCGTGGCGTTCTCCGGTGCGGTCCTGCCGCACCCCGTGACGCGGTCGCTGTTCGCGCTCGTTCCCGTGCTGACCCCGGTGGTCGCGTTCGAGGTCCTGGGCAACACGGCGAACCTCCACTCCTTCCTGCTCTTCCTCGTCCCGGTGGTGCTGCTCGTCCGCCCACGCACCTGGGCCGGCGCCGTCACGCCTGGGGTCGTCGCGCTCGTCGTCGCCCTCAGCGAGATCCAGTCGGTGTACTTCCTGCCGCTCGTGCTGCTGACCGTGCGGCACCGTCGCGCGTGGCCGGTGGCCGGCGGCCTCCTGGTCGGACTCGCGCTCCAGTTCGCCTCCGTGCTGTCGTCGCCGCGCGTGCGGCCGCCGTTCCAGCAGGGCCTCGGCGACGTCGTCACCGGCTGGTTCGTCGAGCCGGTGCTCAGCGTCCTCTACCCGAAGGCGTCGTCCGCCGCGGACCGCCTCGGCGAGTACGGGCTGGTCCTCCCGGCGCTCCTGGCCGTGGGCTTCGTCGCCGCGACGGCCGTCGTGCTCGTCGGGCGCTGGCGCCGGGGCGACGGTCTCGGACCGCTCCGGACGCTCGCGATCACGCTCCTGGTCGCCTCACCGCTGGCCTGGGCCGCCGGGGTCCTCCTCAACCCGACGCCGCTCATCGACTTCTCCGAGGACGGGCTCGGTGCACTCGGGCGGACGGGCTACCTGCGCTACGCGGCCGCGTCCTCGATGTTCCTGGTCGCGCTCGTCGTCCTGGCCGCCGACCGGCTGCTCCGGACCGGGCGTCGACCGCTGGTGGTCGTCGCCGTGCTCGTGCTCGTCGGGTGGGTCGCGTTCCTCGGCTGGCGCGCGACCCCGTACGATGTGGCACGGTCGGGTGCACCGACGTGGACCAGTGCGGTGCGCGACGGTCGGCAGCAGTGCGACGGGGGAGTCCAGGACACCCGGTTGCAGCAGGCGCCGACCGGGTGGGGCGTCACCCTGCGGTGCACCACGATCCGCACCGACGCCTTCCCGGAGCACCAGCCCTGACCGCCCCGGGCGCCAGCGCCCCCGTACCGCCCCCGCACCACTCGGAGAACCATGCCTGACCCGTCCACGCCTCGCCCGCTCGTCGTCATCCCCACCTACGACGAGGCCGAGAACGTCCAGGAGATCGTGGGCCGCGTGCTCGCCGAGGTGCCCGGTGCCGACGTGCTCGTGGTCGACGACGGCAGCCCGGACGGCACCGGCGACATCGTCGAGGCGATGGGGTCCGAGGACGACCGGGTCCACCTGCTCCGCCGCACGGGCAAGCTCGGGCTCGGCACCGCCTACGTCGCCGGGTTCCGCTGGGGCCTCGAGCGCGGGTACGACCTGCTCGTCGAGATGGACGCCGACGGCTCGCACCCCGCCGACCGGCTCCCGGCGCTCATCGACGCCGTCGCCTCGGCGGACCCCGCGGACGACGTGCTGCTCGCGATCGGGTCGCGGTGGACCGCCGGCGGCTCGGTCGTCGACTGGCCGAAGCACCGCGAGGTCCTCAGCCGCGGCGGGAACGCCTACGCCCGCATCGTGCTCGGACTCGACGTGCGCGACATCACGGCCGGTTTCCGCGTCTACCGGGCGGACGCGATCGCCCGCATGGACCTCGACGCCGTCGACTCGAAGGGCTACTGCTTCCAGGTCGACATGACCCTGCGCGTGCACGACCTCGGCGGCCGCATCGTCGAGGTGCCGATCCGCTTCCGGGACCGCGTCCGCGGCGTCTCGAAGATGAGCCAGGCCATCGTGGTCGAGGCGATGCTGCGCACCACGCAGTGGGGGCTGCAGCGCCGGTTCGGCCGCCGGCGCTGACGGAGCGCGACCGGCGCGGTCGGGCGGTACCGTCCGGTCCGCGCCCGGTCAGCCGCGCCCGGTCAGCCGTGCCCGGTCAGCCGTGGTCGACGCGGGGCAGGTGCCGACGCCAGGACCGCCGGCGGGCCGCGATCACGAGGACGGCGGTGAACACCATCAGCCCGGCCCCGTGCAGCAGGTAGCTCTCGGCCGTGCTCGTCACCCCGAGCAGCACCAGGAGCGCGGCCGGCCACACGTACGCGACCCCGGGGAAGGTCGTGGCGGTGACCCAGGCCCGCGCGAACGCCAGGAGGGCCGCGAAGGCCAGCACCAGGGTCCCGGCGAGTCCGATCTGCAGCGACGCGTCGACGAAGGCGTTGAGGCCCGACGTGTAGCGGACCCCCGACGGGTCGACGAAGGCCACGAACGGCACCACGGGTTCGGACGGCCACGTGCCCACCCAGCCCCAGCCCTGCATCGGGAACTGCTCCGCGAGCACCCGGATCTGCGTCCACAGGTCGATGCGCGTCCGGGTGCCGCCGGCGGCACCGATCTCGGCGAGGATCCGCTGCCGCGCCAGCACCGCGAGCACGAGCATGGCGAGCACCGTGCCGCCGAGCACGGTGTTCACGACCGGTCTGGTCGTCGGTCTCGCGTGCCGCAGCGCCCAGAGCGCGAGGGCGGTGACGGCGAGGGCGATCATCGCGAGCCCGGTGATGGGGGACTGCACGAGCATCAGGGCGATGACCGCGAGCGTGGTCGACGCGAGGGCGCGCCACGTCGTCACGGAGCGGGTGAGGAACTCGACCACGAAGGTGACGAGCGCCGTCGCCGCGACGAAGCCCATGAAGTTGCGGGTGCCGCCGATGCCCTGGATCGGGCCGCCGTAGGCGATGTCACCGCGGATGCCGAAGCCGGGGAACGGGACGTCGAGCACGAGACCGGACAGGACCTCGAGCCCGAGGGCGACCACGAGCAGGATCCGGAAGGCGTCGCCGGACGCCCGGATGACCTGCACCAGGTCGCGTCCGAGCGCCAGGTACAGCCCGAGGCCGACGAAGCACACCGTCTCGGTGAAGCCGCGGAGGGCGACCCACGAGTACTGGCTCCACAGCACGCTCAGCCCGCAGAACCCCACGAAGGCGAGCAGGGAGAGCGGGAGCACGCCGTGCCACTCGATCCGGTACCGCTGGCCGAGCAGGCTCAGGCCGGCGAGCACGACGAGCGTCACGAGCACCGACCAGGTGCCGGCCGTCCCGACGACGTCGTGCACGGCGGGCTGCCCGAAGGCGAACAGGACGATCACGGTCGCGAGGGCCTGGCTGAACCGGCCACCGGCCGAGAAGCCGATCCAGGCGGACAGGTAGCGGCGCGCGAGTGCTCCGCGTGTCACCCGTCCGTCCGTCACCCACCCATCCTTGCGCATGCGGCCCGGCGGGCGCTGCGCGGCGTGTGCCCGCGGGCGTGATCGCGCAGCGCGATATCGTCGTCGGCGATGAGGGCGCTGCGTTCGACCGGGTCGCGGGCAGCCGCCGCGCTGGTCGTCGCCGTCCTCGCGGCCACCCTCGCCTGGTACCGGCTCGGCCCGGTCGCACGCGGCACCGCGTGGGCCGAGGACGCCGGCGTCTTCCTGCGCGAACGGCTGCAGTACGGCTTCGAGGACACGCTCCTCCGCCCGTACGCGGGGTACCTCCACGTGGTCCCGCGGCTCGTGGTGGACGTCGCCGTCAGCCGTCCCGTCGAGCAGTACGCACTGACGGTCTCGGCGCTCAGCTGCGCGGCGGTCGGGCTCGTCGCCGCCGGGGTCTTCGTGCTCGCACGTGCCGTGGTGCCGGCGTGGCCGCTGCGGATCGTGCTCGCCGCGGTCCCGGTCGTCGTGCCGGTGGTGCCGTACGAGGTGAGCGGCAACGCGGCGAACCTGCACTGGTTCGCCCTGGTCCTCGCTCCCTGGCTGCTCGCGCACCGCGCCCGCTCCTGGTGGTCCGCGGTCGTCGTCGCGGTGGTGGCGACGGCGGTGGTCCTCACCGAGCCCCAGGCACTCCTCTTCACCCCGCTCCTCGTCCTCGCCTGGTGGCGGGCACCCGGCTCGCCGGGCTGGTCCGTGCTGCGAGCGCTCCCGGTCACGGTCGCCACGGTCGCCGCCGGTGCCGCGCAGGTCCTGACGGCGACGACCTCGGTCCGCGAGTCGCGCCCGGGCGGGCCCGCGGTCGCGGACGTCGTCGTCGGCTACCTCCTGCAGCCCCTCGCGGGGTCCTGGGACCGTCGGCTCGGGGTGGTCGGGCACGCGGTCGTCGCGCACGGCTGGGTGGTCCTGGTCGCTCCGACGGTCGCGCTCGTCCTCGTGGGCACCGCGGCCGTGCTCGTGGGCAGCTGGCGTGCACGCGCGCTGGTGGTCGCCCTCGGACTGGGCTCGGTGGTCGTCTGGACGGCGGCGCTGGTCGCCAACGCCTCCGCCGACGGCCACTGGACGGACCTGGACGTCGCGGGCCTCCAGTCCCAGACGCCGTCGCGCTACGCGGCGGCGTCCGCCGTGCTCCTCGTGTCGTCCGCGGTGCTGGCTGCCGCGGTGCTCGTGCAGCGGACGGGAGGCGCGGGTCGACTCGTCGGCGCGGCCGTCGGATGGTGCGTGGTCACCGCCGTCGTGGCCGCCGCGGTCGGGAACGTCGCGCCCGCGGCCTCCGTGCGTGCCGGCGGCCCCGAGTGGGAGCCGCAGGTGTCCGCGCGGGTCGGCCTGTGCCGTGCGGAGCCGGACCTCGTGCTCGACGTCCTCGCGCAGCCGTGGGACGCCGCCGTGCCGTGCTGGCTCGTCCTCAGCGGGCGCGGGTCGTCCGGAACGCCCGGGCGGTGACCGGCGTGCGGGGGCCGTCGCCGACGCTCTCCGGCTCCTCGCCGACGAGCACGATGCGCGACTTCACCGCGATGAGCGCGAAGAGCAGCCAGTTGCCCTGGTAGAGCAGCCGTGACTCCGCCACGGACTGCACGAGCAGCGCCGCCACCACGAGCAGCGGGAACAGCGACACCGCGTCGAACCCACGCGGCCGCAGGTCCGGACCGAAGCGGACCCGGGTCGCGCCCGCCCAGGAGCGCAGCAGCGTCGTGAGGACGTAGACGACGAAGAGCACGAGCCCGACGATGCCGGTCTGCATCCAGGCGTCCAGGTAGGCGTCGTGGGCCTGCAGGTACGTGACGCCGTTCCGCGGTGCGAGCTCCGCGAGCACGGGGATGTCCGGCCACCAGTAGCCGATCCAGCCCCACCCGAGCACGGGGTGCTGCTGTGCGAGGCCGACGACGCCGGCCCAGATCTCACCGCGGCCGGTGAGGTCGGGGCTCTTCCCGAGCAGCGCGGTGATCGGCCCGCGCAGGGCGACCGCGGCGACCGCGGCCACCACGGCCGCGGCGAGGACGAGCAGGTACCGGGGTGTCCGCCGCTCGGTCGGGGTCCGGCGGATCCACAGCGCGAGCGCGAGCACGACGACGACGACCACCGCGGCGACGAGCACGGTGGACGACCGGGTGAGCGCGAGGACGAGGGCGGCGACGGCGAGCCACCCGATCGCCCGACTCCGGCGGATCCGTCCCTCGGCGAGCTGCACGGCGACCGCGATCGCCGCGAGGAGCGCCACCATCGCGAGCAGGTTCGCGTTGCCGGGCAGGCCCTGGATGCGCCCGCCGGTGAGCAGCTCGGCACGGGAGAAGTAGAAGGCGTCCGGGATCTCCCGGTCGCCGTAGTCGGTCCAGATCGGCGCGATCGGGTGCCGGACGACGACGGCGACGACCGCCTCGAAGAGGAGCGAGAGCGCGAGCACCGACCGGAACGCGGTGCTCGCCGCGTCGAGGATGCGGCGCCAGGTCAGCGTCGACGCGATCGCGAAGGCGACGACCGCGCACAGGACCTGGACCACGGCGCTCGCGAGGGTGGCGGGGCGCCAGTGCGACCACGCGACGGAGACCAGGCACCACGCGAGGAAGAACCAGAGCGCGAGCGGTGTGCGCGCCGCACTCGGGCGGGCGCGGACCACGACCGAGACGCCCCAGCACCCGAGCGCCGCCCAGACCACCGCTGCGCCGTACCAGGTCAGGGTGTTCGGCAGGGCGTCCCCGGCGAAGAGGACGAGCAGGACGGCGGTCGCGAGCGCGGAGGCCTCGCGCTCCGGCACGGAGCCACGCGCCACGGGCCAGGTGTTCGTCACGGTGACAGGCTAGTGCCGGTCACCGTGCGAGCGAGGCGAGCGCGCGTTCCAGGTCCGCGCCGAGGTACGGGGCCAGCGTCCGCGCGAAGGTCCCGGTGACGTGCGTCGGGTCGCGGTGCACCACCACGCCGCCGACCACCGCCGGGCAGGTCGTGGCCGTGCAGTAGGAGTCGGTCAGGTCGATCGCGCGGGCCCGGTCGCCGACCGCGCGGACCGCGTCCTCGGTCCCGTCGTACGGCGCGGTCGCCACCGAGCGCGGGGTGTCGCAGGCGTCGGTGGTCGGACCGCTCATCCGCGCGAGGCAGTCCAGGGTGCCGGCACCGGTCACCGGGTTGTCCCGGATCGCGATCACGGGGACGCCCGCGTCGACGGCGGTGCGCCACGCGCCCACGAGCCCGTCGACGACCGTCTGCTCGTTCGTCGACCCCTCCGGCACGATCACCGGGCTCTTCGTCGCGGCGTGGGTGACGACGAGCGCATCGAGGTCCGGGTGGTCCCCGATCCAGGCGATCGCGGCGCGCTTCCAGCCCTCGCACGCCTCGGTGTAGGCGACCGAGGGTGCCTGCTGCTGTGCGGTCGTCAGGTAGCAGCCGACGTGGCCGGCGACGTCGATCCGCCAGTGGTTGCGCTCCGCGATCGCCCGGTAGGCGCTGATCAGGGCGTTGTTGTGCGAGTCACCGATCGCCGCGAGGTGCGCCCGCGCCCCCGTCCGCGGTCCGAACGAGCAGACGTTGAAGTCCGCCGTCGTGTTCGACCAGCACGCCGGGAGGTTCGCGTCGTCGGTCCCGGCGGCCGCCGGCGCCGGCACCCGGACGTCGGCCAGCCGGGGGTCGGCGCACGGCTCCGCCGAGCCGATGCGGGCGGCCGCGCCGAAGCAGGGCACGTCGCCGCGTTCGAGGGAGCGCTGGTAGGCGGCCGCCTGCACCTGCTGGACCTCCAGGGCGCCGAGCGTGGCGGCACCGATCCCCACCACGACGACCGTCGCCAGCGCGCCGAGGAGCGCCACCCGCCGCGGCCGCAGGGTGCGCATCCTGCGCGAGAACCGCAGCGGCTCCTCGACGAACCGGGTCGTCACCGCGGCCAGGAGGAGGGCACCGACGAGGACCGCCACCTTGTCGCGGGTCCCGAGTGCGTGCCCGGTCACGAGCGGCAGCAGCACGATCGCGGGCCAGTGCCAGAGGTAGACGGCGTACGAGGTGCGCCCGACGAAGGCGACCGGTGCGAGGCGGCCGAGCCGTTCCAGCCCGGAACTCGCACCGAGCAGGACCACCAGTGCCGCGGACGTGACCGGCAGGATCGCTGCGGACCCCGGGAACGGCGTCGCCGGGGTGACGACCCAGAGCGACGCGACCAGACCCGCGACACCCAGCCACGCGCCTCCCGTCCGCACCGACCGCGCGACGGTCGTGACCGGCCGCGGCAGCGCGACCGTCGACGCGAGCCCGCCCAGCGCGAACTCCCAGGCCCGCGTCGCGGTCGAGAAGTAGGCGACCCCCGGTGCGGTCCGCGTCTCGACGATGCTCCACACCAGCGACAGCACCACCACCGCGCCGAGCAGCACGCGAGCCGTCGTCACGGGGGAGAGGGTGCGGGCCCGCCGGAGCAGCGCGGCGAGGGCCACGAGCAGGACCGGGAGCGCGATGTAGAACTGCTCCTCGACCGACAGCGACCAGAAGTGCTGGAAGGGGGACGGCTGGTTGTCCGAGGCGAGGTAGTCGACCGAGTCCGAGGCGAGCTGCCAGTTCTGCACGTACACGCTCGCCGCGATGAGCTCGCGGCCGTACTGCCCCCAGAGCGTGCTCGGCACGACGAGCAGCACGGCGACCCCGGTCGCCGCGAGCGTCAGGAAGGCGCCGGGCAGCAGACGCTTCGCCCGCCGGGCCCAGAACGCACCGAGGGCGATGCGCCCGGAGCGGAGCTGTTCGCGCAGGAGGTGCCCGGTGATGAGGTACCCGGAGACGACGAAGAAGACGTCGACCCCGACGAACCCGCCGGGCAGCCGGTTCGGCCAGAGGTGGTACAGCACGACGGCCAGCACGGCGAACGCGCGCAACCCCTGGACGTCCCAACGGGTCGACTCGGAGCGGCGCGGATCGGACATCGCGGTGAGTCTACGTATCGCGGATCGTCGATGTCCCCTCGGTGGGATGTCGCATCCCTGCCGCTACGCTCGGGGCATGTTCCTCGGCATCACCAACACGCCTCGCGACTACGCGTGGGGATCCGTCACCGCGATCCCCGAACTGCTCGGTCGGACCGTCACGGGGGCGCCGCAGGCGGAGCTCTGGCTCGGCGCCCACGCCGGCAGCCCGAGCGTCGTCGTGAACCCGGCGATGGTCGGTGGCGCGGACACGCTCCGCGACTGGATCGACGCGGAACCCGAGGTCGCCCTCGGCCCGGACCGGAGCGGTCTGCCGTTCCTGCTGAAGCTCCTCGCCGCCGCCGCGCCGCTCTCGCTGCAGGCGCACCCAACGCCGGAGCAGGCCGAGGAGGGGTTCCGGCGCGAGGAGGCAGCGGGCGTCCCGCTCGACGACCCGTCCCGCAACTACAAGGACCCGTTCCCGAAGCCCGAGCTCGTCGTGGCGCTGAGCGAGCGCTTCGAGGCACTCAGCGGGTTCCGCCCGGTCGCCGACACCACCGTCGAGGTCGAGGCGCTCGACGCCGGGAGCGGTCGGCTCGGCCCGCTGCTGGCGCACCTGGCGCACGGGCTCGAGGACACCGTCCGCTGGCTGGAGACGGCCGACCCCTCGGCGCTCGCCGTGGTGCAGGCCGCGACGGACCTCGCGGCGGCCCTGCCCGAGGGCGAGCGCACCCCGAACGTGCAGACGGTCGTCGACCTCGCCGAGGCGTACCCGGGCGACCCCGGCATCGTCGTGTCGCTGCTCGTGCACCGGGTCACGCTCGCCGCGGGCGAGGCGATGTACCTGCCCGCCGGGAACGTCCACGCCTACCTCGACGGTCTCGGCGTCGAGCTGATGGCGCCGTCCGACAACGTGCTGCGCGGCGGTCTGACGGCGAAGCACGTCGACGTCCCCGAACTGCTCCGCGTGCTCGACTTCACGGCGTACCCGGCACCGGTCCTCGTGCCGGAGCACCTGGACGCCGGGGTCGACCGCTTCGCGCCGGAGGGCGTCGGCTTCGCCCTCGTGCGCGTCACCGGCGACGGTCGTCCGGTCGGGCTCGGCACGGGCGGGGTCGCCCCGCTGTCCGGTCCGTCGATCGCGGTGTGCACCGCCGGTGCCGTGACGCTGGTGGGTGCGCGGTCGGCGACGCTGCTCCGGCAGGGGGAGTCCTGCTACGTCACGCCGGACGAGGGGGACGTCACCGTCGAGGCGGACGTCGCCGCCGGGGTCACCTCGACGGTCTTCATCGCGACGGGTGCGTGAACACGCACCGACGTGCGGCCGGACGGTGCCACGCCGTCCGCTAGCGTGACGAGCATGAGTTGGCTGGTCACCGGCGGTGCCGGGTACATCGGGTCCCACGTCGTCCGCGCCCTGCGCGCCGCCGGCATCGACACGGTCGCGTTCGACGACCTGTCGAGCGGCTTCCGCGCCTTCGTGCCGGAGGACGTGCCGTTCGTCGAGGGGACGATCCTCGACGGCGACCTGGTCGCCGCCACGCTCCGCGAGCACGCCGTCAGCGGCGTGGTCCACGTCGCGGGCTTCAAGTACGCCGGCGTCTCCGTCGAGCGTCCGCTGCACACGTACGAGCAGAACGTCACCGGCACCGCGACCCTGCTCCGGGCCATGGCCGAGCACGGCGCCACCAAGGCCGTGTTCTCCTCGAGCGCCGCGGTCTACGGCACGCCGGACGTCGACGTCGTCGTCGAGGACACCCCGAAGGCACCGGAGTCGCCCTACGGCGAGTCGAAGCTCATCGGCGAGTGGCTCCTGCGCGACATGGAGGTCGCCGCGGGCTTCACCACGACGTCGCTGCGCTACTTCAACGTCGTGGGCTCGGGGGAGCCCGACCTGTACGACGCGAGCCCGCACAACCTGTTCCCCCTGGTGTTCGACGCGCTGCTCGCGGGCCGGACGCCGCGCATCAACGGCACCGACTACGACACCCCGGACGGCACGTGCGTGCGGGACTACATCCACGTCGCCGACCTCGCGCACTCGCACGCGGTCGCGGCCCGGAAGCTCGAGGCGGGGGAGCAGCTCGAGCGCGCCTACAACCTCGGCAGCGGGGACGGCGTGAGCGTGCGGCAGATCATGGACGCGATGGCGGCCGGCACCGGCATCGCCTTCGAGCCCGAGGTCGCACCGCGTCGCCCGGGCGACCCGGCCAGGATCGTCGCCACCGGCGACGCCGCGGCCCGCGACCTCGAGTGGGCGATGCGGCACACGCTCGACGAGATGGTGTCGAGCGCGTGGGAGGCCCGTCGCCGCGTCGGCTGACCCCGTTCCGGTGCCTGCCGTGTCCCCCGTCGGCAGGACAGAACCGCTGCGACACGCCCGTACGGGGGACATGACACGCCGCGACGGTCAGAGCCTTCTATGATCCGCGACTTGACTCCGGCGAATGACACCGCTGTAATTACAGGCAGCGGCTCCGGTCGTTGCAGGCCGTCGTCGACATGTCAGGGGTGATCAGGGTGAACGGTTCCGACTTCCACGCCGACGTGCCGGAGGACTGGCACGTCGATCCGGTGGCGCTCGGCGTCCCCGGCGTCCGTCGCGCCGAGGCCGACGAGGAGAACCCGCTCGCGTGGCAGGTCGACTCGCTGTGCGCGCAGACCGACCCCGAGGCGTTCTTCCCCGAGAAGGGCGGCTCGACGCGCGAGGCGAAGAAGATCTGCACGTCCTGCGAGGTCCGGTCGCAGTGCCTGGAGTACGCGCTCGAGAACGACGAGCGCTTCGGGATCTGGGGCGGGCTGTCCGAGCGCGAACGCCGCAAGCTCCGCCGCCGCGCCTGACGGCCTGGAGGCAGGTGCCGGCTCCGACCGGCACCTCGCGTTGATGGGTCCCACAGGTTCACGGCACGCCGCCCGTGGGCGCGGGAGCCCCGCCCGGCAGACCGTAGAGTGACGCGCGTCATGCAGACCAGTCCCGCGCAAACCCGGTCGGCCCCGTCCCGGTCCGCCCAGCCCCGCGTCACCGCGGTGCTGGTGGCGGCGAACGGTGGCGGGCACCTCGACCGGACCCTGGACGCCCTCGTCGCCCAGACCCGGCACCCCGACGGACTCGTCGTCGTCGACATCGGCTCGTCCGACGGCTCCACGACCGACATCGCGCTCGGCGGCTCCGCCGGTCTGGTCCGGCTCCCCGCCGGACGGCCGTTCGGCGAGGCAGTGGCGGTGGCCGAGCGCGAGGCGGCGGTCGCCGACGCGGACGAACCGTCCGACGAGTGGCTCTGGATCCTGGGCCACGACAACGCCCCCGCACCGGACGCGCTGGCCGAGATGCTCTCCGCGGTGGAGATCGCGCCGTCGGTCGCCGTCGCCGGGCCCAAGCTCGTCGCCACCGAGGACCCCTCGCTCATCCGCGCCTTCGGTGAGAGCACCACGCGCTTCGGCCGCTCGCTCGGCCTCGTGCAGGACGAGCTCGACCAGGGCCAGCACGACCGCCACACCGACGTGATGGGGGTCGCCGCGGGCGGCATGCTCGTCCGCCGCTCGGTCTGGCGGGACCTGCGCGGCTTCGACCCGGCCCTGCCCGACGTCGACGCCGCCCTCGACTTCTGCATCCGCGCCCGCCTCGCCGGCCACCGCGTCGCCGTCGTGCCCGAGGCCCGGGTGACGAGCGCCGGCCCGATCGAGGAGTTCGGTCGGAAGCGCGTCTCCGAGGCCCGTCGCGTCCGCCTGCACCGGCAGGCGCAGCTGCACCGACGCCTCACCGCAGCGCCGGCCGGACTGCTCTGGCTGCACTGGCTGCTCCTCGTGCCGTTCGCGACCGGTCGCGCCGTCGGACACCTCGTCGCGAAGCACCCTGCCGCGGTCTCGGGCGAGCTCGCCGCGGCGTTCGCCGTCGCCTTCGGCAGCGGGGTCCGGCGTGCGCGGAAGAACGCCGCCAGGACCCGTCGGGTGGGCTGGACCGCGATCGAACCCCTGCGCGTGAGCTGGCGACGGGTGCACGAGCGTCGCACCACCTCGCGTGACGTCGAGCTCGCCCGCGTCGAGGACGCCCCCATCGCGCGGGCGTCGTTCCTCGGCGACGGCGGCGTGTGGGTCGTGCTCGCCGCGGCGGTCCTCAGCGTCGTCACGCTGTACCCGCTCCTCAGCAGCCCCGCGGTGACCGGCGGCGGTCTGCTCCCGCTCAGCACCTCGGTCGGACGGCTCTGGCAGAACGTCGGGTACGGCTGGCACTCCATCGGCACCGGCTCGACGGGCCCCAGCGACCCGTTCACGGCCGTGCTCGCCGTGCTCGGGTCGGTCTTCGCCTGGTCGCCGTCGACCGGGGTCGTCGTCGTGCTCCTGCTCGCCCTGCCGATGGCGGCGCTCGGTGCGTGGTTCGCGGTCCGCAAGGTCACCACCCGGACCTGGGTGCCGGTGGTCGGCGCCGCGCTGTACACGATCGCACCGGCGCTCGTCGGCGCCCTCACGACCGGCCACCTCGGCGCCGTGATCGCACACGTGCTCCTGCCGTGGCTGCTGCTCGCCGTGCTCGAGGCGCACCGCTCGTGGGCGTGGGCCTCCGGCGCCGCGCTGCTGTTCGCGGTCGTCGCGGCCTCGGCCCCGTCCCTGCTGCCGGTGCTCCTGGTCGGCTGGGTGGTCTCGCTGGTGGTCGGCTGGCGTCGCGCGCACCGTCGGGTCTTCATCCCGGTGCCGGCCGCGGTGCTCTTCCTGCCGCTCGTGCTGGCGCAGGTCGCCAGGGGCAACCCGCTCGCGGTCCTCGCCGACCCCGGTGTGCCGTCCGCGACCCGCGCCCCGTCCGCCTTCCAGCTGGCGATCGGGCAGCCCGTGCCGGACTGGAACGGTTGGCTCCCCGCCACCTCGACGCTCGGACTCGCCGCGGCCGTGCTGCCGATCGCGATGGCCGTGCTCGCACTGCCCGTCGCCCTGCTCGCCGTCGGGGCGGTCCTCGGCCACCGCTGGGCGGTCGCCGGGGCCGCGCTCGTCCTCGCCCTGCTCGGGTTCGCGACCGCCGTCGCCGCCACGCACGTCACCGTGACCGGCGTGGGCTCGACGACCACGATCGTCTGGCCCGGCAGCGCGCTCTCCGTCTCCGCCCTCGGCCTCGTCCTCGCCGCCTGCATCGGCATCGACGTCCTGCCGCGGACGGCTCCCGTCACCGGCATCGTCGCCGCGGTGTTCGCGGGCGTCGCGGTCGCCCCGGCCTTCGCCGCGTCCACGCTCGGCGACACCGTGCTGCAGCCGACCACCGGCCGCGTGCTCAGCGCGTACGTGAACGCCGAGGCGCAGGCGAACCCGGACGTCGGCACGCTCGTCGTCGACCCGCAGACGGACGGCTCCCTCGCGGTGTCGCTCGAGCGCGGGCAGGGCTCGACCCTCGACGACCAGACCACCCTCGACGCGACGGCGCTGCGGCTCAGCAGCAAGGGGACGGAGCTCGCGACCCTCGCCGGCAACCTCGCGAGCCGCAGCGGCTACGACCCCGAGCCCGCCCTCCGCAGCCTCGGCATCTCGTTCGTGCTGCTCGACGAGGCCCCGGACGATGCCGCGGCCGAGGCCGTGCACGACCGGGCGGCAGGTGCCATCGGGCAGGACGCGCGCTTCACGAGCATCGGTGAGACGGCCACGGGCCAGCTCTTCCACTACGAGGGCGACGTCGACCGCGTCGCCTCGGGCTCGGCGGCCACGCAGGCGACCCACGTGCTCTACCTGGTGGTGCTCGGGATCGTCTTCGGCGCGGCCGCACTGCTCGCGGTCCCGACGGCCCCCCGCCGTCGCCGCGCCACCTCGAACGTCATCGAGGCCGAGGAACCCGCCACCACCTTCGACGAGGAGCGCGACGAATGAGCGCCAGCCCACGGTCCGTCCGACGCTGGGTCGTCCGCGGCACCGCGACCGCGGTCGCCGTGGTCGTGGCGGCCGGGGCCGTGACGGCCGCCCACGCGATCGGTACCGAGAGCACGCCGGCGCGTCCGGCGGGTCGCACCGTCACGCCCGTCCCCGCCGACGCCGAGCGCGTGTGCGCCGGCAGCGCCCTGCGGCTGTCCGACGACTCGGGCAACGACGCGACGACGGCGAGCACCGTCGGGTCGGCGACCGTCGCGACCGCGACCACCGGCTCCACCGTCGACCGTTCGACCCTCGGGTCGTCCACGAGCGGGGGCAGCGCGCCGCAGCTCCTGACGGCGCCGGCGGGTCGCACGACGCCGCAGGTCGCCGGCAGCAGCGCGCAGACCGTGTCCTCGGGCGACCTCGTCGGATTCGGCGCCGCCTCGTGCGACGACCCCGGCCAGTCGACCTGGCTCGTGGGCGGCTCGACCGAGACGGGACGGACGAGCCTGGTCACCCTGTCGAACCCCACCGACGTCAACGCGACCGTCGACCTCGCGGTCTACGACGCGTCCGGCACGGTGACCGCGCCCGGCACCACGGGCATCGTGGTCGCGCCGAACACGCAGAAGGTCGTGCCCCTGTCCGGCTTCGTCTCCGGTCAGGGGTCGACGGTCGTGCACGTGACCTCGACCGGCGGGCAGATCGTCGCGCACATGCAGGAGAGCATCGTGCGCACGCTCGTGCCGGGCGGGTACGACGTCGTCTCGGGCGGCGCGGCGCCGTCGACCTCGCAGATCATCCCCGCCGTGGTGCTCCGCGGCGCGCAGGAGGCCCAGCGCGGGGACGACGCCGCGGACGCCGCACCGATCGTGCGGCTCTTCGTCCCCGGCGACGAGGCCGCCCGGGTGACGCTGGGCATCACGACCGCGGACGGCGGCGGTTCGACCGTCAACGCGACCGCCGAGCCCGGTGTGGTCACCGACGTGGCGCTCGACGACTTCCCGGACGGCCGGTACTCGTTCACCGTCACCTCGACGCAGCCCCTCGTCGCCGGGGCCCGCACGACGGCACCGACGGACGACGACCGCACCGACCTCGGCTGGTTCGCGTCCGCCGAGCCGCTCGGTGACGACGCGATCACGGCCGTGGCACCGGGGCGCGACCCGGAGCTCTCGCTGGTCAACCCGACGCGGTCCGACGCGCAGGTGACGATCCGGTCGGGGGACCGGGAGCAGGAGGTGACCGTGGCCTCCGGTGCGACCGCGGCCGTCAGCGTCCCCACGTCGACGCAACTCGAGCTCGTGGGTGCCGCGGGGCTCGTCGCCGGGGTCGGCTACGACGGCAGCGACGGCATCGGTGGCTTCCCGGTCCGCCCGGCGACCGACGTCTCGACGCCGCTCCGCGTCTACCCCTAGGTCCTTCGGAGAGCGGCCTGTCGGTCACCAGTGCCGGAAGCGGTCCGGCGCCGGGTCCGGCCGTGGGTGCTGTGTCCCTGTCGATCACCAGTGCCGGAAGCGGTCCGGCGCCAGATCCCACGGATCCTTGTCGATCAACTCGCCCACCGCACGGAACACCGCGGTCTCGACGACGACGCGGCGGTCCGTGTCGTCCTTCTCGGGACTGTGGGTCACCCGCTCGACGGGGATCCGGAACAGCGTCACGCGTCGGTCGTCGCGGTCCACCCGCCAGCGGGGCAGACGGTCCGGCAGGTCCCGGTCGGTGGGCATGTCCGCCACCTGGAACACCACGCCCGCGAGCTCGTCCGGCCACATCCCGACCAGGTAGTGCGCGGTGTCGCCGACGATCCGGTCGAAGGTCTCGGCACGGGTGACCACGGGCGCGAGCTCCGGTCCGGTCACGCTCGACCGCCCGCCGCGTCCGTGCCGGGAACGCCCCCGGGCACGGTCGACCGGGGTGACGAGAGGAGGCTTCCGACGCATCCCGCCATCGTACGCGGCGGGGTCCGTCCGCTCCGCCCGCAGCCGGGCACCGGAGGGCGGCGGGTAGGGTCGGTGCCGGTATGGACGTACGGATCTGCAGCAAGGTCGCCTGTGGCGCGAGCGCGTCGGCGACCCTGACGTACGACTACGCCGACTCGATGGTCGTCGTCGGACCGTTGTCGACCCGCGTCGAGCCGCACGGGTACGACCTCTGCGCGCGCCATGCGGCGCGACTGCGCGTGCCGCGTGGGTGGGACGTGGTGCGGCGCGAGCCGCTCCGCCGCGACGCCGACTGAGGCCGACCTGCGTGTCGCGGTGCGCGCTGCGGACGGGAGGCGCTGCGGACGGCACCGACGTCGCCGGACGACCCGCGCCTCCCGGCCGGGCGTGGAAGACTGGCCGCATGTCCACCGAGACCCGCACCGCAGCACCGTTCCGTGTCGCCGACCTCACCCTCGCCGAGGCGGGTCGCCACCAGATCCGGCTCGCCGAGAACGAGATGCCGGGGCTGATGTCCCTGCGCGAGGAGTTCGGCGCGACGCAGCCGCTCGCCGGCGCGCGCATCGCCGGGTCCCTGCACATGACGGTGCAGACGGCGGTGCTCATCGAGACGCTCGTCGCCCTCGGCGCGCAGGTCCGCTGGGCCAGCTGCAACATCTTCTCGACGCAGGACGAGGCCGCCGCCGCCGTGGCCGTCGGCCCGGCGGGGACGCCCGACGCACCCGCCGGCGTGCCGGTCTTCGCGTGGAAGGGCGAGACGCTCGAGGAGTACTGGTGGTGCACGAGCCGCATCTTCGACTGGAGTGCCGAGGCCGCGGCCGCGGGTGCCGACTGGTCGGGACCGAACCTCGTCCTCGACGACGGCGGTGACGCGACGATGCTCGTGCACACCGGGGCCGACGCCGAGACCGCCGGTCGCGTGCCGGACGCGGGTGACGACGCGAGTGCCGAGTGGCGGATCGTCCTCGCCACCGTCGCCGCCTCGCTCGAGGAGTCCCCGGACCGATGGACCCGGATCGCCGCCGAGATCGAGGGCGTGACCGAGGAGACCACCACCGGCGTGCACCGCCTGTACGAGCTCGCGCGGAACGGCGAGCTGCGCTTCCCGGCGATCAACGTCAACGACTCGGTGACGAAGTCGAAGTTCGACAACAAGTACGGCATCCGGCACTCGCTGCCCGACGGCCTGAACCGCGCGACGGACGTCCTCATCGGCGGCAAGGTCGCGTTCGTCGTCGGGTACGGCGACGTGGGCAAGGGGGCCGCGGAGGCCCTGCGCGGCCAGGGCGCCCGGGTCATCGTGTCCGAGGTCGACCCGATCTGCGCGCTGCAGGCCGCGATGGACGGCTACCAGGTGGCCCGGCTGGCGGACGTCGCCGACCAGGTCGACATGGTCGTCACGTGCACCGGCAACCTCGGCGTCGTCGGCGTCGACGAGATGCTCGCGCTGAAGCACCTCGCGGTCGTCGCGAACGTCGGGCACTTCGACAACGAGATCGACATGGCGGGGCTCGAGGCGCTGGCCGGCGTCGAGAAGGTCGAGATCAAGCCGCAGGTGCACGAGTGGCGGCTGCCGAACGGGCGCTCGATCCTCGTGCTCAGCGAGGGGCGGCTCATGAACCTCGGCAACGCGACCGGGCACCCGTCGTTCGTGATGAGCAACTCGTTCACGAACCAGGTGCTGGCGCAGATCGAGCTGCACACCCGGCGCGAGCAGTACCCGACGGGCGTGTACGTGCTGCCGAAGCACCTGGACGAGAAGGTCGCGCGGCTGCACCTCGACGCGCTCGGCGTGCAGTTGACCGAGCTGCGTCCGGAGCAGGCGGCCTACATCGGTGTCGCGGTCGAGGGGCCGTACAAGCCCGAGCACTACCGGTACTGAGCCGCGGCGGGCGCGCCGCGACCCGGCCGGACGTGGCGCGTCACCGCGCGGACGCCTCGGGACGAACCACGGATGCGACGTCGAACCAGGCCCGCGGGCCGGTTCGATGTCGCGTCCGTGGTTCGACCCAGCCGTGCGCGCCTGCGCCGGTCGCGCGTCACCGCGAGCGCCGCGGGCTCAGCGCGGGAAGCCCGGCGGCCGCGCCGCGGCCGTCGCGGCCGCCCGGTCGAGCAGCGCCGCCCGCGCCCGGAGCGCCCGCTCGTCGCGCGCGCGACGCAGGACGGTGACGCCGGCGAGGAAGGTCTCCGCCGGCACGGGCGGCACCGGGTGCACGTACGGCACGACCGCCGCCGCGAGCCGCTCGGCCGCCGCGGCCCGCGCATCCGGACGCACGTCGGCGGCGCCGCGGAAGAAGGCGCCGAGCCGGTTCTCGAGCCGCTGCGGCAGCGCGGACACGTCGGCGACGCCCGCCCACCCGACGAGTTCGACCGGCATCAGTACCTCGACACCACGGACCCGTGCCGCGCGTTCGTGCTGCACGAAGGTGCCGGCGAGCAGGTCCCCGAGGCGCCGCGGCCGGCTCCCGAACAGCGCGACGAGCAACGCGATCGACCCGAAGGTGGTCCAGAGCTCGAGCAGGCCGACCAGCGCCCGGGTGAACGCGTGGCGGAACCCGATCGCCCCACCGTCGACACGGACGACCCGGGTGCCGGTGGCGTACCGGCCGACGCTCTTGCCGCGGGTCACGGTCTCGACCGCGGCGGGGACGAGCACGAGCACGGTGACGACCGACCCGATCTGCAGCGGGACGAGCCACGCGCCGTCGATCCCGCTCGGCAGGACACGGGACAGCCCGAGCAGCAGCAGGACGAACAACGCGACGAGGCAGAGTGCGTCGAGCAGCGCCGCGGCGAGCCGGAGCGCGATGCCCGCGGGCTGCACGTCGAGTGCGACGGCCTCGCCGACGACGAGCTCGTCGGCGGTGTCGTCGAGGACCGCCCCGAAGCGGGCGTCGGCCAGGTCGCGCGGCGCACGGGTCTTCGACATGGGATCATTCTGACGGAGCACGTCGCCGACCGCGCGGGCGGATACGGCGGGGCGTGCTCGGGACGGCGGGGAGTCACGTGGACCTGGAGGCCTACAGCGCGGTGCACGGCGACCGCTGGCAGGAGCTCGACCGGCTCGCCCGGACCCGCCGCACCTCCGGGGCGGACGCCGACCGGCTCGTCGCCGGGTACCAGGAGGCCGCCACCGACCTCGCCCGCATCCGCGGCGCAGCACCCCGCACGGCGACCGGGGACCGGCTGTCCCTCGTGGTGTCGCGGGCACGGCTCCGCTTCACGGGCACGCCGGTCGACCCGCTGACGGCGCTCTCGGCCTTCTTCGTCCGCCAGCTCCCCGCGGCGATGTACCGCATCCGCTGGACGACGCTGTGGGTGGGCGCCGCCACCGCGGCGATCGCCGTGATCGTGGCGGTGTGGATCACGACCACCCCCGGCGCCACGGCCACCTTCGGCTCGCCGGCGGCACTCCGGCAGTACGCCACCGAGGACTTCCAGGCGTACTACTCGGACCACGGCCTCGGCGCGTTCTCGGCGCAGGTGTGGTCGAACAACGCCTTCATCGCCGCACGGATGGTGGCCTTCGGCATCACCGGCCTCTACGTGCCCGTCTCGATCGTGCAGAACGCCGTGAGCCTGGGCGTGTCCGCCGCGATCATGCACTCGCAGGGCCGGCTCGGGGACTTCTTCCTGTACATCGCGCCGCACGGACAGCTCGAGCTGTACTCGGTGTTCCTCGCGGGGGGAGCCGGCCTGATGATCGCCTGGTCCTGGGTCGCCCCCGGCGCACGGACCCGGGCCCAGGCGCTCGCCGAGGACGGCCGAGCGCTGATCACCGTCGCGGTGGGTCTGGTCCTCACGCTGCTGCTCTCCGGCCTCGTCGAGGGCGTCGTCACCCGTCAGGAGTGGCCGTGGGCGGTCAAGATCGGCATCGGTACGGTCGCCCTCGGCGCGGTGCTCTGGTACCAGTGGGTGCTCGGGGGCCGCGCGCACCGTGCGGGCGAGCGCGGTGACGTCGAGGAGTTCGAGCGCGGCGCGACCGCGCTCACGGCCGGCTGACCGGCGTCAGAGCCGCCCGGTCGCCTTGGCGCGGACGTACGCGTCCGCCACGGCCGGCGGGACCTGTTCGGGCGTGCCGCGGACGACCTCGGCCCCGGCGCGACGCGCGACGTCCCCGACACCGTCGGCGTCGAGCAGCGTCCGGGTCGCCGCGGCGCGTCGGTACACGTCGCGTTCGGCACCGGACCGGGACGGGAGGCCCGGCACCCGTCCGCCCCGCCGGTCCGGTTCCGCGCGTCCCGGCTCCCGGACCCCGTCCGCCATCCGCTCGACGGTCGGGTCGGTGACGCTGGTCACGACGACGGCGTGCCGCCGCGTGAGCCGCGGGAGCACCGCGAGCAGGTCCGCCGAGGCGCCGACGGAGTCGAGGCTGGAGACGAGCACGACGAGGGAGCGCGAGGTCGTCACCGCGTCGACCAGGCCGGGCACCGCCGCCCAGTCCGTCGCCGCGAGTCCGGGCTCCGCGAGTGCGAGGGCCTCGCCGAAGCGCCGGACGACGTCGGTCCGCGTCGCGCCGTGGACCCGCTGGCGCACGCCGTCGTCGAGCACGACGAGGTCCACGCGGTCGCCCGCCGCCGACGCGAGCGCGCCGAGGAGGAGCGCCGTCTCGATGAACGTGTCGAGTCGGGGCTCGTCCTCCACCCGACCGGCTCCCGCCCGACCGCCGTCGACGACCACGACGACCCGTCGGTCGCGCTCGGGACGCCAGGTGCGGACCACGAGGTCCTGGCGTCGGGCGGTGGCGCGCCAGTCGATGGACCGCACGTCGTCGCCGCGGACGTAGTCACGCAGGGAGTCGAACTCGGTGCCGTGGCCGCGGAGCTGCAGGGTGGTCTCGCCGTCGAGCTCCCGCAGCCGCGCGAGCCGCGAGGGCAGGTGGCGGCGTGAGCGGAACGGCGGCGTGACGACGAGTTCCGCGGGCGCCGCGACGACCCGCTGCCGGGCGGCGAGCCCGAGGGGGCCGGCGGCCCGGACGGCGACACCGGTGGTCGAGCGCCGCCCGCGGCGGAACGGTGCGAAGCGGACGCGGAGCGCGCGGCGCTCCCCGGAGGGCACGGTCGCGCGGAGTCGTCGGGGCGTCTGACCCGCGGACGGCTCCCACATGTCCCGGGCGAGGGCGCGCAGGGTGCGGGAGCCGTCGTTGACGAGGACGAGGGTGCCGTCGGCGGTCGTCCCCCGTCGCGCGAGCCGCGGCATCCGGCGCTCGACCCGCACCTGCCGCAGGTCCGCGGCGAGCAGGACGTCGAGCCCCGCGGCGAGCACGACGACCACCATCCACGCCACACCGGCCCACGCGCTCCCGAGCAGCACGACGGGGACGATCGCGACGGCGAGGAGCGCGACGAACCGACCGGAGACCGCCACTAGAACGGGACCCGGACCTGCTCGACGACCTGCTGCAGCAAGACCTCCGCACCGACGCCCTCGAGCTCGGCGTCCGCGGCCACCCGGAGCCGGTGCCGCCAGACCGGCACGAGCATCGCCTGCACGTGGTCCGGGGTGACGGCGTCGTACCCGGTGAGCCAGGCCCACGCCTTCGCCGCGGCGAGGAGCGCGGTCGCGCCGCGCGGGCTGACGCCGACCCGGACCGACGGCGCCTGTCGTGTCGCGCGGGCGAGGTCGACCACGTACGCGAGGACGTCGTCCCGTGCTCGGACCGCGCGGACCGCCCGCTGTGCCGCGAGCACCTCGTCGGCGCCGAGCACCGGTCGGATCCCGGCGGAGCGGACGTCCCGCGGGACGAAGCCGTCCGCGTGCCGGCGCAGGACCTGCCACTCGACGTCCCGCGGGGGCACGTCGAGCGTGAGCTTCACGAGGAAGCGGTCGAGCTGTGCCTCGGGCAGCGTGTAGGTGCCCTCGAACTCGATCGGGTTCATCGTCGCGGCGACGAGGAAGGGCTCGGGGAGCGGGCGTGCTGCGCCGTCGACGCTGACCTGGCGCTCCTCCATCGCCTCGAGCAGCGCCGACTGCGTCTTCGGCGGCGTCCGGTTGACCTCGTCGGCCAGCAGCACGTTCGTGAACACCGGTCCCTCCCGGAACGGGAACGTGCCGGTCGACGCGTCGAAGACGAGCGATCCCGTGACGTCGCCGGGCATCAGGTCGGGCGTGAACTGGATGCGCTTGGTGTCGAGCGACATCGCTGCCGCGACGCTCCGGACGAGCAGGGTCTTCGCGACCCCGGGAACCCCCTCGAGCAGCACGTGCCCCTGCGCCAGGATGCCGACGATCATGCCGGACACGGCGCCCTCCTGCCCGACCACGGCCTTGCCGACCTCGGCGCGCAGGCGACCGAAGGCCTCCCGGAGCGGGTCCGGGGCGGTGGCCGTCGGGGTGTGGGCGGGGGACGGATCGGTCACGGTCGTGCTCCTCGTCGGTCGCGGTGGGTCGTGGGTGTGGTCGTGGGTGTGGTCGTGGTGGGGCCGGCGGCCGCCTCGCCGGTCGCCGTGCGGACGGCCCGCTCGAGCTCGTCGAGCGCCGCGGCGCCGTCGACCAGGGCGCGGTCGTCGTGCGTCGGCCCGCCCACGAGGACGGCACCGACGGCGGTGTCCGGCCGCCCGGTCGCGCGGGCGGCGGCGCGCACGACCTCGTCGACGTGCGCCCCGGGTGGCAGGCCGAGTCGGCGTGCGGTCCGTCGGAGCGCCGCGATCCGGAGGGTGTCGAGGGCGTGCGTCCGGTCGCGGGTACGGGCGTAGAGCCGGGCCCTGCCCTCGGTGGTCTCCGCAGCGCGCACCACGACGGGCATGCGCTCGACGACGAGCGGCCCGAGTCGCCGCCCGCGCCAGACACCCGCGGCGACGGCGACGAGCCCGAGGAGGAGCAGCGCCCCGGGCACCCACGGCGGTGCCAGCGAGCCGAGCGTCGGTGCGGCGTCGGCGGAGGTCGTCATCGGGGTGTACCAGACCAGGCGGTCGGCCGAGCCGAGCAGCGCGAGCCCGAACGCGGCGTTGCCCGCCGTGGTGACCGTGTCGTTGCGGAACGCCGCGGTGGTGCCGACGAGGGTCACGTCGCCGCCGGCCGTGGAGGTCCGGACCAGGCCGGCGACGCGGTCGTCGCCGGTGCCGGTCGGGACGCAGAGGTCGGTGTCGGCTGGTGGGCGGACCGTGTCGGTCGGGCGGTAGCCGGACCCGGTGCTCGTGATCCGACCAGCGGCCTCGGCTGCCGGGATCGCGCACCCGGCCGTGGAGACGACCGCGTCGCCGGTGACCGGACCGGCCGGCTCGACGCCGAGGCCGAACGCCTCGAGGGACGTCGGGTCGTCGGAGAGCAGGACGACGTGCCGGGCCTCGCGGCCGAGCCGGCGCGCGACCGCGGGGTCCAGTGCTGCGGCCGAGTCGTCGACGAGGACGGTGCTGCCCCGGAGGTCCCCGGCGTCGAGGCGGTCCACGCGGTCGACGACGTCGACGGTCGTCCCCTGCTGCTCGAGCACGCGGACGAGGGCCTCCGCACCGCTGGCGGTCGCGGACCGGGGGTCGAGCGGGTCGCGGGTCGGACCGGTGGACGACTGCACCGCCGCCGTCAGCGCGGCGAGCAGCACACCCACGAGGACGACGACGACCCAGACGACGACCCGTCCGCCGCGACGGAGCGGACGGGCGTCGGCACCGGCAGTCGGGGGAGCGCCCTGCGTCGCGGTCGTGGTGCTCACGCGGGGACCGCCGGGACGGCCTGCGGGCGTGCCGTCCGCACGGCCTGCTCGGTGTCGAGGACCGCTCGGGCGACCGCCTCGTCCGCCGAGCGGCCGAGGTACCGGACGTCGTCGAACGTGCGCGCCGCGGCGTCGATCCGCTCCGCCTGCTCGGGGAACAGCGGTGCCGCACGGCCGGCGACCGCCCGGGCCGTCGCACCGGGCACGTCGCGGACGAGGTCGCGTTCACCGAGCCCGCGGGCGAGCGCACGGTAGCCGTCGAGGACGGCACCGGACCAGTCGCCCGACCGCAGCGCTGCCCGGCCGGCGTCGCCGAGTTCCCGCGCCGAGCGGCGGTCCTCGGCGTCGAAGACCGATCCGTCCGACGTCGGTGTCGTCCGTGGTCGGCGACGGGGCAGGCCCCGGGCGACGACCACGAGGACCACGACCGCGACGAGCACGACGACCGCGATCGCGAGGAACGTGTGCGTGAGCACGGGGGAGTCGAGAGCACCGACCCGGAACGACCCGAGCCAGTCGAGGAACGCCCGGGAGGCACGGTCCCACCAGGTGACCCGTGCGCCGTCGTACTCGGACCGCTCGAGCTCGCGTTCGAGGAGCCGTCGGGCCTCGTCCGCGCCGAGGCTCACGCGCCGCCGTCCCGCGGGTGCCGCCCGGAGCCGCCCTGGTCGGGCGGTCCGGGCCACGGCTGCCCGGGCCACTGCTGCTGCGCGCCCGGCCGCGGCTGCCCAGGCCACTGCTGCTGTCCCGGCCACTGCTGCCCGGGCCACTGCGGTCCGGGACGGGACGACCGGTCGACGGCGGGTGCCGGTGCGAAGGGGTCGGCGGGCTCGCCGGTCTCGAGGTGCGCGAGGATCCGCTGGTCGAGCGCCTCGGTCCGGATCCGCCGGTCGATCGCGAGGAACGTCACGATCGACGCGCTGAGGACGTCGGTCGTGCACTGCACGGCGATGGTGAGCAGTGCACCGACGACGACGGCCGCGACGGCACCGGGCCCGATGCCGGCGCTCGCGTCGGTCTGTCCGAGCGGGTCGAAGGTCCCGGCGGCGAGCACCGTGGCGAAGGTCAGCGGTGTGGCCGCGATCGACGCCGCGATCCCGAACACCACCCGCACGAGCAGGACGATGCCGAACGTGCGCCAGAACGCGCCGCGGGTGAGCCGCCACGACTGCGCCGCCGCCGAGAACACCCCGCGGCCCTCGAGCGCGATGGTCGGCACGGTGAAGGCGAACTTCGTCCCGAGCCACGCGACAGCGAGGCCCGCGACGACGAACAGCAGCAGGATGACGGCGATGTACCCGCCGACGCCGGACGCGCCCGCCGACAGGGCCCCGAACGCGCCGAGGACGAGGGCGACGAACACCCCGCCGAGCACGGCACCGGCGGCGAGCTGCAGCAGGATCCACGCCAGCACGGACCAGCGCCGCCCGGCCAGGAGCGACCAGAGCCCGCGGAAGCTGCCCCGGCGTCCGAGCACGCGCTGGCCGGTGTCGGCCGCCACCGGTGCGACGAGGAACGCACGGCCGAGGGAGGCGAGGAACGGCAGGGCGACGGCGAGCAGCAGGTACGTGGTGACCGAGCCGGCGAGGACGTCGTCGGAACCGCTGCCGCCGTCGAGGGCGGAGGCCGTCCGCGACTGGAGGACCCGCTGCCCGAGCGTGCTCGCGATCGTCGACACCAGCCCGAGCACACCGCTGAGCAGCAGGCTCCAGAGCAGCAGGACGCGCGCGTTCCGACGGAACACCGTGAAGGCACCGGCGAGCACGTCCCCGAAGCCCAGCGGGCGGAGCGGCACGGCGGGCCGCTGCGGCGGCCGCGGCGGCTCGCCGTACTGCTGCTGCTGCCACTGCTGCTGGTGCTGACCCGGCCACCCGCCGGACGGCTGCTGCGCCGGGGGCCGGGTCGGGCCTCCCGTCCGGTCGTCGCCGTCGCGCGAACCCGGAACCTGCCAGTCGGACATCGCCGCCCCCTCGTCCTGCACCGGCCGCGCAGCGGAACGCGCGACCCGACCCATCCTGCCGGAGAACGCCGCTCGACGGGTGCTCGGCTATCGTGACCGTAGGTGCCGGTCCGGCACCACCGCCCGCCACACGGAGTCCACGCCCATGACACCGCGCATCCTCGTCGTCGACGACGACCAGGCCCTCGCCGAGATGATCGGCATCGTCCTCCGCTCGGAGGGCTACGAGCCGGAGTTCAGCGCCGACGGCAACGACGCCGTCGAGGCGTTCCACGGCACGAAGCCCGACCTCGTCCTGCTCGACGTCATGCTCCCGGGCATCGACGGCATCGAGGTCTGCAAGCGCATCCGCGCCGAGAGCGGGACGCCGATCATCATGCTCACCGCCAGGGGCGACACCGCCGACGTGGTCGCCGGGCTCGAGAACGGCGCGGACGACTACGTGGTGAAGCCGTTCAACCCGAAGGAGCTCGTGGCGCGCATCAAGACGCGGCTCCGTCCGACGGCCGCCGACGCGTCGGTGCTGCACGCCGGCGACCTGACCGTCGACGTCGCCGCGCACGAGGTCCGTCGGGGCGACACCGTCATCGCGCTCACCCCGCTCGAGTTCGACCTGCTCCGCGCACTCGCCGAGAAGCCGAACCAGGTGTTCACGCGCGAGATGCTCCTCGACCAGGTGTGGGGGTACCACTACAAGGCGGACACCCGGCTCGTGAACGTGCACGTGCAGCGCCTCCGCGCGAAGATCGAGCACGACCCGGACAACCCGCGGATCGTCACGACCGTGCGCGGCGTCGGCTACCGGGCCGGAGGAGCCTGAGCACCGTGCCGCCGGGACCGTCTGGCGCACCCGCCCCGGACCGGACCCCCACCGGTCCGGCGTCGGCGACTCCCGGCGCGTCCGCGGGAGCCGGTGCGTCCGCGGGAGCCGGTGCATCCGCGGGAACCGGCGCGTCCGCGCGCGGCCCGCTCGCGGGGGCTCCCCGGCAGCCGGCGGGCCGCGACCTGCTCGCCCGCGGCTGGGCGCTCCGCGCCCGTCGGCGCGCTCGCCGGTGGGTCCGACGGGGCTGGTACGCCGTCGCGTGGTTGTGGCGCCGCTCGCTGCTCGTCCGGTCGGTGGCGATCACCGTCGCGACGAGCGGCCTCGCGGTCGCCGTCATCGGCACCGCGGTCATGATCAGCATCTCGAACAACGTCTACGCGCAGCGTCGGGACCAGATCGAGGCCGAGTCGGCGCGTGCGACGGTCGTCGCCCAGGGCATCTTCGACGCCGCGACCGCCGCGTCCGACAACAACCAGACGGAGCTCGAGACCCTGCAGAGCGAGGCGCAGGAGGCGATCCTGTCCAACACGACGAGCCCGGGCGGCACGAGCATCGCCATCGAGCGATCGCCGGGGCAGTCGAGTCCGCAGACCCTGCAGAACCTCGCGAGCCAGGACTTCCCCGACGCGGTCATCACCGACGCACTACGGCGCGAGGTCGGCCGCGACACCGGACGGCTCAGCCTGCAGCCCGTCCGGCTCGAGGACGGCGGCCGGAGCGAACCCGGGCTCGCGGTGGGGTCCGTGCTGCAGGTCCCGAGCGCGGGGCAGTACGAGCTCTACATCGTCTACGACCTCTCGGACGCCCAGCAGACCCTCGACTTCGTGTCGCAGACGCTGTCGATCGGCGGCGTCGCGCTCATCGTCCTCATCGCGCTCGTGACGTCCCTCGTGGTGCGGCTCGTCGTCGTGCCCATCCGCGGCGCCGCCGAGACGAGCCGGAAGATCGCCGCCGGTCGGCTCGACGAGCGCATCCCGGTGCGCGGGCACGACGACATCGCGATCCTGGCGCGGAGCTTCAACGACATGGCGGACGCGGTGAGCCGGCAGATCACGCAGCTCGCCGAGCTGTCCCGCGTGCAGCAGCGGTTCGTGTCGGACGTCTCCCACGAGCTCCGGACGCCGCTCACCACGATCCGGCTGGCCGGGGACATGCTCTTCGACTCGCGCCACGCCTTCGAGCCGTCCGTCGGGCGGTCGGCGGAGCTGCTGCACGCCCAGGTCGAGCGCTTCGAGCTGCTGCTCGCGGACCTGCTCGAGATCTCGCGGTACGACGCCCAGGCCGTGCAGCTCGACACCCAGCCCGTCGTGCCGGCGTCGCTCGCGGCCGACATCGTCGAGGAGTTCCAGCCGCTCGCCGAGCGCGCCGGGACCGAGCTGCAGCTCGCGACCCCCGGCGGGCACACCACGATGCAGCTCGACGCCAAGCGCATCCGACGCATCCTGCGGAACCTCGTCGGCAACGCCATCGAGCACGGCGACGCCAAGCCGGTGCAGGTCGTGGTGGACAGCGACGCGCGCTCGGTCGCGATCGCCGTCCGCGACCAGGGGGTGGGCATGCCCCCGGAGGACGCCGCCCGCGTGTTCGACCGCTTCTGGCGCGCGGACCCCTCCCGCCGCCGCACGATCGGCGGGACCGGCCTCGGGCTCGCGATCTCGCTCGGCGACGCGAACCTGCACGGTGGGCGGATCGACGTGTGGTCCCGCCCCGGCGAGGGCTCCACGTTCGTGCTGACCCTGCCCCGCGGCGAGTCGCTCGGTACGGCGACGTCCGCCATCCCGCTGCCCGACCTCGACGACGCCTACGACGGCCCCCGTGCCGTCCGGGAGGACGACTGATGCGCTCCAGGTTCCGCACCGCGGTCGCGACGACGCTCGCCGCCCTCGCCCTCGTCGCGCTCACGGCGTGCGCGGCGATCCCGACCGGCGGCGCCGTGCGCTCCGGGCAGTCGATCAAGGACGAGTCCATCTCCGGGGTCGACTACCGACCGGACCGCCCCGTGCCCGGTGCCGACCAGACCGCCGTCCTGCGCGGTTTCGTCGCCGCCGGCACCGGTGCCCAGGACGACTACGCCATCGCGCGGGAGTTCCTGGCGAAGGGCTTCGCCGACGACTGGAACCCGCGTCGCGGCGTCACGGTGACGCAGGGGAGTGCCACCGTCGACCGCGTCGCCGACCGGGAGCTCACCTACACGCTCACCGCGAGCGCCACCGTCGGTGCGGACGGGGAGTACACGCAGGCCGTCCGACCCACCACCTCCACCCTGACCTTCCAGTTCGTCCGCGAGGACGGGCAGTGGCGGATCGCCTCCGCACCGGACGGGATCATCCTGACGCCGGTGAGCTTCGAGTCGGTCTTCGAGCAGCACGCCCTGTACTTCTTCGACCCGTCCTACGACTACCTCGTGCCCGACGAGCGCTGGTTCCTCGCCCGGTCCTCGACGAGCACCCGGATCGCGAGCGCCCTGATCGCCGGTCCCGCCGACTGGCTCAAGGGGGCCGTCGTCTCCGCGTTCCCCGAGGGCACGCAGCTGTCGCTCAACGCGGTCTCCATCGAGAACGGCCGGGCGGTCGTCGACCTGTCCAGCGACGCGCTCCGGTCGAGCAACGACGACAAGCTCCGGATGCGGGAACAGCTCACGCGGTCCCTCGCCTCGGTCGCGTCCGTGTCCTCGGTGTCGATCACGTTCGAGGGGGCCACCTTCACCCCGCCGGAGCAGACGGGTGCGTCGGCACAGGTGAACCCCGACGTCGACCCGCGCCCGCTCGTCGACCGCGACGACCAGGTCGGGTACGGCTCCGCGAACGGGAAGGTCGCGTCGCTCGGCGGGGGTGCGGGTGCCGCCGTCGCCGCGCTCGACCCCACGTCGTTCTCGCTGTCCGCCTCCGGCTCGGTGGTCGCCGTCGGCAACGACAGCGGCGTCGTGGTCGTGCGCGGCAAGCAGGCGGTGCGCATCGACGCGACGGACGACCTGGTGCCCCCGTCGATCGACGACCTCGGCTTCGTCTGGGTCGGCGGTGCGGGCGACACCGGTTCCGTCACGGCGTACGGCCTCGGCGGCGACCCGCACGAGGTCGCGACGAAGCTGCCGCGGGGCGGGCTCGTCTCGTTCCAGGTGTCCCGGGACTCCACGCGTGCGCTCGCCCTCATCGAGACGTCGGACGGGCCGGCGCTGTACGTCATGGCGATCCTGCGCGACGGCGACCGCACGCCGACGGCCCTCGGCTCGCCGGTCCGGGTGCAGGCCGCCACGGGCACCGCCGTGGGTGCCGCGTGGGTGAACGACAGCGACGTGGTCTCGGTGGGGCAGACGGACGACGGGCCCGACGTCGTCCGGTCGACGGTCGGCGGTCAGTCCGCCGTCCTCCCGGAGCCGGACGGGGTCGCGCGGTCCGTCACCGGGGGCAGCGGCGGCTCGATCCTGCTCCGGATGGCGGACGGCTCGGTCCTGCAGTCGACCGGCGGCCGGTGGGACACCACGGGCATCGAGGCGGACGTGCTCGGCACCCAGCGCTGACCACTCGTCGCCGCAGGGTGCTCCTGCACAGGCGTCTGGGCCGGGAGGCCCGTCCACCGTCGGCGGGACCGGCCCACCGGCACGGGTGGTCGGGTCCGACCATGGGGGCATGCACCCGACGTCACCTCCCGTCCGCCGCCACACCTCGCCTGCCGGGTCGTCCCGGCCGTGGTGGGACGCGGTCCTCGCCGTCCTCGGGCTCGTGCTGCCGGTCACGTGCGTGTGCTGCGGTGCCCCCGACCGGGCGTGCTGCGCGTCCTGCCGTGCCGGGATCGACGCCCGTCCCCGCCGCCGACGGCTCGTCGCGGGTGTGCGGCTCGACGCCGCCTTCGCCTACGAGGGACCGGTGCGGGTGCTCGTCCTCGAGCTCAAGCTGCGGGGCCGGGTCGACCTCGCGCCGGTGCTCGCCCCACGGTTCGGGGCGCTCGTGGCCGCCGCGCTCGCCGATGCCCCCGGAGCGCTCCTGGTCCGGGTGCCGCCGTCGCGGACCGGTGCCCGTCGGCGCGGCTTCGACCCCGTCGACCTGCTGCTGCGGCGGTCCCGCGCGCCGGTGCGGAGGCGGGCGCGGTCGTTGACCCGGCGGCGCACACCGCGACCGCGCGGGGCAGTCGGCCCCGGTGCCGGGACCCCCGGGACCCCTGGGACCGTCGGGATCATCGGGACCGCCGGGGCCCACGGGCAGAAGGGGCGCTCCGCCCTGGAACGGGTCGAGGCCACCGTCGGCACGCTCCGCGCACACGGTGTCGCGGGTCGCGAAGTGGTGGTCGTCGACGACGTCGTCACGACCGGCGTCACGATGGCCGAGGCGGTCCGGGCGGTCCGTGCCGCGGGCGGCCGCGTGGTGCGGTGCGTGGCGCTCGCCGAGGTGCCAGAGTGAACGGCACGGGTCCGTCCGGTGCACGACCGGTGTCGCCTGGGCATCCGGTGGGTGTCCGGCGCGACCCGCCCGGAGGTGGTGACGCCGTCCGGTCGGGGGGTCTAGCCTCGCGGCAAGGCGTTCGGGATCGCCGGATGGAGGCGACGCGCCGAAGTACGGATGGGAGCCGCCACATGGACGTGACGATCACGGGCCGGAACGTCGGGGTCACCGATCGATTCCGCACCTACGTCGAACAGAAGTCCGAGAAGATCGACGTGCTCGCCGACCGCGCCCTCGCCTTCGAGGTGCGCCTCAGCCGCCACAACGAGAAGTCCGGCGGTTCCCAGGGCGAGGACCGCGTCGAGCTCACGCTGATCGGTCCCGGACCGCTCGTGCGGGCCGAGTCCGCCGCGTCGGACAAGTACGCGGCGTTCGACCTGGCGTTCGCCCGCATCACCGAGCGCCTGCGCCGTGCACGCGACCGCCGCAAGGTGCACCGCGGGCGCCACCGCCCGACCTCCGTGGCCGAGGCCGCGGGGACCGGGTTCGAGCACATGGACGTGACGCCGGCCGACGGGCGGCTCATCGAGACGGTCGCGACGGGCGCCGTGCCCGTGGTCGAGGAGCACGAGGACGACACCGAGGTGTACTCGCCCGTGGTCATCCGGCACAAGGTCTTCGAGGAGGCCCCGATGACCGTCGACGACGCGCTCTACCGGATGGAGCTCGTGGGACACGACTTCTACCTGTTCGTCGACGCCGAGACCCACCGCCCGAGCGTCGTCTACCGCCGCAAGGGCTGGGACTACGGCGTGATCGGCATCGACGACGGCGGCCACGGCGCTGACGCCCCGGCGGACGCCGACGCGTCGCGCACCGCGGCGATCGCCTGACGGGTGTCCCGGGCGGGTGTGCGCGGTCCCGGTGGCCGCGCACACCCGTCTCCCTCCCAGCGCCCGGGCCGCGCGGGTTGCTAGCATGACTGGCTGTTCGGATCGCGCAGGTCGCGCGCGACGACCCCGTAAGGAGCTCACGTGGCAAACGTGCTGGAGAAGGTCCTCCGCATCGGCGAAGGGCGCACCCTCCGTCGGCTGAAGGCGTACGCCTCGGCCATCAACGACCTCGAGGACGACTTCTCGACCCTCACGGACGACGAACTCCAGGACGAGACCAAGGAGCTCCGCGAGCGCTACGCCAACGGCGAGACGCTCGACGACCTCCTGCCCGAGGCGTTCGCGGCCGTGCGCGAGGCGGCGAAGCGCACCCTCGGCATGCGTCACTTCGACGTCCAGCTCATGGGCGGTGCCGCCCTGCACCTCGGCAACATCGCCGAGATGAAGACCGGTGAGGGCAAGACCCTGGTCGCGACGACGGCGGCGTACCTCAACGCGATCCCGTCGCGCGGCGTGCATGTCATCACCGTCAACGACTTCCTCGCGTCGTACCAGTCGGAGATCATGGGGCGCGTCTTCCGCGCGCTCGGCATGAGCACCGGCTGCATCATCGCGAACCAGTCGCCGGCCGAGCGCCGCGAGCAGTACGCGGCGGACATCACGTACGGCACGAACAACGAGTTCGGCTTCGACTACCTGCGCGACAACATGGCGTGGCAGGCGTCGGACATGGTCCAGCGCGGCCACTTCTTCGCCATCGTGGACGAGGTCGACTCGATCCTCATCGACGAGGCCCGCACCCCGCTGATCATCTCCGGCCCGTCCTCCGGCGAGGCGAACCGCTGGTTCACCGAGTTCGCCTCGATCGCCACGCGGCTCATCCCGGGCGAGGACTACGAGGTCGACGAGAAGAAGCGCACCGTCGGCGTGCTCGAGCCCGGCATCGAGAAGGTCGAGGACTACCTCGGCATCGACAACCTGTACGAGTCGGCGAACACCCCGCTCATCTCCTTCCTGAACAACTCGATCAAGGCCGTGGCCCTGTTCAAGAAGGACAAGGACTACGTCGTCATGAACGGCGAGGTGCTCATCGTCGACGAGCACACCGGCCGCATCCTGATGGGCCGTCGCTACAACGAGGGCATCCACCAGGCGATCGAGGCGAAGGAGGGCGTCGAGGTCAAGGCCGAGAACCAGACCCTCGCGACCGTCACGCTGCAGAACTACTTCCGCCTGTACCAGAAGCTCTCGGGCATGACCGGTACCGCCGAGACCGAGGCGGCCGAGTTCATGTCGACCTACAAGCTCGGCGTCGTGCCCATCCCGACGAACAAGCCGATGCAGCGCATCGACCAGACCGACCTCGTCTACAAGAACGAGAAGGCCAAGTTCGAGCAGGTGGCCGTCGACATCGCCGAGCGCCACGAGAAGGGCCAGCCCGTCCTCGTCGGCACGACGAGCGTCGAGAAGTCCGAGTACCTCTCGAAGCTCCTCGCGAAGAAGGGCGTCAAGCACGAGGTCCTCAACGCGAAGAACCACGCGCGTGAGGCCGCGATCGTCGCCCAGGCCGGTCGTCTCGGCGCCGTGACGGTCGCCACGAACATGGCCGGCCGCGGTACGGACATCATGCTCGGCGGCAACTCCGAGTTCCTCGCCGTGCAGGAGATGCACGCCAAGGGCCTGTCCCCGACGGAGACGCCGGAGGAGTACGAGGCCGCGTGGGACGACGTGTTCGCCCGCGTCAAGGCCGAGATCAAGGAGGAGGCCGACAAGGTCCGCGACGCCGGCGGCCTGTACGTCCTCGGCACCGAGCGCCACGAGTCGCGCCGCATCGACAACCAGCTGCGTGGTCGTTCCGGTCGTCAGGGCGACCCGGGCGAGAGCCGCTTCTACCTGTCGCTGACGGACGACCTCATGCGCCTGTTCAACTCCGGTGCCGCCGAGAGCCTCATGGGCCGCTCGAACGTCCCGGACGACATGGCCATCGAGAACAAGCTCGTCAGCCGTGCGATCCGGTCGGCCCAGGCGCAGGTCGAGGGCCGGAACGCCGAGATCCGCAAGAACGTCCTGAAGTACGACGACGTCCTGAACCGCCAGCGCGAGGCGATCTACAGCGACCGCCGCCACATCCTCGAGGGCGACGACATCAACGACCGTGCGCAGTCGTTCCTCAAGGCCGTCGTGGACGACGTCATCGACACCCACACCGGCGAGGGCTCGCCCGACGACTGGGACCTCGACGCCATGTGGACGGAGCTCGGGACGCTCTACCCCATCTCGATCTCCATCGACGAGGTCATCACCGAGGCCGGCTCGAAGGGCAAGGCGTCGCGCGAGTTCCTCGGCCGCGAGATCCTCTCCGACGCGAAGCTCGCGTACGAGAAGCGCGAGGAGATGCTCGGCGACGAGGCGATGCGCGAGCTCGAGCGCCGCGTGGTCCTCTCGGTGATCGACCGCCGCTGGCGCGACCACCTGTACGAGATGGACTACCTCAAGGACGGCATCGGCCTCCGCGCCATGGCGCAGCGTGACCCGCTCGTCGAGTACCAGCGCGAGGGCTACGCCCTGTTCCAGAGCATGATGGGCCAGATCCGCGAGGAGTCGGTCGGCTACCTGTTCAACCTCGAGGTGCAGGTCCAGTCCGACGGCGACAACGCGGTCATCGAGGCGAAGGGCCTCGGTGAGGGCGAGGCGACCGGTCTCGAGTACTCCGCACCGTCGATCGACGGCGAGGTCGAGGTGCGCGACGAGCGCGGCCGCCTCGAGCAGGCGGCCACCGCCCGTGCGCAGCAGGCCCAGGCGGAGGCCGAGGCCGACGTCGCCGGGCCGGAGCAGGGCTCGGCATTCGGCAACGCCGCCACGGCGTCCGGCCAGGCCGCGTCCGCCGGCAACCGTGCGGACCGTCGCCAGGCGGCCAAGAAGGGCTGACGCAGCGGCCGTCACGGTCGACGATGACGGACGGGAGGCGCGGTGCCAGCGGGCACCGCGCCTCCCGTCCTCGTGTGGGACCGCAGGCAGCGTGTGGTCCCGCCGTCAGAGCACCCCGACGGCGGTCGCCCGCCACCGGCCCTGCCGGAGTTCCAGCCGCAGCGCCACCGCCCGCGCGTGACTCCGCGTGTGGACCACGACCGCGGCCTCGACGACGCCGTCCGCGACCGGGCAGGTCCGGACGCTCCCGACCTGCACCCGCGGACGCGCTCGGGCGCGTCCGCCGAGCGACCGGGCACGCGTGGCGACGGCCGCGCGCTGCTGGAGGTGACGGTGGACGTCCTCGGTGACCCACCGTGCGATGCTGTCGACCTCGCGGCCGCCGGTGAGGACCTCGACCACGCAGAGCCCGAGGGCCCGTGCCGTGGCCGCGGCGTCCGGTGGGGCCGGCGGGGTCGGGTCCACCCGGCGTGCCGGACGCCGCGGCAGGGGTGCGAGCGCGACGGCGTCCCGACGCGGCGGCGCGCCGTCCGACCCCTCGTCCGGCACCGGCGCGAGCCCCAGTCGCTCCCGCCCCGCCTCGTCGTCCTCGATGGGACGTGCTTCTCCTGACGCCATCTGCCCTCCGCGACCGAGCGTACGGAGCAATTGAACATGTGAAATGTTCAGCCTGGAGGCTTGTGGAGGAGCGACCTCGTCCACAGAGCAGCGCACCTAGACTTGCGGGGTGTCGACCCTCAGTGACCTCGTCCTCGCGCAAGGCCGATCCTCCGAAGCGGACGTGGAGTGGCTCCACCTGCTCGTGGGGGACTGGCAGCTCCTCGCCGACCTGTCCTTCGCCGACATGGTCCTGTGGGTCCCGACCACCGAGGACGGCTCGTTCGTGGCCGTCGCCCATGCCCGTCCGAGCTCCGCGGCGACGCTGTTCTACCGCGACATCGTGGGCCAGGAGATCCGCGAGGAGTGGCGCGACCAGGTCGTCCGCTGCTTCGCGAGCGCCGAGCTCGTGGACTCCGCCGAGCCGGACTGGTACGAGGACACCCCGACCCGCGTCCGCGCGATCCCGGTGCTGCGTCGGCTCAGCGCGAAGAGCGCCGAGACCACCGACCGCCCGATCGCCGTCGTCACGCGGCACTCGAACCAGGACGAGATGCGGACGCCGAGTCGTCAGGAGCTCAACTTCACCGGGAGCGCGAACGACCTGTTCGGGATGATCGCGACGGGCGACTTCCCGGACCTCGGTGCGCCGGCCGGCCCACGCCGTGGAGCGCCGCGTGCGAGCGACGGCCTGCTCCGCCTCGACACGAACGGGGTCGTCACGTTCGCGAGCCCGAACGGACTCAGCGCCTTCAACCGGATGGGCTTCGAGGGCGAGCTCGAGCGGAAGTCCCTCGCCGAGGTCACGACCGAGCTCATCGGCTCCCAGCTCGACGTCGACGAGTCCCTGCCGCTGGTCGTCACCGGGCGCGCCCCGTGGCGTGCCGACGTCGAGGCCAAGGGCGTCACCGTCTCCCTGCGCTCGATCCCGCTCCGCGACCACGGCGACCGCATCGGCGCGATCGTCCTCTGCCGCGACGTCACCGAGCTGCGGCACCAGGAGCGGGAGCTCATCACCAAGGACGCGACGATCCGTGAGATCCACCACCGCGTGAAGAACAACCTGCAGACGGTGGCGTCGCTGCTGCGCATCCAGGCGCGTCGCACGCACTCCGACGAGGCCCGCACGTCGCTGCAGAACGCCATGCGCCGCGTCGCCGCGATCGCCGTCGTGCACGACACCCTTTCGGCCGGACTCAGCCAGAACGTGGACTTCGACGAGGTGTTCGACTCGGTGCTGAAGCTCGTCACCGAGGTCGCGGCGTCCCACAACACCACGGTCCGCCCGAAGAAGACCGGCGAGTTCGGCGTCCTGCCCTCGGAGGCCGCGACCCCGCTCGCGCTCGGGCTCACCGAGCTCGTGACGAACGCCGTCGAGCACGGGCTCGACGGGCGGGACGGTGAGGTCGAGATCGTGGCGAACCGCTCCGACGACCACCTCGACATCGAGGTCCGCGACAACGGCGTCGGGCTGCCGGAGGGCAAGGTCGGGTCGGGCCTCGGCACGCAGATCGTCCGGACGCTCATCCAGGGCGAGCTCGGCGGGACCATCGACTGGCACACCCTGACCGGCAGCGGCACCGAGGTCACGATCACGATCCCCTTCCGCTGGCTCACGGCGGCCGGCGCCGCGTAGGCGGCCGAGCGCTCCGCCGCCCCGCGCACACGACGACGCCCGCCGCTCCCGGGGGAGCGACGGGCGTCGTCGCACACGACGACGCCCGCCGCTCCCGGGGGAGCGACGGGCGTCGTCGGGGTGGTGCTGCTGTGTCAGGAGGCGCGACGGGCGCGGGCCGCGCGGCGCTTCAGCGCACGACGCTCGTCCTCGCTGAGGCCGCCCCAGACGCCCGAGTCCTGGTTGTTCTCGAGGGCGTACTGCAGGCACATCTCGGTCACCGTGCAGCGAGCACAGACCGACTTGGCCTTCTCGATCTGGTCGACGGCGGGTCCGGTGTTCCCGACGGGGAAGAAGAGCTCGGGGTCCGCGGTGAGGCAGGCTGCCTGGTCACGCCAGTCCATGTGTGGTGCTCCTTGGTGTCGATGCTCGAACGGCAGGCCGGGGCCGCGGCTCGGGGATCGGAACGCTGGCATGCACAGGGCACGAGGGGAACCTGTGGGGGAGGCTTCCGCTGGGAGCGAGTCTGACGCCCGCTGAACGCTCGGGGGAGGAGCGTCGAACCGCGGGAGACGCACACCACATCGTGCCGTCCAAACGACCTCCAATATCGTTCCATACTGGTAGAGCCAAATCAAGGGTTCCATCTGGAGGATCGCTGTGCCCGACACCACCCCGAACGCCCCGGAGCCCACCGCCGCGCGGCACCCGGCGTTCCGCACGCTCCTCGTCGTCGTCGGCCTCGAAGCGGCAGCCCTCGTCGTGCTGACGGTCGCACTCGTCGTGGAACTCGTCGTCGCTCCGGCGTCGAGCATCGCGTCCGCGATCGCCCTCGTGCTGCTCGCCGCGATCGCCGCCCTCTGGCTCGTCGCGATCGTCGTCGGACTCCGGAACCGTCGCCCCTGGGTGCGCTCCGGGATCATCGTCTGGCAGGTGCTGCAGGGCGCGATCGCGATCGGCGCCTTCCAGGGCGTGTTCCGCGTGGCCTGGGTCGGGTGGGTCCTGCTGATCCCCGCGCTCCTCGCGCTCACCCTCGTGCTGTCGCGGCCGGTCACGGCCGCGCTGCTCCCGCGCGCCGAGCGGGAGGACTGACGCGCGGCCGACGGACGGGAGGCTCCCCGCCGGGCACGGCCCGGCAGCCGCTGGCGCGTCTGCCGGGAACCGGCCGGCGTGGGCCCAGGTGCCAGCTGGCACCGCGCCTCCCGTCCGTCGTCCGGTCGCCGCAGCGATCAGACCAGCCCGAGCTTCTTCCGCAGGCTGGCGACGTGGCCGGTGGCCTTCACGTTGTAGAGCGGCAGCTGCACGGCGCCGTCCTCGTCCACGACGATCGTCGACCGGATCGTGCCGGTGACGACCTTGCCGTAGTTGTTCTTCTCGCCCCAGGCCGCGTAGGCCCGGTGAACGGCCAGGTCCGGGTCGCTCAGCAGCGGGAAGGTCAGCGCCTGCTCGTGCCGGAACTCCCGGAGCTTCGCCTGCTCGTCCTTCGAGACCCCGAGGACCTCGTAGCCGGCGGCCTGCAGCGACGACATGTTGTCGCGGAAGTCACACGCCTCGGTGGTGCAGCCGGGGGTCGACGCCGCCGGGTAGAAGTACACGATCACCCTGCGACCGCGCAGGTCGGCGAGGTGGTGCTCGACCCCGTCCTGGTCCGGCAGGGTGAAGTCGGGGGCGGTGTCGCCGGCGGCGAGACGGTCCGTCATGGGGCTCCTCGGGGGTTCCGGTGCTCGTGTGGTCGTGAGCACGCGAAAGCCATGCTATTGTTGTTTCCCGTTGCAGCACGGAGTTCCGGACTGCGGCAGACAACTCCACACCATGCGCCTCTAGCTCAATTGGCAGAGCAACTGACTCTTAATCAGTGGGTTCTCGGTTCAAGTCCGAGGGGGCGCACCAGCAAGGCCCGGTCGGATCGCTCCGACCGGGCCTTCGTCGTTCCCGGGATCGTGCGGTCTCCGCGACACGCGCGGGGTGCTCCCGAGGGCTCGATCCGTCCGGCGGGTCCTCGCGGGCGGTCAGTCGGCCACGACGTCGACGACACGCGGGGCGCCGACGACGGCGTCGAGCGCCCCGGCCGTCGCCGCCGCGAGGTCGGACCGGAGTCGTCCGATCGCGTCCTCGGGCACCCAGAGCGTGAACGTCACCGCGTCCCCGTAGTGCGGGTCGTCGAACGTCGCACCGTGGTGCCGCACCAGTCGCGCAGCACGTTGTCGACCCGGCCGGCCTCGGCGTGCGGTGCCGTGACGTCGACCCGGGTGAGCTCGACGCGACGGACGACGGCCGCGCGGTCGAGCGCCTCGGAGACCGACGTCGAGTAGGCGCGCACGAGCCCGCCGGCCCCGAGCTTCACGCCCCCGAAGTACCGGGTGACGACCGCGACGACGTCGGTGAGGTCGCGACGGCGGAGCACCTCGAGCATGGGGACGCCGGCGGTGCCCGACGGTTCGCCGTCGTCCGAGGAGCGCGCCTGGTCGCCGAGGACCCCCGTCACCATCGCGGTGCAGTGGTGCCGGGCGTCCCAGTACCGGCGCCGGACGTCGGCGACGACCCGTTCGGCGTCCGCGACGTCCGTCACGGGAGCGATCGTCGTGACGAAGCGCGATCGTGTGACCGTGATCTCGTGCTCGACGGGCCCGGCGACGGTCGACGGGTATGCGCGGGTCACGCTCCGAGGCTACCGGCGCGGCCCGGACGGCCCGCGCTAGCATGGTGCCCGACCGGCGATCGGGGAGGGGGCGGATCGACATGCGGTGCACCGACCCGGGCGGCGCCCTCGAGGCCGCCGAACTCGCCCGACGCCTCAACCTGCTGCTCGACTTCGAGGAGTCGCAGCGCGGTGATCCCGTGCCGTTCGCCGCGATCGAGGAGTACGTCGCCGACCGCGGTGGCTCGCTGTCGCGGGCGAAGTGGACGTACATGCTCTCCGGTGACGGGCGTCGGAACCGGGACAGCGGCCTGCTCCGTCTGCTGGCCGGCTTCTTCGAGGTCGACGAGCGCTTCCTGCTCGAGGACAGCGCGGTGCCCGAGCGCATCGGCGCCCAGATCGAGCTCGTGCGCGCGCTCCGGTCGGCACGTGTGAGCGGCTTCGCGGCGCGGACGTTCCCCGGTGAGCTGTCGCCCGAGGCGCTGCGTCGCATCGCGCAGGTGCTCGAGGAGGAGTCGGCTCGAGGGGGAGTGGCGTGACGGACCGGTCGATCGAGGCGTTCTGGCTCCGCGGTGCGGCGGAGGGGTGGTCGGACATCGACCAGGCGGTCGCGGCGGCATCGGACCACGTGGGCAAGCCCGTCGTGGTGCGTGAGGAGTCGTTCCTCAGCACCGAGCCGGTCTGCGGCTTCGTCGCCACGCTCGAGCACCAGCACCTCGTGATGATCTCGCCGACGAGCTCGGGGACGTTCCGGTCATTCGTCATCGGGCACGAGCTCGGGCACGTGCTCCACCGGCACCACGAGCGTGCGGCGCAGTCGGCGTACGTGCGCGACGTGTTCCCGGACGTCCCCGAGTACAAGGTCGAGCGCGCCCTCGCACGCGGGCTCTTCTCGAACGACCACGAGCACGAGGCCGAGGTCTTCGCCGACCGGCTCGCAGCGCTCATCCGCGCCAACCGCGGCCGCCCGAGCGCCTTCCGCGGGGTCTTCGGGTGATCGTCTCCGTCACGATGGCGGTGCTCCTCGTCGTCGGGACGGTGGTGCTGTTCCGGCTGCAGCGCGGGCAGGACCGGACCCTCGCGGTCACGTTCCTGCTGTTCTCCGCGACGATCGTCACGAACGTCGACCCGCTGTACCGGTGGCTCGACCCCCTGGTCGGCGGCCGCAACGTGGTGACCGTCGTGAGCGACTGCCTGATGGTGGCGGGCACGAGCGCGCTGCTGTGGGGCGTCGCGAAGGCCGTCGGCGCCGGGTGGCCGTGGCTGCGCGCCGCGATCGTCGTCGTCTTCGCCGTGGTCGTCGTGGTGGTCGTGACGGCCTTCGTCGCGCTCGAGCAGCCGCCGACGACCACGACGTTCATGCTCGTGGCGGGTGACCAGCCGGCCGCCGCGGTGTACTCGATCGCGCAGACCGCCCACCTCGGGGTCGCCCTCGGTGCCACCGGGGTCATCTGCCTCCTCCGGCTCCGCGAGGCCCGGACGGCCGTCGACCTCGTCGGGCTGTGGCTCCTCGTGGTGGGCGGGGTGTTCGGCGTCGTGCGGATGGTCACGGTGACGGTGATGGACGTCGCCCACGTCGTCGGCCGCCTCGACGTCACCCGTGCGCTCGCCCTGCCGTACGACGTCACCACGCCCGGCGCGGTGCTCTGCGTCGCCACCGGCATGCTGCTGCTCGTCGTCGGGCACCGGCTCTCCCGGCACCGCCGTGCCCGCCGGCTCGACGCCGCGCTCGCCCGCCTCGCGCCGCTGCACGCGCGCATCGGCACGGACAACGCCTACCCCGCGACCCGCGACGCCGCCACACGCCTCAGCCGGACCATCGTGGAGATCAACGACGGTGCCCGGCGGGCCCGACAGCTGCTCGGCGACCAGGAACGGGCCGACCTCGCCGAGGCGGAGGCGGCGCTCGAGGACCCGGGCCGCGCGGCAGGGTCCCGGACGCGACCGCAACGGTCCGGTCACGTTCCCGAGCAGGACTCGACCTCTCGTCCGAGCGCCGTGTAGGGTCTGTAGCACGTGCTACAGGCCGGATCACCGCGCCGCGGCACGCCGGGGGAGCTCTCGGCCGCGTTGGGGGCGGCCGAGCACCCCCGGACACCGCTCGTGGGCGTCCCGGTCGGTCGCGACACCTCGCGCGCCGAGGGCGGCCCTGCTGTCTAGACTCGTCGGGTGACCGTCTTCGCCGCCGTCGTCCTGTTCCTCGCCGCCGTCTTCAACGTGGTGACGTGGCCGCGCTTCTTCCAGCGGGTGGCGAAGGACCCGCGGGCGCGGAACGCCGCCGGGAAGCCCACGACGTTCTACACCGTGCACCTCGTTCTGCTGCTCATCGCCTTCGCGATCGCCCTGGCGGCCGTCGTCGCGGGCATCCTGCTGCTCGTCTGACCCGAGCCGAGCCGGGCCGAGGGAGGCCGGGCCGCACCGGACCCCGGGCAGGGTCGAGCTGATCTGCGCCGCCTCAGCCCTCGCTCGGCAGCGGTGCGCCGAGCGCCCGCTCGAGCCCCAGACGCGCCAATCGCTCGTCGGCCGTGTCGAGGAGCACGCGGTAGACCGTGTCGTCGGTGACGAACTCGACGCACACCGCGTCGACGTCGCACGGCTCCACGCGCCACCCGGTCACGCGCTCCATCGGCACCTGCGTCCGGCCGTCCTGCTCGAAGCTCGTCTCGGCCCGGACACCGTGCTCGAAGAACCGGATCCGACCGGTCGTCCCGCGCCAGGTGAGCTGCAGGTCGAGCGTGGGGGAGACAGAAGGGTCCGGCACGTGCCGATCGTACCGGCGCGCACCGGACCCTGTCCGTCGAGGAGGCCTCAGCCCTGGTCGTGCCCCGTCTCGTCGCGACGGAGCTGTGCGGCCGGATCGCGGACCCCGATCGGGTACGGACCGGTGACTCCCTCGCGGAGCGCGGCGATGCGCAGGATGCGGTCCCGCTGCAGGAACCACCCGACGACGAGCAGCGGGATGATGATCACGAGCGACGCGATCGTGTACGTGCCGACCGGGTAGTCGATCGCCATGAGCACGATGACCGAGACCAGGAACGCCAGGGTCAGCCAGGACGTCACCGGGGCCCCGGGGAGCTTGAACGAGGGCTCCTTGGCCAGGCCCTGCTTCGCCCACTGCCGCAGCTTCATCTGGCAGAGGATGATCGTGCCCCACGCGGTGACGATCCCCAGGCTGGCGACGTTCAGCGCGATCTCGAAGGCCTGCTTCGGCACGAAGTAGTTGAGCGCGACACCGGCGACGGTGAAGCCCGCGGTGAGCAGGATGCCCGCGTAGGGCACCCCGCCCTTCGACATCTTGGTGGTCCACTTCGGGGCGGAGCCGTTCATGCCCATCGAGTGCAGCGCACGACCGGTCGAGTACAGCCCGGCGTTGAGCGAGGACAGGGCGGCGGTGAGGACCACGAAGTTCATGATCGACCCGGCGATCACGCCGACCTGCGGGTTGCCGAGCGACGAGAAGAACGTCACGAACGGGCTCTGTCCGTCCTTGTACGAGGTGTACGGCAGGAGCAGGGAGAGCAGGACGACCGACCCGACGTAGAAGACCGCGATGCGGAACACGACGGAGTTGATGGCGCGGGGGATGACCTTCTCGGTGTCCTGGGTCTCGCCGGAGGCCGTCCCGACGAGCTCGATGGCCGCGTACGCGAACACGACGCCCTGCACCACGAGGACCGCCGGCAGCACACCGTTCGGGATGAGTCCACCGTTGTCGGCCCAGATCGAGAAGCCGGTCCGGACGGCCTCGCCGCCGGTCTCGACCGGGAAGGCGAAGACCAACCAGACGAGCGCGATCACGAGGAACGCGACGAGCGCCGCGACCTTGATGAGCGCGAACCAGAACTCGAGCTCGCCGAAGACCTTGACGGCCACCATGTTCGCCGCGAGCACGACGACGAGGGCGATGAGCGCGAGGAGCCACTGCGGCGCCGCGGTGAACGCGCTCCAGTAGTGCAGGTACAGCGCGACGGCGGTGGTGTCCACGATCGACGTCATCGCCCAGTTCAGGAAGTACATCCACCCGGCGGCGTACGCGAACTTCTCACCGTAGAACTCGCGGGCGTAGGAGATGAACGACCCGGAGGACGGACGGTGCAGCACGAGCTCGCCGAGGGCGCGGAGGATGAAGAACGCGAAGACCCCGGCGACCAGGTAGGTGACCGCCAGCGCCGGCCCCGCGGTGTTCAGGCGTCCGCCTGCACCGAGGAAGAGTCCGGTGCCGATGGCGCCGCCGATCGCGATCATCTGCAGTTGCCGGGGCTTCAGACCGTGCTGGTAGCCCTCCTGCTCGTGCGAGAAGTCGTTCGCGGGCTTCGAGACACCCGTGTCGTTCTGCGCTGTCATGCGCGCCAACCTACATGCGCTGACAGCCCCGGGCGGAACCCGCGCCCGACCTGTACGACACCACAGGCGGAGCGGACGCTGAGCACCGCGGCATCCGCGTCCGACACCATGGACGGATGGACACCCTCCTCCGACTCCTCGTCGCGACCGGGATAGCCCTGCTCGTGACCGCCGCCGCGGCCCTCGTCCTGCACCTGGTCCTGCGGACCGTCGCCCGACGGGAACGCTGGGCCGCGGTGCTCTCCCGACGCACCAAGCACCCGTTCCGGACGGTGCTGCTGGTCGCCCTGCTCTGGACGGCGTTCACCACGAGCATCCCGCGGGACGAGGACACCTTCCCCTGGCGCGACGAGGTCTCCCACACCTTCCTCATCGCGACGATCGCGGTCGGCTGCTGGCTCGCGTGCCAGATCGCCATCTTCCTCGAGGACCTCGGGCTGCACCGGTACCGCGTCGACGTGCCGGACAACCGCGTCGCCCGACGCATCCGCACCCAGGTGCTCATCATCCGACGGCTCACGATCGCCGTGCTCGTCATCATCGCCGTCGGCGCGATCCTCCTCACGTTCCCCGGCGTCGAGGCGGCCGGGGCGAGCGTCCTGGCCTCCGCCGGGCTCATCTCGGTCGTGGCCGGCCTCGCCGCGCAGTCGACGCTCGGCAACGTCTTCGCGGGCATGCAGCTCGCGTTCTCCGGGTCGATCCGCGTGGACGACGTCGTCGTGGTCGAGCAGCAGTGGGGCCGCATCGAGGAGATCACGCTCACCTACGTCGTCGTCCACCTCTGGGACGACCGTCGGTTCGTGCTGCCGTCGACGTACTTCACGTCGACGCCGTTCGAGAACTGGACCCGCACCGGCAGCGAACTGCTCGGCGCCGTCGAGTTCGACCTCGACTGGCGCATCAGCCCGACCGAGATGCGCACCGAGCTCGACCGCATCCTGTCGACGTCGACGATCTGGGACGGCCGGACCAAGGTCCTGCAGGTCACGGACGCGGTGAGCGGCCTGGTGCGCGTGCGGATCCTGGTGTCGGCCCCGGACGCCGGAGGTCTGTTCGACCTCCGCTGCTACGTCCGCGAGGAGATGGTCGAGTGGGTGCAGCGCGAGCACCCGGACGCCCTGCCGCGCCAGCGCGTGCAGGTCACGCAGGGCGCCGAGCAGGTCGGCCAGCGACGTGCCCGCACCGAGGAGCAGGACGCGGCGCTCTTCCGCGAGGGCGACGAGCGCACCGCGCTCTTCACCGGGCCGATCCAGACCTCCGGCATCCGCCCCGAGGAGATCCCGCCGGAGCGGTGACGGACGGGAGGCGCGGTACCAGCTGGTACCGCGCCTCCCGTCCGTCATCCGGTCACCGTGGGCGACCGGACCTCGCGTCCTAGCGCTGGCGCGCCTTCACGGCGCGGTCGTCCTCGACGACCGTGCCGACCGCGACGAGCGTCGTCGCGATCCACGCGACCCACGTCAGGGCCAGGCGCCAGTCGCGCGGACCCTGCCGCGTCGTCTGCAGCACGCTGTAGCCGCTGATGATCGAACTCCACACCGCACCGCTGAACATGAACTTCCGCACGGGTTCCTCCTCCTGGTCGTCCCCGCCACGCTACCGGCCGCTACATTGGAGCGCCGCCGGTCGCCCTGCCGGGGCGCAGAGCGAGGAGACACCGTGCGTCAGGCCGTCATCGGGGGAGTGCTGCTCGTCGTCGGCGCGGTGTGCGTCGCGCTCGGGTTGCTGCCCCTGTCCGACCTCGCCACCCTCGCCGAGCGCGTCGTCCCGGTGCTCGCCTTCGTCCTCGGACTGACGATCGTGTCGGAGCTCGCCGCCGACGCCGGGGTCTTCGACCGGCTCGCGGACCTCGCCGCGCGGATCGGCGGCGGCCGGACCATCGGGCTCTGGCTCGCGGTCGTCGTGCTCGCCGTCGTGTGCACCGTGTTCCTCAGCATCGACACGACCGCGGTGCTGCTCACCCCGATCGTCATCACGCTCGCCCGCCGCGTCGGGCTGCCGCCGATGCCCTTCGCGCTCACGACGGTGTGGCTGGCGAACACGGCGTCGCTGCTGCTCCCGGTGTCGAACCTGACGAACCTGCTCGCGGTCGACAAGATCGGACTCGACGGGCCGATCCCGTTCGCCGGGCTCATGGTCTGGGCGGCGCTCGCCGGCGTCGTCGTGCCGTGCGCCGTACTCCTCGTGGTGTTCCGCGGGAAGCTGTTCGGCCGGTACACGCCCGTGGAGCTCCGTCGTCCGCGCGACCCGGTGTCCTTCTGGGCGGCCTCTGCGGTGCTCGTCGCCCTCGTCGTCGCCCTGACCGCGGGTGTCACGGTGTGGATCGCCGCCCTCGTCGCGGCCGCGCTCCTCGTCGTCGTCGCAGCCGTGCGGTCGCCGGCCGAGCTCCGGCCGTCCCGCGTCCCGTGGTCGACGCTCGTCTTCGCGGCCGGGCTGTTCGTGGTCGTCGAGACCCTGCACACGACCGGCCTCACCGACCCGATCGTGCACGCGCTGTCCGGCGGCACCGACACCGGCTCGTTGCTGCTCCTCGGCGGCGCGGGCGGGGTCGCCGCCAACGCGATCGACAACCTGCCCGCCTACCTGGTCCTCGAGCCGGCGGCCGGGCACGAGGCACTCCGCTACGCGGCGCTCCTCGTCGGCGTCAACGCCGGGTGCCTGATCACCCCGTGGGCCTCGCTCGCGACGCTGCTCTGGCACGCCCGCCTGGCGTCCGAGGGCGTGCACCTGTCGTGGGGGCGCTACATGGCGCTCGGCTGCGTCGTCGCCCCGCTCACGGTCGTCGCCGGCGTGCTGGCGCTGCAGCTCTGAAGCGGGGCGGCTACAGCCAGTCCTTGCTCTTGAACACGCGGTAGAGCACGAGCGACGTCGCGACGATGAGCGACACCGAGGCGAGGAACCCGCTCCAGTGCCCCTCGCCCGGGAACGTCACGTTCTGGCCGAAGAACCCGGTGATCGCCGTGGGGATCGCGATGATCGCCGCCCAGCTCGTCACCTTCTTCATGACCGTGTTCTGCCGGTTCGAGGCCAGGTTCAGGTTCGTGTCGAGGACGCTCGACACGGCGTCGCGGAGCTGCTCGACCGAGTCGGCGATCGACACGAGGTGGTCCTCGACGTCGCGGAAGTACGGACGGATGCCGTCGGCGATCGTCTCGGCGTCGCCGTGCAGCAGCGAGCCGACGCTGTCCCGCGTGGGCACGACCTGTCGGCGGAGCACCCCGAGGGCCTTCCGGAGCCGGAACGACCGCCGCTGGATCTGCTGCTCGCGCGGGTTCCCGTGCTCGAACAGGTCGTCCTCGAGGTCGTCGATCCGCGCGCCGATGTCCTCGACCGCGCTCGTGGCGTGGTCGACCACGGCGTCGAGGAGGCCCCAGACCAGCCACGGCACCCCGCGGTCGGCGAGGTCCGCGTTCGCGTCGAGGCGCCGCTCGACGGCACCGAGGTCCACCTCGGGCCCGTGGATGGTGACGAGGGCGCGGTGCGTGACGAACGCCTTGACCTCGTGCGTGACGAGCTCCCCGTCGTCGTCGAGGCCCTGCACGTCGTAGACCACCAGGAACAGGCTGTCGCGGTAGCGGTCGAGCTTCGGTCGCTGGCCGCGCTCGAGGGCGTCCTCGACGGCGAGCACGTGCACGCCGAGCTCGTCCTCGACCTGGTCGAGGTCGTCGGGGCCCGGGTCGACGTGGTCCACCCACACGAAGGTGCCGTCGTCGTGCTCGAGGAGGTCCGAGACCCGGTCGACCGGGAAGTCCCGCTCCACCGCGGTGCCGTCCCGCCACGCCCGTGTCATGACCATGCGGACGAGACTACTGGCGGCGTCCCGGGAGCCCGGCGCACGCACGCTGGTACCGTCGGCGACGATCCCGGCGCTCGAGCCGGGGGGAACGGAGACCCCACCACCCCATGGCAGCAGACACCGACCCCGACCGGTACGCCTTCGTCGTCGCCTCGAACCGCCTCCCCGTGGACCGCGTCGTCGACGAGGACGGCAACGAGGGGTGGCGGCACTCGCCCGGCGGGCTCGTGACGGCCCTCGAGCCGGTCATGCGCGCCAACGACGGCGCGTGGGTCGGCTGGGTCGGCCAGCCCGACGTCGAGGTCGCCCCGTTCGACAACGAGGGCATCCACATCGTGCCGGTGCCGCTGAGCGCCGACGACGTCGAGGAGTACTACGAGGGCTTCAGCAACGACACGCTCTGGCCGCTGTACCACGACGTCATCGAGCACCCGAGTTACCACCGCGACTGGTGGAACGCCTACAAGCGGGTCAACGAGCGGTTCGCCACGCAGATCGCCGAGATCGTCGAGCAGGACGGCGTCGTCTGGGTGCAGGACTACCAGCTGCAGCTCCTCCCGGCACTGCTCCGCGCGAAGCGGCCGGACCTGACGATCGGCTTCTTCAACCACATCCCGTTCCCGCCCGTCGGCATCTACGCCCAGCTGCCGTGGCGTGCACAGATCCTCGACGGTCTGCTCGGCGCCGACGTCATCGGCTTCCAGCGCCAGGACGACGCGGCCGACTTCCTCCGCGCCGTGCGGCACATCAAGGGCTACACGACCAAGGGCTCGACGATCGACGTGCCCGTCGACGACCCGGCCGCACCGCGCAGCCGCAAGGGCATCACGGTCCGGCACGTCGAGGCGCGCCACTTCCCGATCTCGATCGACGCCGAGAGCTTCGAGGAGATCGCCCACCGTCCCGAGGTGCAGGCCCGGGCGCGCGAGATCCGCGAGAGCCTCGGCAACCCGACGACCGTGCTCCTCGGGGTCGACCGCCTCGACTACACGAAGGGCATCCGCCACCGCATCAAGGCCTTCGGCGAGCTCGTCGAGGACGGCCGCATCGCGGTCGAGGACGCCACGCTCGTGCAGGTCGCGAGCCCGAGCCGCGAGCGCGTCGACACCTACGCGGCGCTCCGCGACGAGATCGAGCTGACGGTCGGCCGGATCAACGGCGACCTCGGCGTCATCGGCCACCAGCCGATCGCGTACCTGCACCACGGGTACCCGCGCGAGGAGATGGTCGCGCTCTACCTGGCCGCCGACATCATGCTCGTCACCGCCCTCCGCGACGGCATGAACCTCGTCGCGAAGGAGTACGTCGCCGCCCGCTTCGACAACGACGGCGTCCTGATCCTGTCCGAGTTCGCCGGCGCCGCCGACGAGCTCAAGCAGGCCGTCATCGTCAACCCGCACGACATCGGTGCGCTGAAGGACTCGATCCAGCGCGCGATCGAGATGCCCCGGCGCGAGCGCTCCACGCGCATGCGGGCGCTCCGGAAGCGCGTCCGCGACAACGACGTGGCCCGCTGGTCCCGCTCGTTCCTCGAGGCGCTCGACCGGCACGCCCCGCGCGGGTCGAGGATCGACCCGTCCGACGACGGCGGCGAGCGGCACCGCGAGGCGGAGGACGACGGCATGTCGATCTTCGACCAGGACGCACAGAAGGCGCGCGCCGCCGAGGACACCCGGGAGGCACGGGGTGCCTGAGGTCTCCACCGACCCGGCCGTCCTGACGGCGGCCCTCGAGACGCTCGCGGCTGCGCCGCGACTGCTCGTCGCCCTCGACTTCGACGGCACGCTCGCCCCCTTCGCCGACGACCCCGCGCAGGTCGGCGCGCTCCCGGGCTCGTGGGCGGCCGTCCTCACGCTGCAGCGCGCCGCCGACACCGAGGTCGTCCTGGTCTCCGGCCGACCGCTCGAGGGCCTCGCCCGGGTGTCGTACGCGCCTGACGGGATGGCGCTCGTCGGCTCGCACGGCGTCGAGTGGCGCGTCGACGGCCACGACGAAGCCGCCCTGAGCGAGGAGGAGCTCGCCCGGGTCGCCCGTGTCGGCGCCGCGCTCGACGAGGTCGGCACCCGCTTCCCCGACGTGGTGATCGAGCACAAGCCCGCCGGGCACGGCGTCCACACCCGCCGGGCGAGCCCGGAGGACGCGGCTGCGGCGAACGCGGCCGCACACGCGGCGGCGCACGAGGCCGACCCCGACGTGCTCGAACGCGGCGGCAAGGACATCCTCGAGTTCGCCGTGCGGCACGTCACGAAGGGCGACGCCGTCGACCGACTCCGCGAGCTCCGCGGTGCGGACGCGGTGTTCTTCGCCGGCGACGACGTGACGGACGAGGACGCCTTCCGGGTGCTCCGCGACGGCGACGTCGGCGTGAAGGTGGGGGAGGGCGACACGCTCGCCGGTCACCGCGTCGCGGACCCGGCGGCCCTCACCGACGTCCTGAAGCAGCTCGCGCGTCTGCGCGCCACGCGCTGACGACCCGGCCCCGCGCCTCCCGTCCGAGCGGGAGCGCGCGGAGCGCGGGGTGTGCACGGCTGGTATCCCAACTGGTCCTAGACTGCCTCCATGCCTGACATCGACGTGAAGCCGCGCAGCCGGGTCGTCACCGACGGGATCGAAGCGACCACCTCGCGTGGCATGCTCCGGGCCGTCGGCATGGGCGACGCAGACTGGGACAAGCCGCAGATCGGGATCGCGTCCTCCTGGAACGAGATCACCCCCTGCAACCTCTCGCTCGACCGCCTCGCGCAGGGCGCGAAGGAGGGCGTGCACTCCGGCGGCGGGTACCCGCTGCAGTTCGGCACCATCTCCGTCTCCGACGGCATCTCCATGGGCCACGAGGGCATGCACTTCTCGCTCGTCTCGCGCGAGGTCATCGCCGACAGCGTCGAGACCGTCGTGAACGCCGAGCGCCTGGACGGCACCGTCCTGCTCGCCGGCTGCGACAAGTCGCTGCCGGGCATGCTCATGGCCGCGGCGCGCCTCGACCTCGCGAGCGTCTTCCTCTACGCGGGGTCGGTCATGCCGGGCTACGTGAAGCAGGCCGACGGCTCCTTCAAGGAGGTCACGATCATCGACTCCTTCGAGGGCGTCGGGGCGTGCAAGGCCGGCACGATGACCGAGGCCGAGCTCAAGGAGATCGAGTGCGCGATCGTCCCGGGCGAGGGCGCCTGCGGCGGGATGTACACGGCGAACACCATGGCGAGCGTCGCCGAGGCCCTCGGCATGTCGCTGCCGGGCTCCGCCGCCCCGCCGAGCGCAGACCGTCGTCGTGACTACTACGCGCGCCGCTCCGGCGAGGCCGTGGTGAACATGCTGCGTCTCGGCCTCACCGCCCGGCAGATCCTGACGAAGGAGGCGTTCGAGAACGCCATCGCCGTCGCGATGGCGCTCGGAGGCTCGACCAACGTCGTCCTGCACCTCCTCGCGATCGCGCACGAGGCCGAGGTCGAGCTGAGCCTCGACGACTTCAACCGGATCGGCTCGAAGGTGCCGCACCTGGCCGACATGAAGCCGTTCGGCAAGTACGTCATGGTCGACGTCGACCGCAACGGCGGCATCCCGGTGATCATGAAGGCGCTGCTCGAGGCCGGCCTGCTGCACGGCGACGTGATGACCGTCACCGGCAAGACCCTCGCCGAGAACCTGGCCGAGATCGACCCGCCGGAGCTCGACGGCGAGGTCTTCCGGAAGCTCGACAACCCGATCCACGAGACCGGTGGGCTGACGATCCTCAAGGGCTCCTTCGCGCCGGACGGTGCCGTCGTGAAGACCGCCGGCTTCGACGCCGCCGTGTTCGAGGGCCCCGCGCGGGTGTTCGACCGCGAGCGTGCCGCCATGGACGCCCTCACCGAGGGTCAGATCCAGAAGGGCGACGTGGTGGTCATCCGCTACGAGGGTCCGAAGGGCGGCCCCGGCATGCGCGAGATGCTCGCCATCACGGCGGCCATCAAGGGCGCGGGCCTCGGCAAGGATGTACTACTCTTGACGGACGGGCGATTCTCAGGCGGCACAACCGGCCTGTGCATCGGCCACATCGCACCGGAAGCCGTGGACGCAGGTCCAGTGGCATTCGTGCGCGATGGCGACCGCATCCGTGTCGACATCGCGGCTCGCTCGCTCGACCTACTGGTCGACGACGCCGAGCTGGAGGCCCGCCGAGCAGGCTGGGCCCCGCTGCCCCCGCGCTACACCCGCGGAGTCCTCGCGAAGTTCGCGAAGCTCGTCCAGTCCGCCGCCAAGGGCGCGGTCACGGGCTAGCGTCGACACGTTCGAACCGCCATCCCTCCAGGCAAGGAACACCTCATGCCCACGGAAGCCACTCCGCTGTCCGCGGCCGCCGGTGCACGCCGGTCGCCGGAGATCCTGACCGGCTCGGGAGCCGTCCTCCGGACGCTCGAGCACCTCGGGATCACCGACGTCTTCGGCCTGCCCGGCGGCGCCATCATCCCGTTCTACGACGAGCTCATGGCGTCCACGACCATCCGCCACGTCCTCGTGCGCCACGAGCAGGGCGCCGGCCACGCCGCCGAGGGCTACGCCTCGTCGTCCGGCAAGGTCGGCGTCGCCATCGCCACGTCCGGTCCGGGGGCGACGAACCTCGTCACCGCGATCGCCGACGCGTACATGGACTCGGTGCCGTTCATCGCCATCACCGGGCAGGTGTTCTCGACCCTGATGGGGACGGACGCCTTCCAGGAGGCCGACATCGTCGGCATCACGATGCCGATCACGAAGCACTCGTTCCTCGTGACCGACCCGGCCGACATCCCGGCGACCCTCGCGGCCGCCCACCAGATCGCGACGACGGGGCGTCCGGGTCCGGTGCTCGTCGACATCACGAAGGACGCCCAGCAGAAGTCGGCGCCCTACGTCTGGCCGCCGAAGATCGACCTGCCCGGCTACCGGCCGGTCACCAAGGCGCACGGCAAGCAGATCACCGCGGCGGCGCAGCTGCTGGCGGACGCCGAGCGTCCGGTGCTGTACGTCGGCGGCGGCGTGGTCCGCTCCGGCGCGTCCGCCGAGCTCCTGCGCTTCGCCGAGGCCACCGGGGCCCCGGTGGTCACGACCCTGATGGCGCGCGGGGCCTTCCCGGACTCGCACCAGCAGCACCTCGGCATGCCGGGCATGCACGGCACGGTGCCCGCGGTCCTCGGGCTGCAGGACAGCGACCTCATCATCGCCCTCGGTGCCCGGTTCGACGACCGGGTGACGGGCAAGGCCGACGAGTTCGCCCCCGGTGCCAAGGTCGTGCACGTGGACATCGACCCCGCGGAGATCTCGAAGATCCGCTACGCCGACGTCCCGATCGTGGGCGACGCCCGCGAGGTCCTCGTCGACCTGCTCGAGGCCTGGGACGACGTGCCGGCGGACCAGCGCGCCGACACGAGCGCCTGGTGGGCGAAGCTCGACCAGCTCCGCGAGGACTTCCCGCTCGGGTACGCGGAGCCGACCGACGGGCTGCTCGCGCCGCAGGCGATCATCCGCCGCATCGGGGAACTGACCGGTCCCGAGGGCGTCTACGCCTCGGGCGTCGGCCAGCACCAGATGTGGTCCGCGCAGTTCATCCGGTACGAGCGGCCGAACGCGTGGCTCAACTCCGGCGGCGCCGGCACCATGGGGTACTCGGTGCCCGCGGCGATGGGCGCGAAGGTGGCCCAGCCGGACCGCGTGGTGTGGGCGATCGACGGCGACGGCTGCTTCCAGATGACGAACCAGGAGCTCGCGACCTGCGTCATCAACGACATCCCGATCAAGGTCGCGATCATCAACAACTCGTCGCTCGGCATGGTGCGGCAGTGGCAGACCCTGTTCTACGACGGCCGCCACTCGTTCACCGACCTCGAGACGGGGCACCAGAGCCGTCGCGTGCCGGACTTCGTGAAGCTCGCCGACGCGTACGGTGCCCTCGGCATCCGCGTCGAGCGCGCCGACCAGGTCGACGACGCGATCAAGCTCGCCCTCGAGACGAACGACCGCCCCGTGGTGATCGACTTCGTCGTGAGCCGCGACTCGATGGTGTGGCCCATGGTCCCGCAGGGGGTCGGCAACTCCTCGATCGAGTACGCCCGCGACCACGCGCCCAGCTGGGACGTCGAGGACGCCGACATGACCGGAGACCCCGCATGAGCCACGTCCTCTCCCTGCTCGTCGAGGACAAGCCGGGTCTGCTGACGCGCGTCGCCGGACTGTTCGCCCGTCGCGGCTTCAACATCGAGTCGCTCGCCGTGGGCGGCACCGAGGTCGAGGGCCTGTCCCGGATCACGGTGGTCGTCGACGTCGAGGACCTGCCGTTGGAGCAGGTGACGAAGCAGCTCAACAAGCTCGTCAACGTGATCAAGATCGTCGAGCTCGACTTCTCGCAGTCCGTGCAGCGCGAGCACATGCTCGTGAAGGTCCGCGTCGACAACCAGACCCGCTCGGCCGTGCTCGAGGCCGTGAACCTCTTCCGTGCGCAGGTCGTCGACGTGGCGACCGACTCGCTCATCGTCGAGGTGACGGGCGACCCGGGCAAGATCCAGGCGATCCTCCGGGTGCTCGAGCCCTACGGCGTCAAGGAGCTCGCCCGTGCGGGCCTGCTCGGCATGGGCCGCGGACCCAAGAGCATCACCGACCGCGTGCGCTGAGCACGCCCCAGACAACCACCGGAACCAAGGAGACACACCCTCGTGACTGACATCGTGTACGACGCCGACGCCGACCTGACGCTCATCCAGGGCAAGAAGGTCGCCGTCATCGGCTACGGCTCGCAGGGCCACGCCCACGCCCTCAACCTCCGCGACTCCGGCGTCGAGGTCAAGATCGGCCTCCAGGAGGGCTCGAAGAGCCGTCAGAGGGCGGAAGAGGCAGGCTTCGAGGTGCACACCCCGGCCGACGCCACCGCGTGGGCCGACGTCGTCGTCATCCTCGCGCCGGACCAGGTGCAGCGGATCGTCTACAAGGACGACATCGAGCCGAACCTCAAGCCGGGCGCGACGCTCGTCTTCGGCCACGGCTTCAACATCCGCTACGGCTACATCCAGGCGCCCGAGGGCGTCGACGTGTCGCTCGTCGCGCCGAAGGGCCCCGGCCACACCGTCCGTCGCGAGTACGAGGCCGGCCGTGGCGTCCCCGTCATCGTCGCGGTCGAGGTCGACGCCTCCGGCAGCGCCTGGGACCTCGCGTGGTCGTACTCGAAGGCCATCGGCGGCCTGCGCTCCGGCGGCATCAAGACGACCTTCACCGAGGAGACCGAGACCGACCTGTTCGGCGAGCAGGCCGTCCTCTGCGGTGGTACCTCGCAGCTGATCCAGTACGGCTTCGAGACCCTCGTCGAGGCGGGCTACCAGCCGCAGATCGCCTACTTCGAGGTCCTGCACGAGCTCAAGCTCATCGTCGACCTCATCTGGGAGGGCGGCCTCACGAAGCAGCGCTGGTCGATCTCCGACACCGCCGAGTTCGGTGACTACGTCTCCGGCCCGCGCGTGATCTCGCCCGAGGTCAAGGAGAACATGAAGGCGGTCCTGTCCGACATCCAGGACGGCACCTTCGCCAAGCGCTTCATCGAGGACCAGGACGCCGGCGCCCCGGAGTTCAAGGAGCTCCGCGCGAAGGGCGAGGGCCACCCGATCGAGGCCACCGGTCGCGAGCTCCGCGCGCTGTTCGCATGGAAGTCGAACGACGCCGACTACGTGGACGGCTCGGCCGCGCGGTAGTCTGCGCAACGACCACTCGACGACGAGGCGGCGGTGCGGACGCACCGCCGCCTCGCGATGTGACCCGAACGACATGCACCTGTACCCCTCCTGCTCCAGCGCCGACGCCCGGCCCGACTCCGGCGTCCCCGCACGCGTCCCCTCCGCTGGCCCGGCTTCCCGTGCCGTCACCCCCACCGCGGGGATGACGAGCAGTGGTCACGACCGGGTCCTCCGTCGTGGGAGGATCGTCGGATGGCGGTGACGAAGCGAGCGGTCCACATCGGCGCCGGCAAGATCGGGCGCGGGTTCGTGGGTCAGTTCCTGGTCGCGAGCGGCTACGAGCTCACCTTCGTCGACGTCGACGACCGTGTGGTCTCGGCGCTCGAGGAAGCCGGCCGCTTCGTCGTGCACGAGGTCGGCGAGCAGCCCGTCGAGCACCTGGTGCACGGCTTCCACGCGCTGAGCAGCAAGACCGACCGGGAGCGCGTCGTCCAGGCCATCGCCGAGGCGGACGTCGTCACGACGGCGGTCGGTGCCCGGACGCTCCCGCTCGTCGCCCCGGTCATCGCCGAGGGCCTCGCCGCCCGTCCGCTCGACCGCGGCGACGTCACGATCGTCGCCTGCGAGAACGCCTTCAACGCGACCGACTCGCTCCACGCGAGCATCCGTCGCGCACCGATCCTCGAGGACCGCGACGTCGCGGCGGTCTTCGCGAACTGCGCGATCGACCGCATCGTGCCGGACCAGTCCGGGGTGCTCGGTCAGTCCGGCGGGCTCGACGTCGTGCTCGAGCCCTTCTACGAGTGGGTCATCGAGCGCACGCCGTTCGCGGACTCCGACGCCGAGCCGCCGCAGATCGACGGCGTGACCTGGGTCGACGACCTGCAGCCGTTCGTCGAGCGCAAGCTCTACACGGTGAACACCGCGCACGCGACCGCCGCCTACCACGGCACGGTCCGGGGCATCCGGCTCATCCGCGAGGCCCTGGAGGACCGCGAGGTCCGCGCCGAGGTCGACGGCGTCCTGGCCGAGACCACCGCGCTCCTCGTCGCCAAGCACGGCTTCGACCCGGCCGAGCACGCCCGCTACGTCGCGGCGAACCTGACGCGCATCGCGAACCCGCTGCTGCCCGACACGACCGTGCGGGTCGGCCGCAACCCGCTGCGGAAGCTCGGTCGCCGCGAGCGCTTCATCGGTCCGGCGTCGCAGCTCGCCGAACGGGGCATGCCGGTCGAGCACCTGCTCGGTGCCGTGCGGGTCGCCCTGGCCTTCGACGACGAGAACGACCCCGAGTCGATCGAGCTGCACGCGCTGCTGCGCTCCGGAGCCACCGCGCACGCGTTGACCGAGATCCTGACCGGCCTCATGGAGAGCCACCCGCTGTTCCCGGCGGTCCGCGACGTGGTCGCCGAGGTGCTCGAGACGCAGGCGGCCGACGTCTGACGGACGCACGGCGTGGTGCCCGCCGTCGCGGGTCCCTCGTAGAATCGACGGCATGACCACGGCAGCATCCCCACCGGACGGGTCCGTCGACCACGACGACGAGGAAGCCCTCGCCTGGGGCGACGCCGACGACGCGACCCACGTCGACGCGGCCCACAACCCGGTCGTCGTCCGCGAGCGCGGCGGCCGCGACCCCGAGACGCCGGAGACCTCGGGTGCTCTCGTCGGCTTCGGCGTGTTCGGCGGTCTCTACCTCCTGTACACGGTGGCCTGGCTCCTCACCGCGTCGACCGCGTACGTCGCCGACGTCGACACCGTGCTCACCGTCTTCGTCGAGGTGCTGCGCTTCCTGGCGATCGTCGCGCCCGCGCTCTGGTTCTCGGTCGTGCTCTGGGCCGGCCGCGGTCGCCGGACCCGTACCCGTCTGCTCTGGATGCTGCTCGGCGCCCTCGTGCTCTTCCCCTGGCCGTTCCTCATGACGAGGAGCTTCGGGTGACCGCGGCGACGCCGGCCGCACGCCGGACCCCGTCGCCGCTGGTCGGCCGGGTCGTCGTCTGGATCGTCTTCGGTGCGCTGTTCACCTACATGACGGTGCAGAGCGTCGGCAACCTCGTCACCGTCTCGCAGTCGGTGCGCGCGTTCAACACCTTCCTCGAGACGACCTCCGGCGGCGACTCGCTGCAGCGCAGCACGCCGTGGGTCTGGCTCGTCCTCGACATCGCCATCGCGCCGGTCGCCTTCGCGATCGCCCTCTGGGCGACGCGGCGGTCGCGGCTCGCGGTGACCGTCGGCATCTTCGTGGTCGCGTTCGCGGCGGCGGGCGCGCTGTGGCTGGACCTGCAGCTCTTCGTCCCGCGTCTGCTCGACTTCTGACGCGACCACACCGGACGGGTCGACGGACGGGAGGCGCGTGGCGGGCCCGCCACGCGCCTCCCGTCCGTCGTGTGGTCCCGTGCGGGACCGATGGTCCGGTCGTAACGGTGCCGTCGCGTCGATACGATGGACGGACACCGCCCGTCTCGTGTGAGGAACAGCAGCTGTGCCGAAGCCGGTCGTCCTGATCGCCGAAGAACTCTCGCCCGCCACCGTCGACGCCCTCGGGCCCGACTTCGAGATCCGGAACGTGGACGGCACCGACCGACCCGCCCTCCTGGCCTCCCTCGCCGACGCGCACGCCGTGCTGGTGCGTTCCGCCACCAGGATCGACGCCGAGGCGATCGCCGCCGCGCCGCAGCTCAAGGTCGTCGCCCGTGCGGGTGTCGGTCTCGACAACGTCGACATCAAGGCGGCCACGACCGCCGGTGTCATGGTCGTGAACGCGCCGACGTCGAACATCATCTCCGCCGCCGAGCTCACCGTCGGGCACATCCTCTCGCTCGCACGGCACATCCCGGCCGCGCACGCGTCGCTCGCCGCCGGTGCCTGGAAGCGGTCGTCCTACACGGGCGTCGAGCTGTACGAGAAGACCGTCGGCATCATCGGCCTCGGCCGGATCGGCGCGCTCATCACGCAGCGGCTGCAGGCCTTCGGGGTCTCGGTCATCGCGTACGACCCGTACGTCACCACCGCCCGCGCGCAGCAGCTCGGCGTCGAGCTCGTCTCGCTCGAGGACCTGCTCCGCCGAGCGGACTTCACCACCATCCACATGCCGAAGACGCCGGAGACGGTGGGCATGATCTCCGACGAGCAGTTCGCGCTGATGAAGCCGACCGCGTTCGTCGTGAACGTCGCCCGTGGCGGCCTGATCGACGAGGACGCGCTGCACCGTGCGCTCACCTCGGGTGCGATCGCCGGTGCAGGCCTCGACGTCTTCGTGTCCGAGCCGCCGAAGGACTCGCCCCTGGTGGCGCTGCCGAACGTCGTCGTGACGCCGCACCTCGGTGCCTCGACCGACGAGGCGCAGGAGAAGGCCGGCGTCTCGGTCGCGAAGTCGGTCCGGCTCGCCCTCGGCGGCGAGCTCGTGCCGGACGCCGTCAACGTCGCGGGCGGCGTCATCGACCCGTACGTGCGCCCGGGCATCCCGCTCATGGAGAAGCTCGGCCAGGTCTTCACCGGGCTCGCGACCTCCCCGGTCACGAGCATCGACGTCGAGGTGCACGGCGAGCTCGCGCAGTACGACGTCAGCGTCCTGAAGCTCGCGGCGCTCAAGGGCGTGTTCACCGACGTCGTCAGCGACCAGGTGTCCTACGTCAACGCGCCGCTCATCGCCGAGCAGCGCGGGGTGACCGTCCGGCTCATCACCGACGGGGAGAGCCCCGAGTACCGCAACCTGCTCACCATCCGTGGTGCACAGTCCGACGGTCCGGCGATCAGCGTGTCCGGCACGCTCACCGGCGCGAAGCAGGTCGAGAAGCTCGTCGAGATCAACGGCCACGACGTCGAGGTCGCCCTCGACGCGCACCACGTCGTGATGGTCTACACCGACCGCCCCGGCATCGTGGCGGTCTACGGCAAGGAGTTCGGCGAGGCCGGCATCAACATCGCCGCCATGCAGATCTCACGGCGTGAGGCCGGCGGCCAGGCGCTCAGCGTCCTGACGGTCGACTCGCCCGTGCCCGCCGAGATCCTCGAGCACGTCCGCTCCACCATCGACGCGACCTCGCTCCGCGAGATCGACATCACGCTGTAGGGGAGTGACGGACGTGGCGCAGACGATCAAGCTCGCGGTGATCCGCGGCGACGGCATCGGCCCGGAGGTCGTGGACGAGGCGCTCAAGGTGCTGCACGCGGTCCTCCCGGCGGACCTCGTCGTCGAGGAGACCGCGTTCTCGCTCGGCGCCGCGCGGTACCTGGAGACCGGGGACATCCTCACCGACGACGACATGGCGTCCGTCGCCGAGCACGACGCCGTCCTGCTCGGCGCCGTCGGCGGTGACCCGCGCGACCCCCGGCTCGCCGGCGGGATCATCGAGCGCGGGCTCCTGCTGAAGCTGCGCTTCGCGTTCGACCACTACGTCAACCTCCGGCCGACGACGGTGTACTCGTCGGTGGCGAGCCCCCTCGCGGACCCGGGCGAGGTCGACTTCGTCGTCGTCCGGGAGGGCACGGAGGGCCCCTACGTCGGCAACGGCGGCGCGATCCGGGTGGGCACCCCGCACGAGATCGCGACCGAGGTGTCGATCAACACGGCGCACGGCGTGGAGCGGGTCGTGCGGTACGCGTTCGACCTCGCATCGCGTCGTCCCCGGAAGCACCTCACGCTGGTGCACAAGAGCAACGTCCTGGTCAACGCCGGGGCCCTCTGGCAGCGGACCGTCGCGGCGGTCGCCGAGGAGCACCCGGACGTCACCGTCGACTACCAGCACGTCGACGCGGTCACCATCCACATGGTGCGCGAGCCCGGACGGTTCGACGTCATCGTCACCGACAACCTCTTCGGTGACATCATCACCGACCTCGCCGGCGCGATCAGCGGCGGCATCGGTCTGGCGGCGTCGGGGAACATCAACCCCGACGGCACCTTCCCCAGCATGTTCGAGCCGGTGCACGGTTCCGCGCCGGACATCGCGGGCCAGCAGGTCGCCGACCCGACCGCAGCCGTCCTGTCCGTCGCCCTGCTGCTCGACCACCTCGGTCGTGCGGACCTGGCGGCGGCCGTGACGCAGGCGGTCGAGGCGGACCTCGCGAGCCGGGGCACCACGCCGCGCAGCACGGCCGAGGTCGGCGACGCGATCGCCGCCGCGGCCGCAGCACGCACCACCACCGCCTGACAGGAGCCTTCCCCGATGAGCAACGACACTGCGAGCAACGACACCACGAGCCCCGACACCGCCGGCACCGGCGACTTCGCCCTCGAGTTCGCGTCCACCCCGTCGCCCGAGCGCCGCGCGGCCGCCGAGCGCGAGGAGATCCTCGCCGACCCCGGTTTCGGCAAGCACTTCACCGACCACATGGCCACGGTCGAGTGGACGCTCGACGGGGGCTGGCACGACGCCGCGGTCCACGCCTACGGACCGCTCTCGCTCGACCCGAGCGCGAGCGTGTTCCACTACGCGCAGGAGATCTTCGAGGGACTGAAGGCCTACCGGCACGCCGACGGCTCGGTCTGGTCCTTCCGTCCGGACGCCAACGCCCGTCGCTTCCAGCGCTCGGCGCGCCGGCTCGCGCTGCCCGAACTCCCGGTCGAGGTCTTCGTCGAGTCGATCCGGCAGCTCGTGCGGACCGACGTCGACTGGGTGCCGTCGGCGCCCGAGACGAGCCTCTACCTCCGCCCGTTCATGATCGCGACCGAGTCCTTCCTCGGGGTGCGCGCTGCGCAGGCGGTCGCCTACCACTGCATCGCGAGCCCGGCGGGCGCGTACTTCACGTCGGGTCCGCAGCCCGTGTCGATCTGGCTGTCGACCCACTACGCCCGTGCCGCCCGTGGTGGTACCGGTGCGGCCAAGACCGGCGGCAACTACGCCGCGTCCCTGCTCCCGCAGCAGGAAGCGTACGAGCACGGCTGCCAGCAGGTCATGTTCCTCGACTCCGAGGAGGGCCGGTACCTCGAGGAGCTCGGCGGCATGAACGTCGTGCTCGTCAAGGCCGACGGCACGCTCGTCACCCCCGACTCCGAGTCGATCCTCGAGGGCATCACCCGCGACTCGATCCTCCAGCTCGCCGAGGACCGCGGGCTCCGGGTCGAGCGCCGCCGCGTCACGCTCGACGAGTGGCGTGACGGCGTGGCCGACGGATCGATCACCGAGGCGTTCGCGTGCGGGACGGCCGCGGTCGTCACGCCGATCGCCGAGCTGCGCGGCGAGGGGTTCGCCATCACCCTGCCGACCGCCGGCGCCGGGGAGCTCACGATGTCCCTCCGCGAGGAACTCACCGACATCCAGTACGGCCGCCGTCCCGACCCGCACGGGTGGATGACGCAGCTGACCGACCCGGCCTGAGCGCGGGATCGGTAGGGTCGAACGGTGAAGATCGCACGGTTCAGCAGCACGGGTGAAGACCCGCGGTACGGCATCCTCGACGAGCGTGACCTGGTCGTGCTCGCGGGGGACCCGATGTACCAGGGGTTCGAGACGACGGGGGAGCGGGTGCCGCTCGCCGACGCCAAGCTCCTCGCGCCGGTGATCCCGCGGTCGAAGGTGATCGGCGTGGGGCTCAACTACGCCGAGCACGCGTCGGAGATGGACGAGCGCTCCGGTGACGACCCGGTCGTGTTCCTCAAGCCGAACACCTCGGTGATCGGCCCGGACGAACCCATCCGCCTCCCGGCCGACGTCGGCCGCGTCGACCACGAGGGCGAACTCGCCATCGTGATCGGGTCGCTCGCCAAGAACGTGCGCCGGGAGGACTTCGCCAGCGTCGTCCTCGGGTACACGATCGCGAACGACGTGACGGCCCGCGACCTGCAGGCCCGCGACGGGCAGTGGACCCGGGCGAAGGGCTTCGACACGTTCTGCCCGCTCGGCCCGGTCATCGAGACCGAGATCGACCCCTCGGACATCCGACTCGAGACCCGCGTCGACGGTGACCTCCGTCAGGCGGCGTCGACGAGCGAGATGGTGCACGACATCCCGACGCTCGTCGAGTTCGTGTCCTCGATCTGGACCCTGCTGCCGGGCGACGTCATCCTGACCGGAACCCCAGCCGGCGTCGGGCAGATCCGTGACGGCGAGGTCGTCGAGGTCCTCATCGAGGGGATCGGCTCGCTCAAGAACCCGGTCATCGCCCGACACTGACCGCGTGCAGTCGTGCCGAACGGCCCGTTCCCCAGCAGGGGAGCGGGCCGTTCGTCGTCGGTCCACTGCCGACCGAACCGTTGCGACACGCCCGGGTGTCGGACCGGTTGGCCGAGTCCCCGGGCCGTGTGTAGAGTAATCACTCGTTGCCGCTGAGGCGGAGAACGGAACGGCCGAGACGGTCACCGGGTCGAAGACCTGGGGATGCAGTCCGGACGGGGTCCCGCTCGGCAACGAATCCCACCACGACAGTGAACCGGATGGTTCGGTCTCGTGGTGTCGAGACACCAAGCCCCTCTGGCGGAGCTCCTGATGGAGTCGAGTGGGGGGTGCGTCTGGTCCTTGAGAACTCAACAGCGTGCACATTGTCAATGCCAATTTTTTGACCCCGTTGCCTTCATTTGTGGAGGTACGGAGACAATTCCTTTTGGATTGAATTGATTGTCAGTAGACAGTCTTTACAGTCAGTTTCAACTCGGTTCGACGCTTTCGGGTGTCGGATCTGTAATTTTTTTACGGAGAGTTTGATCCTGGCTCAGGACGAACGCTGGCGGCGTGCTTAACACATGCAAGTCGAACGATGATCAGGAGCTTGCTCCTGT